>JBGPLF010000059.1:0-17455 GCA_041486265.1 bacterium
GCCACGATGGCCGCGGTCGAGATCGCGGACGCCAGGCTGTGCCCGCGCTACCTCGCCCACGTGATCACCGGGGGGTCGATCCGGCCGTCGCCGCCGCGGGTCGCGGCACGGCTCGAGGCCGCCGGCATCCGGTCAATCAACAACATCGTGGACGCGACGAACTATGTGATGCTCGAGTGGGGACAGCCCCTGCACGCTTTTGATTTGGACAGCCTGGTCGAGCGCCGCATCGTGGTGCGGCCCGCCGCACCGGGCGAGCAGCTCATCACGCTCGACGGGACCACGCGCGACCTGGATCCCGAGGTCCTGGTTATCGCGGACGCGCGACGGCCGGTCGCGCTCGCGGGCATCATGGGCGGCGCCGAGACTGAGATCGGGGCGGGCACCCGCGACGTGCTGCTGGAAGCGGCGTCCTTCGCGGCGGCCAGCGTCCGCCGCGCCAGCCGGCGGTTCGGCCTGCGCACAGAGGCGAGCGCCCGGTTCGAGCGGGGTGTCGATCCCGACGGTGCCGCCCGCGCCGCGCGCCGCGCCGCGCAAATGATCGCGGAACTGGCCGGCGGCCGGGTCTTGAGGTCGGCGGTGGACGTCTATCCTGCGCCTCAACCCAGGCCGGAGATCACCTTGCGCCTGGCCCGCATCACGCGTTTGCTCGGCACGCGGGTCCCGACGGACGTTGTCCTTTCGATCCTCACGCGGCTGGGGCTCGAAGTGCGCCGCGCCGGCGAGACGATTCGGGCGATCCCGCCGGTGGCGCGCCGCGATCTTGAACGCGAGGAAGATCTGATCGAGGAAGTCGCCCGCCACTACGGCTACGACCGGATCCCCGAGGCGATGCCGGTGGAAGTCGTGCAGCAGGGCCGGCGGCCCGAGCGGCTGGAGGCCGAGGTCGCTGCGCGCGACGCGCTTATCCGAAGCGGGTTAACCGAAGCGATCACGATCTCGCTCGTCAACATGCCACTGCTTGAGCGGCTCAACCTTGATGCTCGCCATCCATGGCGACAGGCGGTGCACCTTGAGAACCCACTGACCTCCGAGCACACTCGCCTTCGTCCGTGTCTGCTCCCGAGCCTATTGGAGGCCGTGCGGGTGAATGTCAGCCGCCGCCGCGAGGCCGTGGATCTGTTCGAGATCGGCAAAGTGTTCGGCCGGGTGCCGGATGGGCAAATTCTCGAACGTCGCTCACTCGTCATCGCCGTGCGAGGCCCTTGGATGACCGGCGACTGGGGCGCGTCGGAGGGGAACAAGGAGGTCACGTTCTACCACCTCAAAGGGGTGCTGGAGGCGCTGGCGGCAGAGTTGCGGGTCAACTCGATGTTGGTGAGCGTGGACGGGCCGAGATGGCCTGACCCCTCTGCGCCTTCCTGGTTGCACCCTGAAAGAACCGGGTGGATTGTCATTGACGGACGCTCGGTTGGGACCATCGGTGAGCTCCATCCTGAGGTCGCTGAGAAGTTTGATCTGCCCGGTCGCACCTATGTCAGCGAACTTGATCTGGAGATGCTGCTCGACCGCGCCGTGCTGCAGCCGCGGTTTTCCGGGCTGCCCCGCTACCCGGCGGTGCGCCGGGACATCGCGGTGGTCGCGCTCCTGGATCTGCCTCACGCCGCCGTACGGGCGGCCGTGCGGGACAGCGCGGGGGACCTGCTGGAGGATGTCGAACTCTTCGATGTGTACACGGGACCACCGCTGGAGGAGGGGACGCGCAACCTGGCCTACACCCTGACCTTTAGGGCGGCAGATCGGACGCTGACCGGAGAGGAAGTCGACGCCCTCATCGGCCAGATCCACGCCGCGCTGCCGGCGCGCCTACCGGTGACGATTCGAACGTAGGGGGCGGTGACGATGACGTGGCTTGACTGGATCGTGATCGCGCTGGGGATCGCCTTCATGGTGCAAGGGTTGTTCAAGGGCGTGACGACCCTCCTGTTGAGCGCTCTGGCCATTGTGGTCGCATACGTTGGTGCGGCAATCCTGCTACCCACGCTGGGCGACCGTCTGGCGCGCGCCACCCCCATGCCGGAAGGCTGGGGGCGCATGGCCGGGTTCCTGGCGATCTTCTTCGTGCTCTACGTTGTGCTGGGGCTGGTGATCAGCGTCCTCCCCGGAGGTAAACGGCCCGCGTCTGCGGCGCAGATCCTCGGGCTGTTCGCCGGCGCGCTGAAGGCGCTAGTGGCCTCGATGGCTGCGGTCGGGATCCTGCTGGCTTCCCCGCTGGCCGACGCCTTCGTGAAGGATGTCGAGCGGTCGCCGATCGCCAAGTATGTCGCTGACGCGCAGCGGAGTTCCATTCAGGATCTATTGAACATCAGCCCGATCAAGTTTCCGCCTATCGGCCCCGACTCCAAGTTCTAGTCTTGGAGCCATGTCGCACAACCGCGCCATCGCCGACCGGTTCGCCACGATCGCCGACATGCTGGAGATCAAGGGTGAATCGATCTTCCGCATCAACGCCTATCGCCGCGCCGCCCGCACGATCGAGAGTCTGACCGAGGACGTCGCCGACGTTTCCGCCCGCGAGGCACTGACCGAGATCCCGGGGATCGGGAAAGCCACGGCCGAGAAGATCGTCGAGTTCATCCAGACCGGCACGATGGCGGTCTATGAGGAACTCGCCGCGTCGCTGCCGCCCGGGCTCCCGGCGTTGATGGCCGTGCCGGAGGTCGGCCCGAAGACCGCGCTGCTGCTCTATCAGAAACTCGGCATCACCTCCATTGACGAACTGGAGGCGGCGGCGAAGGCCGGCCGTATCCGCGAGTTGCCGCGGATGGGCGCCAAGACGGAAGAGAACATCCTCAAGGGCATCGCCATGGTGAGGCGGAGCGCGCAGCGCCGGCCGCTGGGGGTCGTCCTGCCGGAGGCCGACGGACTGGTGGCGCTCCTGCGCGCGATCCCGGGCGTGAAGGAACTCGAGGTGGCCGGGAGCCTTAGGCGCCGGAAGGATACGGTCCGCGACATCGACATCCTGGTGACGACGAGCACGTCTGCGGAGCGGGTCATGGACGCCTTCGTCCATGCCCCGCAGGTGGCGCAGGTGCTCTCTCACGGGCCGACGCGATCGAGTGTGGTCCTCAATGTGGGCCTGCAGGCCGACCTGCGAGTCGTCGAACCCATCGCCTACGGCGCCGCGCTGCAGTACTTCACCGGCAGCAAGGAGCACAACGTGGCCCTGCGCGAGCGCGCCGTCCGCAAGGGCCTCAAGCTCAATGAATACGGTGTCTGGCGCGTCCGGGATGAGCACCGCGTGGCCGGCAAGACCGAGGCGGATGTCTATCGAGCCGTCGGCCTGCCGTGGATCCCACCCGAACTCCGCGAAGACCAGGGCGAGATCGCCGCCGCCGCTGCCGGGAAGCTGCCTGCGTTGATCGAGCCAGGCGACATCCGCGGCGACCTGCACGTCCATACGAAATGGAGCGATGGATCTGAGTCCGTCGAGGCGATGGCGGCGGCCGCGAGGGAGCTGGGCCATGACTACATCTGCATCACCGATCATTCGCAGTCGCTGAAGATGGCGGGCGGCGTACCGGCCGCCGAACTCCGGGAGCACATGAAGGAGGTACGCCGGTTGTCGGAGCGCGCGGGGCTCGCGGTCCTGATCGGCACCGAATGCGACATCTTGCCCGATGGCTCCCTGGACTATCCCGACACGCTGCTGGCTGAGCTCGACGTGGTCATCGCCTCGGTGCACACGCGCTTCAACATGAGCCGCGAGGCGATGACGGCCCGGATCGTGAAGGCGATGGAGACGGGGCGTGTGGACATCCTGGGACATCCGACCGGGCGACTGCTGGGAACCCGCGATCCGTACGAGGTGGACATCGATACGGTCGTGGACGCGGCGGCGCGGACGGGCACCGCGCTGGAGATCAATGCGGCGCCCGAGCGGCTCGACTTGAAGGACACGCACGTCCGTCTGGCCGGGGAGCGGGGCGTGCGCCTCGAGATCGGCACCGACGCCCACACACGGGGGCATCTGCACAACATGCCGTTGGGGGTGAGCGTGGCCCGGCGGGGCTGGGTCGAGGCAAAGGACGTGATCAATACGCTGCCGCTGGAGGCGCTGCGTGAGGTCCTGGGCCACCGGACCGGTACGCCGCGCCGCCGCCGGTGACATGCGACGCCCGGAGCCGCTGCCGCGCCGCTTCTTTGCCCGCGATTCGGTCGTCGTCGCCCGCGCGCTGCTCGGGCACCTGCTGGTCCACGAGACGCCGGCGGGCCGGCTGGTCGGTCGCATCGTCGAAACCGAAGCCTACCGCGGTCCGCTCGATCCGGCCAGCCACGCCTACCGCCGCACGCCGCGCAGCGCGATCATGTTTGGTCCGCCCGGATTCGCCTACGTCTACTTCTCGTACGGTGTCCACTGGTGCCTGAACGTGGTCACCCAACCCGACGGCCGGGCAGGCGCGGTGCTGCTGCGGGCGCTGGAACCCCTTGAGGGGATGGATCTCATGCGCCGTCTGCGTGCGACGTCGGGGCGCGCGGAGCGACTGGCCGCCGGCCCGGGATCGCTTACCAGGGCGATGGCGGTGGGATCGGCGCACAACGGCGCCGACCTCACGGTGCCGCCTCTGTACCTCGCGAACGGAGGACGCCGCCGGGGGGTGATCGCCATCGGCCCGCGAATCGGCATCAGCGTCGCGGCGGACCGGCCGTGGCGGTTTGGGATCAAAGGCCATCCGTCGCTCTCGCGGCCATTTCCCGCTGCTCTATAATGGTGGAGTGTCGATTCTCGTTCTCTTCATAGATGGTGTCGGCCTCGGCGAGGCCGATCCCGCGATCAATCCCTTCGCGCGGGTGCCAACCCCGGTACTCCACGATCTGCTCGGAGGCCCGCTTGTTGCGCAGGGGATCGTCGAGCGTCCCGGCGTGTTGATGATGCCTACTGATGCGACCCTCGGGGTCCCGGGGCTGCCGCAGAGCGCCACCGGGCAGACCACGCTGCTGACCGGGCTCAACGCGCCGGAGATCGCGGGACGCCACGTCACCGCCTATCCCACGGCGGAACTGCGGGCGCTGCTGGTGGACCAAAGCCTTTTCGCCAGACTCCGTGCACAGGGGCGGCGCGTCGCGCTGGCCAACGCGTACACGCGGGAGTACTTTGACGCGGTCGCCGCACGACGGCTGCGAATGGCCGCTGTCACCTTTGCCGCCCAATCGGCGGGCGTCCGGCTGCGTTCAGTGGACGACCTGCGCGACGGCCGGGCCGTGTTCCACGACCTGACCAACGGACGGTTGCGACAGTGGGGGTACGACCTGCCCGTGCTGACGCCTCGCGAATCCGGCCGGTGTCTTGGACAGATTGCCGCCACGGCCGACCTCACGTTCTTTGAGTTCTTTCTCACCGACCTGGCGGCCCACGGCCGGATTCCGGTCTCGACCGATGCCGTGGTCGCGATGGTGGATGAACTGCTGGCCGGGGCCCTCGAGACGGTGGATGCCGCGGTCACGGTGCTCGTGACCAGCGATCACGGCAACCTGGAAGATGGACGATCCACGGCGCACACGACCAACCCGGTCCCGACGATGGCCATCGGGCCGGGCCGCGACGCATTCCGCTCGATCCGCGCGCTGACCGACATCGCGCCGGCGATCCTGTCGCTGCTTGCCGGCGCCGCGGCCCCGGCGCCGGTGAGTTGGGGGCCGGTGAAGCCGTGACCGCCGCCCGCCCCGGCGTCCCGGCCGACGAGCGCACGCTCCGGGTGTTGGACTTCGCCAAGGTCCTCGCCGCGCTCGCCGCGGGTACCGTGACCCCAATGGGCCGCGCCCTCGCGCTGGAGGTGCTGCCGTCGTCCGACGTCGACGACGTTCGGGCCGGGCTTGAGGTGACCTCCGAAGCAGCCGCCATTTCCGCTGAAGAGGAGATCCCGGTGCGGGGGGCGCGTGATCTCGAACCCGTCGTCGCGCGGGCCGCGGCTGGAGCCGTGCTCGACCCGGCTGACCTGCTGGACGTCGCGCAGACACTGGAGGTCGCGAGGCGCGTGCATACGTTTGTTCGTGCGCGCCGCGCACGCGCACCCCGCCTGGCGGAGACCGCCGATCGTCTGTCGGTGCTCGCCGACCTGGAGACGGAGATCGGCCGGGCCCTGGATGAGCGCGGACAGATGCGCGACACCGCCTCCCCAGAGCTGAAACGGATCCGCGATGGACTCCGCAGTCTCGAGCGGCGCCTGAGGGAGTCCCTCGAGCGCCTGCTGCACGACGCCACCACTGGGCGCTATCTTCAAGAGACGTTGGTGACGACGCGCAGCGACCGCTTCGTCGTGCCGGTCAAGGCCGAGCACCGCGCGCAGTTTCCCGGCATCGTGCACGACACGAGCGCAAGCGGCGCCACGCTCTTCATGGAACCGCTGGCGTTGGTGCCGCTGGGCAACGAGCGCCGCGAGATGGAAGCCGCCGAACGGGAAGAGATCCTGAGGATTCTCCGACGCCTGTCGGGGATGGTGGGGGAGGCAGCGCACGCCATCCGCGCCAACGGTCAGGCCCTCGGCGAGCTCGACCTGGCAGCCGCGAAGGCCGCGCTCGCCGCACGGCTGCAGGCGGTCGCGCCGCAGGTCCGGACCGACGGAGCGCTCGTGTTCGAGGCCGCCCGCCACCCGCTGCTCATCCTCACCAGGGGAGACGACGCGGTCGTGCCGGTTGATGTCGTTCTGGGCGATTCGTTCACCACGCTGGTCGTCACCGGGCCCAACACCGGCGGCAAGACCGTCGCGTTGAAGACGATCGGACTGCTGACGTTGATGGCGCAGGCCGGGCTCCACATCCCGGCCGCGGAGGGAAGCGCCGCGGCCGTGTTCGATCAGGTGCACGCCGACATCGGCGACGAGCAGTCGATCGAGCAGAACCTCTCGACGTTCTCGTCGCACATGGGCGCCATCGCGCAAATGCTCCGGCGGGTCGCGCCGCCCGCGCTCGTGCTTCTCGACGAGGTGGGCGCGGGTACCGATCCCACCGAAGGGGTGGCCCTCGCGCGCGCGATCATCCTGGCGCTGCATCGCCGCGGCCTGCGGACGGTCGTGACGACCCACTACAACGAATTGAAGATGCTGGCGGCCGGCGAGCCGGGTATCGAGAACGCGTCGGTGGAGTTCGACGCCGAGACGCTGCAGCCGACCTTCCGGCTCCGTATCGGTCTGCCGGGCCGGAGCAACGCGCTGGTGATCGCCGAGCGCCTGGGACTGGATGCCGAGATCGTCGCGGTGGCGCGCAGCCACCTGTCCCCCGAACAGGTGGAGATCGAGCGCGTGCTCGACGATCTGACACGCGATCGCCTGGCCGCCGAGCGTGATCGTGCCGAGGCCGCGACGGCCCGGCAGGAGGCCGAGGAGGCGCAGCAGCGCCTCACCGCGGAGGCCGAGCACCTTCGGTCTGAGCGCCGCCGTCTCCTGGCGGAGGCCCGGCGTGCCGGCGAGGCGATCGTGGAGGAGACGCGGCGGCGGCTCGAAACCATCATGGCGGAGGCGCGCGCGGCGCGCACCGAGTCCGCCGTTCGGAAGGCGCGCGAGCACCTGCGCGCGGCGCTCGAGGCCCTACCCGCGGCCGAGCCTTCACTGCCACTTGGGCCGGCGATTCAGCGTGTCGAGACCGGTCAGACCGTGTTTGTGTCGTCCTTGGGCCGCGTCGGGGTCGTGCGTGCCGGGCCGGACGCGCATGACGAGGTTGAGGTGGACGTCGGCGCGCTCCGCGCCCGCGTGCCGAGGGACGCGCTGCGAGAACCGCCCGGGGCGCCCGCTGCCGCGCGCCGGACCGATCGCATCGACCTCCCGCAGATGCCGGCTGTGGCCACCTCCATCAGCGTGCGCGGCCAGACCGTGGACGAAGCGCTGCTGGCGGTCGATCGCTACCTGGACGACGCGGTGCGCGCGCGGCTTTCGCAGGTGACCGTCATCCACGGGAAGGGGACCGGCGCACTGCGCCGGGCGCTCCACGACTTCTTGCGGGGCCATCCGCATGTGCACCAGTTCCGCCTGGGTGAGCGCGGGGAAGGCGACTCGGGCGTCACGGTCGTGACCCTGAGTCTATAGTCTGGCGGTGGAGGCTAGCATGATCGGTAGGGCTTTCAAAGTCGGAGCGATGCTGCTGGTGCCGTCCCTGATCCTGGCGGGCTGCACCAGCACGAGCATCCAGATCTTCGTGACGAACATGCAGGGAGCGAACGAGGTTCCCCCCGTCTTTGGGCCCGGCTCGGGCACCGCCCGGCTCGAACGGGACGGTCAGACGATACGCTTCACTGTCTACGCCTACGGTATGCCGAGCGCCGTCACGGTCGCGCAGATCCACGGCCCCGCAGCGCCGGGCGTCAACGCCGGTGTGATTGTGACCCTCTTCAGCGGCAATGCGCCGCCGCCCGTCAACGGCTTGCTGGTCCGGGGTGTGTTCGGCCCCGCCAACATCGACCCGGCGAGCGGCCTCTCGTGGAATCAATTCGTGGACCTGTTGCTCGCCGAGCAAACGTACGTGAACATCCAGACGACGGGGAATCCAGCCGGCGAGGTTCGGGGTCAACTTCGGATTCTCACCGGAATTGAAGGACCATGAGGCCCACGTCCGTGCCGCCACTTTCCCCTGAGCAGCAACTCGAGCGCCTGCGGCGCGGTGCCGTCGAGATCATCTCCGAAGAAGACCTACTGACCAAGCTGCGGCGGGGGCGGCCGCTGCGCGTGAAACTCGGTCTCGATCCGTCGGCGCCGGACCTGCACCTGGGCAACGCGATCGTGCTCCGCAAGTTGCGCCAGTTTCAGGACCTGGGACACGAGGCCATCATCGTCATCGGCGACTTCACCGGGATGATCGGTGATCCTACGGGCAAGAAGCAGGCAAGGCCAATGCTGTCGGCCGATGACATCGCCACGAACGCCAGGACCTACCGAGACCAGTACAGCCTCATCCTAGATCCCGACCGGACGCGGGTGACCTTCAACAGCCAGTGGCTGAGCGCGATGAATTTCGCCGATGTGATCCGGCTCGCGTCGCAGACGACCGTCGCGCGGATCCTCGAGCGCGACGATTTCACAATTCGTTTGCGCAGCGGGACGCCCATCCACCTGCATGAACTGCTGTACCCGCTGTGCCAGGGGTACGACTCGGTGGCCCTGGAGGCGGACGTCGAGCTCGGCGGGACCGATCAGAAGTTCAACAACTTGATGGGCCGCGAGCTGCAGCGCGAGGTGGGGCAAGAGCCTCAGGTCGTGCTGCTGACGCCGCTCCTGGCCGGGCTCGACGGCGTCGAGAAGATGAGCAAATCGCTGGGCAACGCGATCGGGATCACCGAGCCGCCCGCCGAGATGTTCGGGAAGGCGATGTCCATTCCCGACGCCCTCATGCCCGCCTACTTTGAGTTCACGACCGAGGTCCCCATGGACGAGGTCGAGGCGATCGGGCGCGGACTCGAGGACGGGTCGGTGCATCCCCGGGATGCCAAGCGCCGCCTGGCGCGGGCGATCGTGGAACTCTGGCACGGCGCCGACGCGGCGCGCGCGGCCGAGGCCGTGTTCGAGCGCGTCTTCGTCGACAAGGACCTGCCTGCGGAGATCCCCGAAGCGGTGCTCTCGTCCGACGACGCCCCCGGCGGACAGATGCGGCTGATCAAGTTGCTCGTGGTGACCGGGCTGGCCGACAGCAACAGCGACGCGCGCCGGCTCATCAGCCAGGGCGGCGTCACGGTGGATGGGACCAGGCTGCACGACATCGACGCCGCGGTGGTGGTCCGGACCGGGCTCGTGGTCCGAGTCGGCCGGCGCCGCTTCGCCCGCATCGTCATCACCTAGCCCAGAGGTACCGGCGCGGCCGCGGAGCCGCCTCGATCGCGGGAAGGACCGGTCTCCGGACCCGGCGAAGGCGTCTGATAGCCCATGGCATGGAGGCGTCCGCCGTCATGTACGAGCAGGTCCTCGCCGCGATTGACGCGGCCTCGAGTGAACTCATCGATCTGGCACGCCGCATTCACGCCAACCCCGAGGTGGCCTTTCAAGAACGGCAGTCCGCGGCGTTGCTGACGGCGACGCTGGAGCAACACGGCTTTCACGTCGAACGCGGGACTGCCGGTCTCGAGACGGCGTTCCGCGCCGAGATCACGGGGACATCCCCCCGGCCGGCGGTGGCGATCCTGGCCGAGTACGACGCCCTGCCCGAGATTGGACATGCCTGCGGCCACAACCTGATCTGCACGGCCGCATTGGGGGCCGGGATCGGGCTTGCGGGCGTGCGCCAGCACCTGCCGGGCCGGGCGCTGGTCCTGGGGACGCCGGCGGAAGAGGGCGGCGGCGGCAAAGTCATCATGCTGCAGCGCGGCGCCTTCGAAGACGTGGATGCCGCGATGATGTTCCATCCGGCCGGGTACACGCTCTCGGGCCGGCCGTCGCTGGCGTCCTACCGGCTGTCGCTCAAGTTTCTCGGCAAGGCCGTGCACGCGGCTGCCACGCCGCACGAAGGGATCAACGCCCTGGACGCGATGATCCAGACGTTCTCGTCGATCGGGCTGCTCCGCCAGCAGATGCGGGACGACGCCCGGGTCCACGGGATCATCACCTACGGCGGCGCCGCGCCCAACATCATCCCCGACCGATCCGAGGCGGTCTTCACCGTCCGCGCGATTGACAACGCGTACGCGCGCGAGCTGCTCGACCGTGTCATCAACTGCGCGCAGGGCGCCGCGCTCGCTACCGGCGCGACGCTCGAGCATACGTTTCGCAAGGGCTACGACGCGATCAAGCCCAATCGGACACTCGCCGACACGTTCTCGCGCCACCTCAAAGCGCTGGGCTACCCGCAGGACGTGCCGCCCGAGCGCCCGCGCATGGGTTCGACCGACATGGGGGATGTGAGCCAGGTACTCCCCGCGATTCACCCATACATCTCGATCGGTCCAAAAGACTTGCCCGGTCATACGGTGGAGTTCCGGGAGGCCGCGATCTCGCAGCGCGGGTTCGCCGCGATGCTGGCCGCGGCCAAGGCGATGGCGCTGACCGCGTTCGATGTGTTGACGAAGCCGGAGGTCCTGGCCCAGGCCCGCCGGGAATTCGCGGGCGCGGCCGCCCCGGTGGCCTGAGCGATCCGGGTGCCCTCAACGGCCGGGTGGTGTTGCCTGAGCGCGTGAGGATCGGTATACTCGACTTACCCGCGGGCCCTTAGCTCAGGTGGTGAGAGCGCGCCCCTGATAAGGGCGAGGTCGGTGGTTCGAGTCCACCAGGGCCCACCAGTGCAGGCAGGACCTGGGTTCCAGCGTTCGGATTGCTGGAGCAGTTCTCCGAAAGAGCCAACCCCTGCAGGTCTGTTCGGTCCTCGGTAGTCACGTCTTCACCTCCGCGGTTTGGCCTGTCGTTTTGGCGGCACGATCCTGCGTCTGAACATGAGGCGCTGTCCTTTCCGGGCGGCCTCACGCAGCCTGCGCCGTCGCCAGGGCGTCTCCATGCGTTTGCAAGTCGGGCAGTGGTGGGCGTTCGGTTGTCCGCGGGGCACACGAAAGAACCGCCGACAGAGCGCACAGCCGCGAACCGGAAGACGCAGCACCTGCGGCCAGGCCCGCTTCATCCAGGCTGGTGCGCCTGAGAGGCGAACCTCGGGCGCGCGCAGCACGCGGAGTTGAAGCCGCCGGAGGTCACGGCGCACACGTTCCGTCTCTAGCCACTGATCGAACGCCCCTTGATCGGCAGCCAGGCCCGCTGGCGTTGTGAGGGCCAGTGCCCACGCGTGCGCCTGGTCTTCCCTGGATTCCCCAGGGAGCTCGTGCTCGAACGCGCGGTTTGCCCGGCGGTTCGCCTCGTCCAGCAGCCTCATCTGTTCCTCGAAACGCATCCGCTGACGTCTGAGAGCCAGCACCTGACGCCTGAGGGCACGTTCTCGCTCCTGCAGCCGGAGGTGGCCTTCCAGAGCGGCGCGGAGCACCCGATGCAGCCGCACCAGACGCGCCCACTGGCGCCGGCTGCGTGACACCGAGATCTCTTCCGCGCCCGCGCTCAGAAACGCCAAGAGCCGCTGTATTTCGCGCCACGACTGCACTTTTCGCCAACTACCCTCATGTTTGGCTTTCGCCGGCATCCGGCCAAAATCCTGCTTCAATGATGCTATAGGCACTAGGGAGGTGAGAATGTGCAAAAGCGTCGATTGCTGACGGTTAGTGAAGTGGCCCGGCTGGCCTCGCTCACACCGGATCGAATCCGCCAGTTGGAACGCGCAGGCAAGCTACCCGCCACGACCCGTGCGGGTGCGGGGATTCGCCTGTTTGACCGCCAGCGCGTGCACCGGTTCCTCATGGATCGCGAGGCGCAAAAGTTGTAAGCGTCACAAACGGCCGGCGCCTGCCGCGGTCAACGACAGGCGCCGAGGAACGCAAAGGGGTTCAAGATGCGTAGCAGAGGTTCTGGGGCAAACAGTGACATCCCTTTTCGGGCCTTTGGCGGCCGCGTTATCGGTCGTATCCGTGACGGCGTGCTGGTGCGCCGTGTCGGGCCTAAAGAGCATTTCCGCAAGCTCGACGCGTGGCCGCTTGGCCAAGTCGCTGCTGATCGCGCACGGCGCCTCGGTGTTCGGGCGCTTCGCTATATCGCTTCAGACGGCACCTACGAAGTCCCGTTTGAGGTGTTCCTACGCGACGCCCAGCGCCTGCCATTCGATCATGAGACCCAACTGGTGCTGCCTCGCGGTCGGTGGCGCTTCACCCCTCAGCCACATCGGCAGCCACCGCAGCAACAGGGTCTGTTCGAGGCATGATCGTGCGCTGATGTTCGCCGACTGCGCCCCAGCTTTTCACCGCGCCGGCATCAACGTCGTGCCGGTCAACGGTGAGAAGGTGCCGCTGGCGCCCTGGAAACAGTGGCAGGCACGGTTGCAGACGCATGACGAACTCGACGCACTGACGGCGCGGCATGGCGGTATGGATATCGCAGTGATCCTCCGCGGCATGGTCGATATCGAGACAGACAGCGAGGCAGCCGAACGCACTCTGCGTGATCTGCGGCTGCCCCTGGCGCCGACTGCCTGCTGGCAATCGCCCAGGGGAACGCATCGACTCTACCGCACCGAGAAGCCGCTGCCGTCACGCCTGGGACTGCGGCCCGGCCTCGACGTGTTGTCGCACGGTCATTACGCGATTGCGCCGACGAGCACTGGCCGCGAATGGCTGCTGGGCCTCGACGCCCTGGCACCGCTGCCGGCCGCATGGCACGATGCCCTGCTGCAGCCTGTTCACAGGGCAGCGTTGCGCGTCGCAGAGCATCACGGCGCCGACGAGGGCACGAGAAACAACACCCTGGCACGACTCGTCGGGTGCTGGCTGACGCAGGGGGTGTCAGGCGATGACCTGACCCGCTGTGTTCTTGCCTGGGCCCGCCGCTGCCGACCGCCCCTGGCTGTCGACGAAGCCCTCTCCGTCATGCGCAAGATCATGCAGGCACGATCAAACATGAGAAGCCCTGAACGCGCGGCGCTGATTCGTGCGCGTGAGCGCGACCTCGACCCGGCCGCCCGATTCGTGCTGATCGCCTTGGAAGCCCACCGTCAGGAACTCGGCGCCCCGGCGACGTTTGCCGCGCCACTGCGCAAGGTGGCCGGTCTGACAGGCTACGATCCAGCGTCTGTCGCGCGGGCCTATAGCCGCTTGCGGGACGCTGGCCTGATCGAACTCTTCGCCGGCCGTGATCCCACATCAGGCCGCCGCATCTCCACAGTGAGGTTCCTGCCATGACCGACGGCCAAAACCCTCAAAGCCTTTTTTCTCTGTCTTTCCAGGGGGGCTCCGCCCCCCGGCAATCCGCCGCCCCCCGAAGACTAAGAACTAAGGGCTTATGTTGCACAGTGCAACGCACGTCAGGAAGACAATAGCAGGCGGCTGTGACTGGTATGTTGCATCCGGCCTTTGAGGGCTGGTGAGAGCCGGTGAGCGGCGGGCGGAAGTCAACGCAAGAAGAGCGGGCCATCGCGGCGCTGCTGAGTGAACCGACCATCGCGGCGGCGGCAAAGGTCGCCAGGATCAGCGAAGCGACGTTGTGGCGCTGGCTGCAACGGCCCGACTTTCAGGCCTCCTACCGCACCGCGCGCCGTCACCTGGTAGAAGGAGCCATCGGTCGCCTCCAACTGGCCACCACGAAGGCCGTAGACGCCCTGGAGCGCAATCTGACGGCCCGCCGGAAGGAATCGGTTCAGGTCCGAGCTGCGGCTGTGATCCTGGATCATGCGACGAAGGCGGTAGAACTCATGGATTTGGAGGCCCGCGTCGCGGCCCTGGAAGAGCGGGCGGCCCAACGAGAGGGGAAAGTCGGATGAGCACCCTGGAAAGCCGCGTTCGAAGACTGGAGGAGCGCATGCCGTCATGCGTCGTCTGCGCTGGCTGGCCGCAGATCGTGCGGGTTAGTTCGATCTACGACGATGAACCCGCTCCGTTGTTTCCAGGCCTCACGGATGATGCACCTGAACGCGCATGTGTCTGCGGTCGGGCTATTCAATTCCTCCACATCATCAATCGTGGACCTTCCACAGCTACCGCTACGTGATCCGTATTCCGACGTCCTCAGCGGGCCCGATGTCCTGGTGGATCGGTTGCTAGCGGCTACCGGCCTCCTATCGCTGGCGCGCAAGGAACCCGGCCGCGCGGTGCATCTCCCGAGTCGGCTACACCTGCGGAGAAACTCCACCACGCTTGGTCAGGGTGCCGCCCCAGGTCCTCCTACGTCCCCCCTTCCACAGTCACCGTGGCTGAGAACAGCGCGAAAACAGCGAACAGGTCCGCTCGGGGACGACCCTTCCAGCCCAGGGCAGTCGGGGAACCCTGGGGGCCGACCGAGGCGATCATGACACGTGGCAAGACCGAACAGGCCCGCGCAAGGGCGGCAGAGGCCCTCCTTGACCGCGCCTGGGGTCGGCCGACGCAACCGCTTGAACATGGTCAGATCGAGCCCCTACAAATCGTGCTCAAACGCTTCGACGAGCACGCCACCAAGCCCAAGTGAGGACAGCCAGTCTGGACTCAGAAGGGGAGCCGATGTGCGAGACGGTTCGCGCGCCCGATTAGCACAGTGGCCCCAACGGCAATTAGCGTCAGTATCCATGTATGAGCGTTGAACATGTCGCCACCGTTGAAGATACCGTTCCACAGATCGTTGACGATGAAGACGAGGCCGGTAACGCAAAAGGTCAACGCAAGCCCATATAGAGTCTCAAGCAGTCTTCGGAGTGCAAGGACGATTCCGGCTGGCGTATCCTCATGTTGAATATGGAGCAATTCATCGAGCGATCGGGGCAGCCTCACGGTTCCACCGTAGGCGGCGTGCCTTGCGCGAAGATTGCGAGCGCGGCAGAGGCCAGCAGAATGCCAGCCCATAACCACCACCACTGTTCCTGGTGATCCGACCAGGTTTTGAACGCCGCCACGCTGCCGAGCGCGAGGTTGGCCACTAGAAAGAGGCGTGAGACCGGCCCGAGATGCATCCCGTGAGCGAGCGTCCCGCACACCCAGAGAAGACCGCCAAATATGGCGAGCTCCGCGAGGATCTCGATGATCGCCACCACCCACGTCCACGACGGGGGCAGGCGATCGGCGATAAACTGGCCGATGCGCGTCTCCACAGCGACCCTCGGTGCTTAGGTCGAGCGACGAGTTTACCGTTTGACTTCGGCGCTCCCCGTCTTTAGTCCCTCAGCAGCCGATCTGCGGGTGAGTGCTGGTCGTGGTGGCGGACAAGGTCGGTCGTGAGCAGATGCGCGTAGCGTGCCAGCATCCGCTGATCCTTGTGCCCTAGCATCCTGCGCAAATGCTCGGCGTCCGCCCCGCTCCTTAGCATCTCGGTTACGAAGGCATGGCGCAGGTCATGCCAGGAACCGCGCGCGGTCTTCAGCTTCGCCTTCACCCGCAGGCGTTCAAGGATCTGCACGAAGTTCCGGCGCGTCAGCGGCAAGCCGCGGCGATCCACGAAGAGGTGATCGCCTGGAAGGGCCTGGCGTTCGCGCAGGTAGGCTCGTAGTGATCGCGTCACCAGCACCGAGAAGGGCACCAGGCGCACCGGAGGCACCCGGCCGGGCCGCGCCTTACCCGTCACGCGCAAGGTGCGCTCCTGCCAGTCGATATCCGCCACGCGCAGCCCGCGCATTTCGCCGCTGCGTAGGCCGCAGTCGAAGGCCACGTCGAGCATGGTTCGGTTACGCAGCCCCTCGAAGGTCTCCACCCGGCAGGCTTTGCGGAGGGCCTGCACGTTGGCGACCGTCAGCACGGAGTCTACGGTGTCCGGGCAGCGGGGCGTCTTCACGGCGGCCGTGGGATTCGCCGCGATCAGGCCGGCGCGGTGAAGCCAAGCATAGAACACCTTGAGGGCCTTCACGCGGCTGAAGCGCTGGTGCGGGTTCTCGAACTGGCGCCAGACACCGGCCAGGTAGTCCTGGATGCCCTCTGGAGTGACTGCCAGGGCGTCCCCGTCGCCCAGGAACGCGAAGAAGGGCCGCAGGGCATACTTCAGCCTGGACAGCGTAGCCGGCGCCCGTCCCTCTTGCAGTTGCTGCGCCAAAAGGAACCGGGTCAGAAGGTCCGGAAGGGTGTTCTCACCCTTGCGGGTTTGTTCGATAGTTTCTCGATGGCTGGAAGGTGCGTCATTCCTAGATCGGCTCAGGTGGTGAGAGCGCGCCCCTGATAAGGGCGAGGTCGGTGGTTCGAGTCCACCAGGGCCCACCATTGCAGTCCCTGCAAGGGTTTCAGACTTCGGAAGTCGTCGGTTCCGGCCAAAGTAGAGGTGCGCTCACCCCCCAAGGGGTCGGTTCACTCTCCGCCACAATTGAGGCGTTCTTACTGTCCCGAGTCGTTGGGGGCTGCACGAGTCGCACGGGGGCTCTCTACCGGCTGACCCTGCGCCGGCTCATGGCGTCAATTGGAGATGACCTGCAAGCCTGCACTGCGCTCGCCGTGCAAGGGTATCTCTCCGCACTTCGGGGGCAGGTCAACCCCACAACGGCACACCTGCACTTCAGCAAACTGCGGGCCTTCTTCCGGTGGTGCGTCGAGGCCGATGTGCTCAAAGAGAACCCGCTGCAGGGCATCAGCATGAAGGTCCCCAAAACGCTCCCGAGGGTGCCTGAGGACGAGCACGTTCAACGCCTGCTGCTGGCCGTGAATGCAGACACGTTTGAAGGTCGGCGGAACCGGGCATTGGTTGCTCTGCTGGCCGACTCAGGGCTCCGCATCAGCGAAGCGCTCCGGCTCAGAATCGAGGACGTGATTTTCGCGGCCCGGACTCTCTCTGTCCGAGCGGGGAAGGGGCAGAAGGATGGGGTAGGCTTCTTTGGCGCGGAGACTGCGCAGCATCTGCGGTCCTGGCTCGGGAAGCGCCGTGACGCCAAACCCGAAGACTACCTCTTCTGCGACCGTCAGGGGCGCTCGCTGACCAGGAATCACGCCCTGGACATCCTGCACAGGGCGATTATGCTTCACTTGACACCAGCCCCGAAAGGTGCTACGCTAGGCCCATGACACTCAACCAACTGA
>JBGPLF010000060.1:0-17400 GCA_041486265.1 bacterium
AAATCGGTGACATCGCGTGGGCGGAGGATTCTGCACGCTGTCCTTGCGGCCGGGCGTTCCCGGTTCTCGGCGGCCTGGAGTGCCGGGCGGAAGAGTACCTGGCCACGGGCGCCGGCCGGCGGATCCCGGTGACGGCCTTTCACCGGGTGCTCCGTGTGCAGAGCGACTTCTTCTGGGAGTACCAGCTGCACCAGGAGCGCTCAACCGAACTCGACATCTGGGTCGTGCCGCGGCAAACCTACACCGATGCGCAGGCGAATGTCCTGATCGTGCATCTTGAGAAGTTCTTCGACCATGAGGTGTCAGTCCGAATCAGGACCGTGGATCGTATTCCCCGCGAACCTTCCGGCAAGCGCCCGGTCTTGAAGACCAGGGCGGTCCCGTTCTGACCTGCTCTGCGGCTCGACGCACACCGGGATGATCCGGAGGCGCTCGGAGACGCCGCCGGCGTTCAGGGAGGGGGTCAGGGTGTCGGCATTGGCAAGGATCTCGAAGACGCTGCAGCACACGGTGATCCGGTACGCCGCGTTTCCCGCGGCCGTCCACACCCTGCGCCGCAAGTCGCTTCGCGAATTTCACACCCTGCGGGACCTCGAACGCGCCGACCCCAACCTGCTCCGGACCCGGCAGCTCGAGCGGCTCCGACACCTCGTCGCCTGGGCCTATGAAACCGTCCCCTACTATCGCACCGTCATGAACGACGCCGGCCTTACGCCGCAGGACATCGACAGCCTGGAGGGCCTGGCGCGGCTTCCCATCCTGAGAAAGCGGGACGTTCAGACCCTCAAGGACGATCTGCTATCCACCCGCGCCCGGGCCCGCGACCTGGAGCCCAAGGCCACGTCCGGGACCACGGGCACGCCCCTACGCTTCTATCGGGACCGGCAGGGTGATCCTTTGGGTCAGGCGGTATGGTGGCAGGCCCTGGATTGGGCAGGCGCCTCGCCCGCAGATCTGCTGGCATTCGGTGCCTTTCCCCACAACTTGCCCGAGCGTCAGGTGCGTTACACCCGATGGCACACCCTGGCCGGGACTCTGATCCTGCCCTTCGAACCCGTCGTCAACCGGGACGGCGACAAGGCCATCGCGTTCCTCGAACGCGCCAATCCCGACGTCATCTCCGCGTACCCGAGTTATCTGCACCTGCTCGCACGCCTCATCCTGGACTCCGGCGCGCCTCTCCGCATCCATCCGCGGGTCATCTTCTACAGCGGTGAACAGATGAGTGACGACACCCGCGACCTGGTCACACGCGCCTTCGGCAGCCCGATCTTCGCGCGATACGGTGCGCTGGAATTCTCCGCGATGGTGGCGCAGACATGCGCGCGCGGGGGCTGGCATCTCAACACTGAGGGATTCATCGTGGAGATCGTCGATGGCGAACCTGGGGACCGCCAGGGGACGTTCAGCCGACGCGGCCGCATCGTGATCACGGATCTCCGCAACTTCGTCATGCCGTTTATCCGGTACGAGATCGGGGACGTTGGGTGGGCGGCGGATACCGAACGGTGCCCGTGCGGCCGGGCGTTTCCGGTCCTCGGCGGCCTGGAAGGCCGCGTCGAGGAGTATCTGGTCACCGGCGCCGGCCGGCAGATCCCGGCCGCAATCTTTCAGCGGGTGCTGCGTGTGCAGGCTGACTTCTTCTGGGAATACCAGATGCGCCAGGATCGTCCAACCGAACTCGAGGTGTGGGTCGTGCCGCGCCAGACCTACACGATCGCGCAGGCAAATGCCCTGACTGCGCATCTCGCGACGTTCCTCGACCATGAACTGGCAGTTCGGGTCCGGATCGTGGACCGAATTCCTCGCGAACCTTCCGGCAAGCGTCCGTTCTTGAAAACCACGGTGGTCGCCGAGTGAGGAGAGGGGGTGAGTGTCGGCGTTGGCGATGATCTCAGGGGAACTGTGGCGCGCGGTGGTCCGGTACGCTGTATTTCCCGCGGCCGCGCACATCCTGCGGCGTGAGTCGCTCCGTGAATTTCACACCCTGCGGGATCTTGAGCACTTCAATCCCGACCTGCTCCGGGCCAGGCAACTCGAACGGCTTCGGCGGCTCGTCGCCTGGGCCTACGACACCGTCCCCTACTATCGAACGGTCATGGATGACGCCGGGCTCAAGGCGACAGACATCGACGACCTCGAGAGCTTGACACAGCTTCCCATCCTGAGAAAGCGGGACGTCCAGGCCGCGAAAGACGCCCTGCTGTCCACTCAGGCACGAACCAGCGACCTGGAGCCCAAGGCCACATCCGGTACCACGGGCACGCCCCTTCGCTTCTACCGGGACCGGCGGGGCGATCCCCTGGGCCAGGCCACCTGGTGGCAGGCCCTGAACTGGGCAGGCGCCTCGCCCGCAGACCCGCACGCGTTCACGACCCTTCCCCGCGGCCCGCATGAGGACCAGGTGAGATTCACCAGGTGGCACATCCTGACCGGAACCCGGAAACTGCCCTTCGAAGCCGTGATCAATCGGGATGGAGCCGAGGTCATCGCGTTCCTCGAACACGCCAATCCCAATGTCATCTCCGCATACCCGAGTTACCTGCACCTGCTCTCGCGGCTCGTCGTGGACGCCGGGGGGGCTCTCCGCGTCCGCCCGCGGGCCATCTTCTACAACGGAGAGCAGATGAGCGAGGACACCCGCGAGTTGATCACGCGGGCCTTCGGCAGCCCGATCTTCTCGCGGTACGGCGCCAACGAATTCTCCGCCATGGTGGCGCAGACGTGCGCGCGCGGGGGCTGGCATCTCAACACCGAGGGGTTCATCGTGGAGATCGTCGACGGTGCACCCGGGAACCGGCGGGGGGCACCGAGCCCACGCGGCCGCATCGTGATTACCGACCTTCGCAACCACGTCATGCCGTTCATCCGGTATGAGATCGGCGATGTCGGGTGGATCGCAGATACTGAGCGCTGTCCGTGCGGCCGGGCGTTCCCGGTCCTCGGCGGCCTCGAAGGCCGGGTCGAGGAGTACCTGGTCACCGGCGCCGGCCGGCGGATCCCGGCGGTGGTGTTTCAACGGGTGCTGCGCGTGCAGGCCGATCTCATCTGGGAGTACCAGATGCGCCAGGATCGCCCAACCGAACTCGAGCTGTGGGTCGTGCCGCGGCAGACCTACACGGAGGGGCAGGCGAAGGCCCTGGCGGAACACGTCGAGAAGTTCCTGAACCACGAAGTGGCGGTTAGGGTGAAAATCGTGGAGCGCATTCCCCGTGAACCCTCCGGCAAGCGCCCGGTCTTGAAGAGCACCGTGGTTGGCTGATCCTCTCTTGACGTCGCCTCCAATCACCGGCCATAATATGCTAATCTTTACTTGCGGGCTCAGGTTCCAACGAAGTTCCGCAAATCTTCGAGCGAGCCCGCCATGAGGAGATCGGACGATGGCCGACAAAGCGGTTGTCGTCGCCATTGCAACGTTCGACGTCCTGATCTGGACGTACAACTTGCTCTTGCTCTACCAGACTTTGCTTCATTGACGTCGAACGGTCCCCGCGCCACTGTATCTTCCGACGACCTCACCACATTTCGGCTAGCGTCCTGACCGCCGATCCGGTCTCTACCTGATGCGCAAACCCGGCAGAAGGGAAACTATGAAGGCGAGAGGGGGACGACCATGGGCATGAAGGGTGCCGTCCGTTGTCCGGGGTGCAAGAGTCCGCAGATCGAGTATCAGGGTGTGGACGAGACCGGCAACCAGAAGTGGCGCTGCCGCAACTGCGGCCAGCGGTTCACCTTCAAGCCGGCCGAAACCAAGCAGACCGAGACGAAGGCGGCTTAGACCTGGGCGGCGCGGAACCGCCCCAACCGTTCGAAGAAATCTGGGAACGTTTTGGCGACGCACCCGGGGTCGGCGATTGCGATCCCAGGAATGCGTAGACCCATAATGGCAAAGGCCATTGCGATGCGGTGATCGCCGTGGGTTTGCACCGTCGCCGGCCGCACGGGCTGGGGGGTGATCACCAGGCCGTCATCCCGCTCGTTCACCTGCTGACCGAGCCGGCGCAATTCGGCCGCGGTGGCCGCCAGCCGGTCGGACTCCTGATGCCGGATGTGGGCCACCCCGCGAATCCGCGTCGGGCCGTCCGCGAACGGCGCGATCGCCGCAAGAGTCATCGTCTGATCGCTCATCCCCCCAAGGTCAACGTCAATCCCGCGCAGCGCCCCCGACCCCCGCACGGCCAGGAAATCCGTGCCTCGCTCGACCGCACAACCCATCCGTTCAAGTAGATCGACAATCTTTGCATCGCCTTGCAGGGATCCCGACGAAAGCCCGGGCACCGTGATTCGACCCCCCGTGATCGCGGCCGCGGCGAAAAAGTACGCGGCGCTGCTCGCGTCTGGCTCGACGGCGTACTCCCGGGCGTGGTAGCGCTGTCCCGACGGGACGTGAAACCGGCGAAGCCCCTCTCGCTCGACATCGACACCAAATGCCGTCATCACTGCCAGCGTCATCTCGACGTAGGGCCCGGCCACCAGCGGGCCGTCAACAGCGATCTCCACATCACCGGCGGCATACGGCGCGACCATCAGCAGCGCCGAGAGGAACTGGCTGCTCACCTCGCCGTGGATCACCGCGCGGCCGCCGCGCAGGCCGCGCGCCTCCACCATCACCGGTGGTGCACCGGCTGCGGCGCTCATCGAAGCACCAAGCATGCCCAGCGCGTCGAGTAGGTCCTGGATCGGCCGTTCGCGCATCCGCTCGATGCCGTCGATGTGGTAGCGCCCGTGCCCGAGCGCGACCATCGCGGTGAGAAAGCGCGCCGCGGTGCCCGCGCCGCCGATGAACAACTCGGCAGATGCCGCCGGAATCACCCCGCCGCGCCCCTCCACCGCCATCGTCAGGGCTTGCTCATCCACTTCGACACGAAACCCGAGGCGCCGCAGCGACTCGACCATCACGATTGTGTCGTCACTGAACAATGCATTGGTCAGGCGCGAGGTCCCCGGGGCCAGCGCGGCCAGAACCAAAGCCCGGTTGGTCAGGCTCTTCGATCCAGGAATCGGAACAACGGCGTCGGGAGCCGCGCTCAGCGGGACGATCTTCCTGGCGGTAGCCTCAGGCATCGCCGCCGACCGGGGATCTCCACGGGGGAGACACCCTGAGGTCTGGGCGGAGCGCCTCGGCGGCGCGCAGGTAGACGTGAACAACCTCTTCCTGGGAGAGCGCAGTATTCCACAGCATCAAGATGCGGATGCATCGCAGCAGCGAGCCGGGTACGTCGATATCGGCGAACGACAGGAGCGGGACGGCGCACCAGCCCATCTGCCGGGCCGCTTCGGCTGGATACACGGCGTTGAGATCCGCGGTCGCCGTGAAGAACACCGCGGCGACCTCGTTGGGCTCGACCTGATTGGCGCGGACCACCTCAGCCAGCAGACTGCGGGTAGCATCGAGGATCGCCTGCGGGGTGTTGGCGTCTGCCGTGGTAGCTCCCCGGATCCCCCTGATGTGCATCTGCGCCCCCCGCTTAACGCTCGAGGTTCTGGATGAGGGCCTCGGCCGCGCGTAGTCCCAACACCATGCTTTCGGGACCGAAGCCCGAGATCACGCCCGCGCAGACTTCAGTGAGCAGCGATCGCTGCCGGAACTCCTCGCGCCTGGCGAGATTCGAGAGGTGGCACTCAATGACGGGGATGCCAATTGCCCCGATCGCATCACGCAACGCCACGCTGGTGTGCCCCAATCCTCCCGGATTGAGGACCACCGCCTGGAACGTCGTGTGGGCCTCGTGGAGGCGATCGATCAGTGCACCTTCATGATTCGACTGGAAGAACTCCACCTCGATGCCGGCGGCTTCGGCCACGGCCCACACCCGGGCGTTCACGGCCTCGAGCGGCAGCGAACCGTAGTGGTGAGGCTCGCGGCTCCCCAACAGATTCAGGTTCGGCCCGTACATCACGAGGACTCTTGGCACGCTGCAACGACCTCCTGCATCAGAGAGTCGGGCACGTCTACACCCAGCTGAGCACGGCCGATGCCTTCGGGAAGGGTGCAGCGAATCCTGCCATCGCGGCGTTTCTTGTCCAGCCGCATCGCATCGAGGAGCAGGCCCAGTGGCCCGGCCGGGACGGCCAGCGGGAGTCCAAGACCCTGCAGCAGCCCATCCTGCCGGTCAGCGTCGTGGGCGTCCAGCAGGCCGAGCCGCACGGCGATCCGTGCTTCGACGTGCATGCCGATGGCAATCGCTTCGCCGTGGACAAACCGGCCGGGGATCGTTGCCTCGACGGCGTGTCCCACGGTATGCCCGTAGTTCAGCACCTCGCGCGGTCCGCGCTCGTATTCATCCTCTTCGACCACGCGGGCCTTCAGCGTCGCGCAGCGACGCACGATCTCCTCGAGACCATCGACGGCCCTGCGCCGGGCCAGCACCTTCTGATCACGCTCCACCACCTCGAACAGGCTGTGGTCCAGCACCATCCCGTACTTGACGGCTTCGGCCAGGCCGGCGCGCCGCTCACGCGGCGGCAGGGACCGGAGCGTGTCAATATCCGTAACAACCAGTGCGGGCTGATGATAGACACCGATCAGGTTCTTCGCGCGCGGATGATTGACCGCGGTCTTACCACCAATGCTGCTATCAATCTGCGCCAGGAGTGTGGTCGGGACCTGCACCAGCCGGAGGCCGCGCATGTAGATGCCGGCGACAAACCCGGCCAGATCGCCGGCGACGCCGCCCCCTAGCGCGACGGCCGTATCGGATCGCGTGAACCCAGCCGCGCCCAGCGCATCCAGAATCCGGCTCGCCTGCCTCAGGCTCTTGGCCTGCTCGCCGGCGGGCACCGTCACCGCGTGTACAGTGAACCCACCGCCCTCGAGCGCCCGGGTAAGACCACCGCCAAACCGCCTCAGCAGGCTGCGGTGTGTGACGATGGCCACCTGACGGCCCGCGCCGAGGCGCTGCAATTCGAATCCGACAAGCGCGAGCACGCCCGTACCCACGATGGCATCGTAGGCCCGCGGCCCGAGAGCAACGCGCACGCGGTGGACAGCACCTGCCAGGTGCCTCAAAACCGCTTCCACCACGGCATCAGCCGGCTCCGCCGCGTCGATGGGCACGCCAGTCTGGGAGTAGAGCGCTTCTCGCTCGCCCAAGAGCTGTTCCAGCGCAGATCGCGGATCATCGCCCAGCAGCGGCCGGCCCCGATCACCGCCGACCCGCTGAAGCAGCACGTCCAGCGGGGCGCGTAGGTAGAACACCGGTCCGGCCTTCGCCAGAACGCCGCACGTCACGGGTGAGAGGATGGCGCCTCCTCCCGTGGCGATAACGACATTCTGGCGTCGGGCGGCCCTTTGAACCACCGCGCGTTCGATCGCCCGAAAGTGCGCCTCGCCTGATTCGCGGAAAATCGCGGGAATCGCACGGCCCTCGTGAGACTCGATCTCGGCGTCGGTATCGATGCACGCCCAGCCGAGCCGGCGGGCGAGCGCACGGCCGGCCTCGGTCTTTCCGGATCCCATTGGACCGATCAGTGAGATCGCGCGCATCGTCACCCCCGGCGTCACGCCGCCTCGGCCTCCCCTCACACCGGCCAGGACCGGCGCGCACGCTGCCACTCGCGCCGCAGGAGACCAAGGGCGACCCGATCATAGAGGCGGCGCCCCGTCGCATACGCTTCGCGAAAAGCGGCTTCCTGCTTGAACCCCAGGTGCCGGGCCAGGCGGATCATGCGCTCATTGCCCGACCATGTGCGCAGGCCGATCCGCCGCAGCCGCATCGCCTCGAAGAGATGGTTCACCCACAGCGCCAGCGCCTCGGTGCCGTACCCCTTGCCCCAGTACCGCGCCGCATAGATCCCCACGCCCACTTCCATCCACTGCGTGCGCTCGTCGACCCAGTAGCGGGATACCGTACCGATCGGCACCCCCCTGCGCGTCTCGATCACCATCCGACGCGGTGGCATCACCCGCTCATGGACCAGGACACCAAGGTGTGCCGGTACCCTGCGCAATTCGGCAGCCTTCGGTGGGCCTTCCCACGGTGCATCCCACCGCCACCACGATCCGCGGGCCATGGCTCTGACGAGCCAGTTCCCATCGTCTAGCGTGAATTGCCGGAGATTGACACGGACACCAACGATCGTAAACACATGGAGGGTTTCGCCCGGGGCGACCAAACAGCCTTTCAAAATCCCCGCCGAGCCGCTGGGGAGCGAAGGGACCGGCATCAATCAATTTCAGAGCCCCCGTGCGATTGTGCTCCGCTAGCCTCACCGAGATACCGGTGCGACGCCGAATTCCGGTGTCGCGCACGCGGCTCCCGCAGCGGCCAAGGTGATCGCCGTGCTCGTCAGCCTCGTCGCAGTGGTGCGATCTACGTCGCCCTCCGCACCTCCACCATGAACTGCTCATAGGCGCGGCGGATGTGCGCCGTCGCGTCACCGCCAAACTTCTCCAGGAACGCATCTGCCAACACGAACGCCACCATCGCCTCACCGATGACCCCGGCGGCCGGCACCGCACAGACATCGCTGCGGACGACGACCGCTTCGACAACTTCTTTTGTGCGTATGTCCACCGACCGCAGCGGCGTGCGCAGCGTCGAGAGCGGCTTCATCGCCGCCCGCACGACCAGCGGATCGCCACTCGTGGTGCCGCCTTCGATCCCGCCGGATCGGTTGGTGTCGCGATAGAATCCCCGCGCGGGATCGTGGAAGATCTCATCGTGCGCCCGGCTGCCGGGGGTGCGTGCCACCTCGAAGCCCAGCCCGAACTCGACGCCTTTGATCGCGTTAATCGAGATCAATGCCGCGGCCAGGCGCGCGTCGATCTTGCGATCCCAGTGGACGTAGCTGCCCAATCCCGGCGGCAGGCCCAGGGCGACCACCTCGAACACGCCGCCCAATGTATCGCCTCGCTCACCGGCGGCGTCGATCGCGGCCTTCATGCGGGCCTCGGCCCCTGGATCGACGCAGCGCACCGCCGAGGCTTCGGCCAGCACGGGGATGTCTTCCCACCGGGGCGGCCGCGTGCGGATGGCCTCGCCGCCGATCTCAGTCACGTGACTGAACAACTGCACGCCGAACTCCTCGAGGAGCTTCCGGCAGATTGCGCCCGCGGCCACCCGCGCGGCCGTCTCGCGAGCGCTCGAGCGCTCCAGCACGCGCCGCACTTCGTCGAAACCATACTTGAGCGCGCCGACCAGGTCGGTGTGTCCGGGCCGCGGCCGCGTAATATCGGGTTCGTCCTTGCGCCAATCCCGGTTGTCGATCCACAACCCGACCGGCGCGCCGATGGTCTCGCCGCGGATCACGCCTGAGACGATCTCGGCGCGGTCCTGCTCAATCTGCATCCGGCCTCCGCGGCCATAGCCGAACATCCGTCGGGCCATCTGGGCGTTGATGTAGTCCTCGTCGATGGGCAGGCCCGCGGGCAATCCCTCGATGACGGCCACCAGCGCCCGTCCATGTGATTCACCCGCCGTGAGATAGCGCAGCATACTGCCTCCTGTGCGTGGGTCCTCAACGCGCGGTGCGCGCGCGGGCCCGGAACCGCGTGTGATGCAGAAGTATACGCCGGATGCCGCCCGCCCCCTGTGGGACTCCTCTCGGCCCGCTCGGGTGGCGGACGTGAAGTGGAGAGCCGCGCAGGAGCCTCGCCGGAGAGGGAGCGGTGCGAAACCCGTGGAAGGCTGGCGCGTGCTCACTCCAGCGCGCAGGATCATCTACAGCCTCGGCGGCTTCGGCTCCAGCCTCTTGCTGCAAACCGTCTTGCTCTGGGTCTTCTATTACTACGCACCGCCGCCGGACCAGGCGTTACCGGCCAGGGTGACGCCGGCCTTGCTGGGGCTGGCGATGGGCCTGGGCCGCCTGGTGGAAGCATTGGTCAATCCCCTGGTCGCACACTGGAGTGACCGCCGCCGCGGCCGCGGCGGCCGCCGGGGGCCGGTCATCCTCCTCGGCGCGCCGTTGATGGCCATCGCCTTTGCGCTGCTGTGGCGGCCTCCCGACGCATCGATCACCCCGGCCAATTTCATCTATCTGTCGGTGTGGCTTGGCGTCTTCTTCCTCATGTTCACGCTTGTGCTGAACCCGTACATGGCGCTGCTCCCAGAGAGCACCCAGCCGGGCCGCGATCGCGTAAGCACCTCGGCGTGGCAGTCGGTGTTCACCCTCACCGGCACCGCGGTCGCCTTCGTCGCCTCAGCGCAGCTGGCCGCGCGCGCTGGCTTCCCGATGATGGGCCTGATCCTTGCGCCGCTGGGGTTCCTCCCGCTCCTGGTCGCGGGACTGGCGGTGCGCGAGCGCGCGATCGCCGATGTCCGCGTGAACCTCGTCCCGGCGCTTCGCGCCGCGACCGGCAATCGTCTGTTCCGGATCTACATCGCAGGGTTGGCCCTGCTGTGGCTAGGGCTCTCAACCGTGAGCCTGGCCATGGCCCTCATCGTCACAGTGCTCATGGGCCTGCCGCGAGCCGCGGTCGGGACTGTCCTCGGCGTCAGCGTGGCCGCAAGAGTCGCGGCCACGCCGCTGGTCACGTCACTCGCGCACCGGATCGGCAGTCACCGTGCGCTGCTGTCCGCGATGTCGCTCGCGGGCGTGCTGCTCCCCCTGCTGGCTACGATCGGCCTGTGGCCGGTTCCACTCAGCGCACCGGTGCAGGGTTACGTGTTGGTAGCCCTGGCGAGCCCGTCGCTGGCCGCGCTGTTCGTCCTGCCCAACGCCCTGCTCGCGGACATCACCCAGACCAGCACCGGTGAAACGGGGCAGCGTCTCGAGGGGATGTTCTTTGCGTTCCAGGGATTGATGCTCAACGGCGCGACCAGCGTCTCATCCGCGGCGTTGGGCCTGTTCGGCTACACGGTGGGACTGCGAATCGCGCCGCTGCTCGCTGCGGCCTGCGTCGCCGCAGGGATCGCGGTCTTCCGGCGCCTACCCTCTGGCTGAGTACTAGGCGTCGGCGCCCAGGTGCACCGTCTCATTCAACGCGATCACGCGGGGCTGCGCGCCGTCCACTTCCACCAGGTTGATGCAGGCATTGCTCTGCCTGATCCGCCAGTAGGACGCCAGCGGCGCGCCGAGCAGCGCCAGCAGGATCGTCTTGTTCACACCACCGTGGGCCAAAAGCACGATGGCCCGCCCTTGATGCCGTGCCGCGAGATCCCAGAACGCGCGCAGGGCGCGATCCTGCACGTCCGAGAGGCTTTCCCCGCGGGGCATCCGCACCGTGTGCGGCGCGTCCCGCCAGGCCTGCATCCGCGCGCCGTCCTCGAGTGCCAGGTCGTCGAGCAGCCGGTTCTCCCATTCGCCCATTTCCAGTTCACGCAAGTCGTCAACCACGGCCGGCACCACGTCGTGCGCGGTGGCCACAGCCCGGGCCGTCTCCTGCGCTCGCAACAACGGGCTGGAGTACACCGCGGTTACCGGTACATCCCGAAGCGCCTCGACGAGACGGGCCACCTGATGCCGCCCCCGCGCACTTAGCGGAGAGTTCTGGGTGCCCTGAAAGCGGCGCTCGGCGTTCCACGTGGTCTCGCCGTGGCGGAGGAGGTATACGGAAGTCACAGACATACGCCGCGCAACATGATAGCAAGTTTTGCCGGGGCGGCCAATTGAGTCGCCAAAAGGGTTGGCCTCTCCTCCGGCGTATCAATCCTTACCCGTCAGGCTCGTCGGGTGCAGGGGGTCTGGTTTCTGGGTGCCTATCTGATCCGCCGGCTGCTGCTCGCGATTCCCACGGTGCTGGGCGTCCTTATCGCTGTCTTCCTGCTCATCCGGTTGGTGCCTGGGGACGTGGTGACGCAGTTGATCGGGCTCGAAGCCTCCATCTCGCCCCAGCGGGTCGACGAACTCAAGCGACTCTTCGGCATCGACCGTCCTATCCCGGTGCAGTTTGCCGACTACCTGGCGAGCGTGACCCGCGGCAACCTGGGCAAGTCGCTGCGCACGGGCCGGCCGGTGGGTCCGGAGCTGGCGCGGCGGTTTCCCGTGACGATCCAGCTCGCCATGATGGGTCTGCTGGTCGCAATCGCCATTGGCATCCCCGTGGGTATCCTGGCCGCGCTACGCCGCGGAAAGGTCGCCGACTACCTGGCCACTGGATTCGTCCTGCTCGGCCTCTCGGTCCCATCGTTCTGGCTGGCGATCCTCGCTATTCTTTTGTTCTCCCTCCGCCTCGGCTGGCTGCCGCCGACCGGGTACGTCTCCCCCGGGGAAGACGTCATCGGGAATCTGCAGCATATGCTCCTGCCGGCGCTGTCGCTGGGCCTGGTGCTTGCAGCCGCCAGCACGCGCATTGTCCGTAGCAGCCTGCTCGAGATCCTGGGACGGCATTTCGTCCGCACGGCGCGCGCCAAGGGACTGCGGGAGCGCGCCATCGTGCTGCGGCACGCGCTGCGCAATGCGCTCATCCCGGTGGTCACGGTCATCGGACTCCAGTTTGGAACGCTGCTCGGCGGGACGGTCATCATCGAGCAGATCTTCAGCCTGCCGGGCATCGGCCGCTACGCCCTGGAGGGCATCAACCTGCGAGACTACCCCGTGGTCCAGGGCGCCGTCCTGGCCATCGCGCTCTCGTTTGTGCTGGTAAACCTGTTCGTGGACATGTGCTATGGCTTCCTCGACCCTCGCATCCGCTACTCTTAGGTGGGTCGCGGCCCGCCGCCGCGGTCCCGGCCGGCGGCTGCTGCGGCATCCCAGCGCGCGGATCGGCGGCGTGCTACTGGCGCTCGTGTTCTTCGGCGCGGTCTTCGCGCCGGTGCTGACCCCCTACGATCCGGTGAAGATCGCCCCAGAACAACGGCTGCAGGGCCCAAGCGCGGCGCATCCTCTGGGCAACGACCTCTACGGCCGCGACACGTTCACACGCGTCCTCTACGGCGGGCGCATCTCGCTGGGGGTCGGCGTGCTCTCGGTCGGTATCGCGCTCCTGGCCGGCGGCAGCACCGGCGCGGCCTCCGGCTATTGGGGCGGATGGGTCGACGCCACCGTGATGCGGCTCTCCGATATCCTGCTCGCGTTTCCCGCGATCCTGCTGGCGATCGGATTGCTCGCGTTCCTGGGCGGCGGCTTCTGGAACGTGGTATTGGCAATCGCGATCGTTTATACTGCGCCCATGGCGCGCGTGGCGCGCGCCGCGGTCCTCTCGGTCCGCCACGAAGAGTACGTGGACGCAGCCGGGGCGATCGGCGCCAGGGACGGGCGCATCCTGCGCCGGCACATCCTCCCCAACGCCATCGCGCCGCTCATCGTCGAGAGCACGCTACGCCTGGCGCTGGCCATTCTGGCCGAGGCCGCGCTCTCGTTCTTGGGGCTGGGCACGCAGCCGCCGGCGCCCACATGGGGGCAGATGATCGCCGAAGGCCGGTCGGTCATGACCTTCAGTTCGTGGCCGGCGATCGGCCCGGGCCTCGCCATCACGACGGCCGTGTTGGGATTCAACCTGCTCGGAGACGGGATCCGCGATGCGCTCGACCCGCACATGCACGGCACGTAAGATATCGGCGACCAGAAATTGCGCCACGGGGGTGCACAGATGCACAGGACCACAGGATTGATCGGCATCGCGCTGCTCATGGGGCTGCTGCTCGCCGCGAGTTTCCAGCCCACGGGCCTCCTGCCTGCGGCAGCCCAAACCTCGGGGCCGCGCTACGGGGGGACGCTCCGCATCGGCATGCAAACCGATCCGGTCGGGCTCGACCCGCACCAGTCAAGCGCGACGGCCACGCGGAACATGGTGGAGCACGTCTACGATACCCTGGTGTTCTACAGCGCGGAGGGGCGCTTCAAACCAGGGCTCGCCGAATCGTGGACCACGTCGGCGGACGGCCTGACCTGGACGTTCACGCTGCGGCGAAACGCCAAGTTCCACAACGGGCGGCCCTTCGTCGCCGACGACGTCGTCTACACGATTAACCGCGTCAAGGATCCGAAGACCCGGTCGCCGCGCGCGGGTGACTTCGCCGACGTCGAGTCGGTCACGGCGCCTGATCCGCATACGGCGGTCTTCAAGCTCCGGAAGCCCTTCGCGCCGCTCATCGCCAAGCTCTCCAACTCGCTGTCCGCAGCGATCGTGCCCAAAGAGGTCGTGGAGAAGGACGGTGATCTCAACACCAATCCCGTCGGCACCGGGCCGTTCCGGTTCGTCGGCTACACGCCGCAGCAACGCCTGATCTTGGTCCGCAGCGGTGACTACTGGGAGACCGATGCGAGCGGCCGGCGGTTGCCCTACCTCGACCGGCTCGAGTTTGTCTTCTTCCCGGACGCCATCGCCCGCACCACGGCAATCCGCACGGGCACCGTGGACTTCATCGAGTACGTGCCGTCATCGGAAGTGCGCAGCCTGCGCACCGATCCCAACATCGAAGTCGTGGGCGGTCCGTCGTCCAACTTCCGCGCGATCTATATCAACACCGCGGTCGCGCCCTTCAATAATGTGAAGGTCCGCCAGGCGATGGCGTGGGCGACCAACCGCAAGGAGATCATTGACACCGCGCTGTTCGGGGTCGGCGGCATCGAGGCGACCGCGGGGGCGATCCCGCCGAGTAACTACTTCGCGATCAACAAGAACGTCTACGACAAGGTGGATATCGACCGCGCCAAACGCCTGCTGGCAGAGGCCGGGTCACCAAACGGGTTCGAGGCGGATTTTTACGTAACCAGCACCTACGACTTCCTGCGCACGCCCGCCGAGATCATCCAGGCGCAACTGGCGAAGATCGGCATCCGGCTTCGGATCCAGGCGGCGGACTGGAGCGTGTATCTGCCAACCGTCCTCGCCAAGCGCTACGTGCTCACCCTCCTGGGCACCTCGGGACAGGTCGACCCGGACGACTACCTCTACAACAACTTCCGGACCGGCGACACCCGGAACTACCTGAACTACTCAGACGCCCAGTTCGACAAACTGGTCGAGGATGGGCAGACGACCGCCAGCGAGACGCAGCGCAAGCGCATCTACGATCAGGCGCAGTTGCGGCTGCAGGAAACCGTCCCAATGGTGTTCCTGTTCCACTCGACGACGTTCGAGGCGATCAGGAAGAACGTCCAAGGGTTCGAGCACTGGCCGAACCAGTCGTATTACGGGCTGCGGCGGACTTGGATTGCGCCTCGCTGATAGATCCAAACACGTTTCGATGCGCCGCGGGGCGGGAGCGAATCCCGCCCCGTGGGCAATCCGACCCGCATCTCAGGCGCCGTGTTCGAGCAACCGCGTCATACATCGCAGCTGCCCCGCATGGTAGGCCATGTGCTGCGTGGCGTGGATGATCGCGTAGCCCTTTGTCTCCTTCGTGGACCCCTGCGGGCGCTGCACATCAACTTCTCGGAGGAGATCGTCCCTCGACAGGCGTCCTAACACATCACGCGTCAGCGCCGCGACGCCGTCGAGTTCGGCCAGCAGGTCGCTCTTGCGCACGCGGTCGTGGTCGAACTCCGCGTCGCGCTGGCGGTGCGCGGAACGGCCGCCGACGACTTCGCCGATCCAGTACCGCTCGGCCCCGGTCATGTGCCGCAGCACGATCCCGATCGTGTTGCGCAGGCCCGGCACCGCGCGGTTGATACCGTCGTCGCCGAGCGGCGTCACCATTTCCACGACCTCGCGCCGAAGTTCTTCCATCTTCCGCAGGTACGGTGCGACATACGGATCCATCGCGATCACCTCGCCGTCAATGTGTCTTCACGGTCAACACTTTCTCTACAATGACCAGCCCGTCCGGACACCAGGGATGCGGGACGAACGCGCTACGCAGACCCTCAGCCACGTCGGCTTCGGAAACAAACAGAGCAATACGCCGGGCACCGCCATGCCTGGCCCGCTCGACTACCGCGCCAAACAACGCCTGGCGATGCGCGGGCGGACCGGCCAGGGCCGAAACGATCGCCGTGTCGCCCCGAACCGCAAAGGAGGCCGCCCCTTCAACAGGACCCTCCGCCGCCTCCCCCGTTCGCAGGACACGCCCGTCCCTGACCAGACCCTGCAGCAGCTCCACCACGAACCGGCGAAAGCGCCACCCGAGCGGTACCAATCCACGCCAACCCGTTAGGTGCGGCGCCGTCTCGAACAGGCTCGTGATAGCGCGCGCATCCGTGGACCGGGCGGGCACGACGTGCGCTTCGTAGGGGACCTCAATCGGTCCGGAAGGGATGTCCGCGACCATGACCGCGGCCTCGCTGTGCCGGACGAACCCAGCTCGCTCGGCCACGGCCAGCGCGCCGTAGTCCCGCCCCGGCACCGCCGTCCGGACGATCGCAGCACCATACCCACGCACCAGCGTCTCCGCCTCCGACACCAGACGGCGCCCCACCCCGCGGCCGCGCGCCGACGGCTGGACCCAGAGGCCCTCGAACCATGCTTCATCGCGGCCGACGATGACGGCGTGGAGTGTGCCGAGCAGCGCCCCCACTTCTTCAACGCGGATGACCTGCCCCGGCTCCTCCGCCCACTCCGCCCACTCGGCGGGCAGGGCCAATGGGTCGGGGACAGCAGCTGTCTCGGTCAGCCGGCCGACAACAGTTTTCACGACCGCCCGGACGTGTGGGCGGCCCCGTCTGTTGGGAAAGGTCTCGTCGTGGGCGTTGAACGCCCTGGGGATGTCGCTGATGTGCGCAGGCGGGCCAGGTCGGTCAGCAACACCCGCACGGCGAACCACGCAAACAGCGCGGCGGTGATCTGCCGGAAGGCGTTCACGGTCGTCCGGCCGACACCGGCGGCCTCCATGTGGGCTGCGGCAAGATGTCCACCGTCAAGTGGCAGGACGGGCAGGAGGTTGGCCAGCCCGACGCTCAGGTTGATGTCCCCAGCGGCGCGGGCCAGTGCCGCCGGCCCGAGATCCGCAGCGCGCGCGAGCATCGCCATCGCCGCCAGCAGCCCGCCGACCTCCAGGCGGTTCGTCTGCCCTGGGAGTCCCACGGGCTGACGGGGACGGGCCAGCCCTCGAAGCAGCAGCCCGGCGGCAATGTTGGCGGCGGGACCGGCCAGCAGAATCGGCCTGCGCCGATCGGGCGGGAGTTGATCAATATCAATGGCGGCAAATCCCCCGAATGGGATCGGCCGCACGGTCACGTCGACGCCGCCTATCCGGCGGCGGGCCAGCACCGGGCCGAACCCGATGCCAACCTCGCGCACCGTCCCGCCTGCGCGCCTCGCGGCGACGGCGTGCGCAACCTCATGGAGCAGGACGGTACCACCGAGAATACCGATCGCCTGGATCCAGCGTCTTGCGCCCATGACGCCGCTACTCCTTCGCATCCTTTGCCGCGATGCGCGCTACCGCCGCGAACCGGTCGCCCTCCTCGAGGCGCTTGACGGCGACGCCCTGCGCCTGGCGGCCGTGCACGGCGATCTCCTTGACCGTAAACCGGTTCACGATCCCGTTGGCTGAGATCAGCAGGACCTCGTCGTCGTCATCCACCGCGCGCACCGCGACGACCGGCCCGTTGCGCTTCGTGACCTTGATGTTGATC
>JBGPLF010000061.1:0-17217 GCA_041486265.1 bacterium
CTGGACGTTCGTGTTCGGAAGCTTCGTGAGTGTTCCATAGACGTTCAGTCTTCCCGCCGTCGCGGTCATCGTGTCCAGGTAGACCGTGCGCCCCGCTGGGATCGTGGCCACGTCCGCGCCGCCGGGCACATGCCTTAACTCGGGCCACGCAGCCGGATCGCTCCAGTGTAGCACCGCTTGCGCCGGGGCCTGCGGCGCGATTTGGGGTTGCAAGGTCAACACCAACAAGAGCACTACGAAGATCCAGACGCGCTTCACTCGATCACCCCTCGATCTGCTGGACACACCGATGCTGCGAACGCTTCAGCGCTGCTCACCACAGAGGATCTCACCACGCTAATCGATGGCTGAAACCGGCTCGTGACCGAGCCAGGCCTTGTTCATCGTGTCGCGAATCACATCCTGCCCACATCGGGCGGTTGGTGTATCCAGTGCGGGCTTGCGCCGGTGTGAGTCTATGCCCGAGTGACCCTTTAGGGCAATACAAGGGAGGTTCTGGGTAGGTTGAAAAGAGGTCAAACATGCACTGCGCCCTCTCTCCGCCCGAGAGAAAGCGAAAACGCCTTCCAGGGGAAGGCGTTCCGACCTTCCCGTTCGGTAACCCGGCTGACTGGGATCACCCAGTCCCGTGGTTTTGCGAGCCGCCCTCGCGGGCGGGGTGCCCTTATCGCGGGTTCTTGTGTTGCGCTTGACTTGTGTTATGCCCCAGAGCGTCCGGGATTAGACTTCCACAAGGGCCGGGCGGCGGAATCCGTTTGCACCGAATGTTTCATGAGAGTCACGCGAATTTTATATGGAAGTTCTGACGAGCATTCCTCATATCACCCCGCGCGGCTTCACTTCATCCGCACGATGGCTGCGGCGCCGGAAGTGCTCGAGAGCGAACCGGTCGCAGGCCGTCTCCGCAGCACCCTTCCTGCCAAGCACATCGTGGAGATAGTAGTGATAGTACTCGTGGCAGTACAGGAACCGGATGACTTCTGTCTTGGTACGAAAAAGCACGTCACGGTAGAACCAGCGGAAGGCGAACGGACTCCCGCGGGCCGCGCGCGTCTTGATCCGCTGGGCCCGGTACGGGATGCGCTGTCTGAACGGCCGGAACGGCTCGGGGACCTGCACCGTGATGGCCCTGGCGTCCCAGTCGCACAGCGCCTGGAGGTGCGGTCCCGTACGATATCGCAGCGGCTTGACGTCCAGCCGGTATCCTGAGGCGGGGGGCAGGTCGGCCAGAATCGCGCGGAGGCGTGCGGGAGGGAACTCCGACAGCCTCGAATGGATCATCATACCGCGCCCACTCCTCATATCACACCACGCAACTTCAGCTCATCCGCGCGATGGCAACTGACGAAGTGCCCTGGGGAGATTTCCTGGAGTGCCGGCGTCTGCGTGCGACAGAGGTCAACGGCATGCGGGCAGCGGGGGTGGAAATAGCAGCCGGAGGGCGGGTTGGCCGGGCTGGGGACCTCACCTTTCAGCTCGACGTCGCCGGCCCTGTGACGGGGGTCGGGCACGGGCACCGCCGCCATGAGCGCCGCTGTATAGGGATGTCTTGGCGTGTCGTAGAGCTCCTGCGCGGTCGCTATCTCGGCGATCTTGCCAACGTACATCACGGCGACGCGGTCACAGATGTGTTGGACGACGCTGAGATTGTGCGCGATGAACAGGTAGGTGAGGTGCAGCTCCCGCTGCAGATCAAGCAGCAGATTCAGGATCTGCGCCTGCACCGAGACATCCAGGGCAGAGACCGGTTCGTCGGCGACGACGAGCCGGGGATTCAGGGCCAGCGCGCGGGCGATGCCGATACGCTGCCGCTGGCCGCCGCTGAACGCATGGGGAAATCGCTGCATGTACTCCGGCCGCAGGCCGACCAGCTTCAGCAGTTCCGTGACGCGCTCGACGCGCGTGCTGCGGTCTTTCATCCCGTTGACCAGCAGCGGCTCGCCCACGATATCAAAGATCGGCATGCGCGGATTGAGGGAGCCGTAGGGATCCTGGAAGATCATCTGGATCTGCGGACGGAGCGGGCGGAGCTGCTGCCGGGATAGCCTGGCCAGGTCCACAACCTCGCCGCCGGCCGTCTGAAACAGCATCTCGCCGCTCGTGGGTGAGTAGGCGCGCAGGACGCACCGGGCCGCGGTCGTCTTGCCGCAGCCGCTCTCGCCGACGAGGCCGAGGGTCTCGCCTTCGTTGATGAAGAGGCTCACGTCGTCCACGGCGCGGACGTACCCAATCACACGCCGCCGGAAGCCCTTCTGGATCGGGAAGTGCTTGCGCAGGTTCTTGACCTGAAGGAGGGGCTGCGCGACCCGCAACGATTCCGTCACGTCCGCTCCGCCTCCTGGTCGTAGAGGAAGCAACTCACCAGGTGCCCGTCTGCGACCGGCCGCAGAGCGGGAGTCTGCCGATCGCACGTCCCGGGCATGAAGTGCGGGCAGCGCGGATGAAACGGACAGCCGCGGGGGCGGTTGAATGGATGAGGGATCGACCCGCTGATCGTCGGAAGACTGATCCTCGGCGTGGATTGGATGCTGGGGATGGAACGCAGCAGCGCCTGCGTGTAGGGATGCTTGGCTGCATGGAAGATGTTGTCCACGGGGCCCTGCTCCATCACCAGGCCCAGGTACATCACCATGACGTGGTCGGCCATCTGCGCGATCACGCCAAGGTCGTGCGTGATGAAGATGATGGCGGTATGGCGATCTGCCTGGAGCTGCCGCAGCAGGCGCAGGACCTGCGCCTGAGTCGTGACATCCACCGCGGTGGTCGGCTCATCGGCGATCAAGAGCCGCGGATTGCACGAGAGCGCCATGGCGATGATGGCGCGCTGGCGCAGGCCGCCGCTCAGCTGCCACGAGTAGTAGTCCAGCCGCTGTTCGGGGGCGGGAATGCCGACATCACGCGAGAGTCGCACGGCGATCTCGCGGGCCGCGCGTTGGCCGACGGCCTGGTGCAGGGTAATCGCTTCGATAATCTGATTGCCGACCGAGTGCACCGGGCTGAACGCCGCCATCGGCTCTTGCGGGATGAGCGCGATTTCGCCGCCGCGGATGCTGCGCATCTCCCGGCCGGCCGGGTCCAGTCTGGCTAGGTCCACAATGGTGTCGGTGCGGCGAAGCAGGATCTCGCCCGAGACAACGCGCCCCGGCGGCTCGACGATCCGCAAGAGGGCCTTCATGGCCACCGACTTGCCGCAGCCGCTTTCACCAACGATGCCGAACACCTGACCGGGGAAGACGTCGAAGGAAATCCCGTCCACGGCTTTGACCACCCCTTCATCCATGAAGAAGTGGACCTTGAGATCATGCACGGAGAGGAGGGGGGCGGGTTCGTCGGCTCGTCTAGTGGCCATAAGGATCGGCGGCATCACGCAGGCCGTCTCCCACAAGATTGAACGCCAGCACGGCGATGATCACGAACAAGCCGGGGATGAGCAGCCAGGGCGCATTCGCGACGGTCTGGATGTTCTGGGCCTCTTGCAGCAGCACGCCCCAACTGATGGCGGGCGGCCGGATGCCCAGGCCCAGGTAGCTCAGCGACGTTTCACTGACGATCAACACTGGGATAGCCAGGGTACTGGTCGCGATGATGTGGCTCGTCACCGCCGGCAGCATGTGCCGCATGATGATGCGCGCCCGGCTGCACCCGGCGAGTTCCGCCGCGAGGATGAAGTCCTCCTCACGCAGCGAGAGGAACCGTCCGCGCAGCTCCCGCGCGAGCGTGGTCCAGCCGATGAGCGCCAGGATGATGGTGATCGCAAAGAACACCTTCTGCGGCGGCCAATCTTGAGGCAGCGCGGCAGTCATGGCGAGCCAGATAGGGATCGTGGGCAAGGACTGGAGCAACTCGACGATCCGCTGGATGGCCAGGTCGGCCCAACCACCGAAATAGCCTGACACGCCGCCCATCACCGCGCCAAGGATCACGCTGAGCGTGACGGCTATCAGGCCGACGGTCATCGAGGTGCGCGTGCCGCGCATCAGCCGCGACCATTGGTCACGGCCCAGCCGATCGGTCCCGAGCAGGAAGACCCGGTTCTGGCCGCCGTCCCTGGTTCCCAGCAGATGGATGTCCGTCTCAAAGATCCCCAGCACCGTGTACCGGAAGCCGCGGGCGAAGAACTGGACGGGAATCCTCTGCGTCTCGTCGACCGTCCATTCCATCCGCAGGGTGACCGGGTTGCGTTTTCCGGCAACGGCCGGGACCGACGGGCGCCAACGTAGCCCGTCGAAGAACGCAACGTGCTGCACGGGAATGAACGCCTGGCTTGCGGCGGTGGCCTCGGGGTCCTGCGTGCCGAAGAAATCGGGGAACAGCACGACCGCATAGAAGACGATCAGCACGGCGCAGCTCGCCATCGCCAGCCGGTGCTTCCTGAACCGCCACCAGACCAGCTTCCAGTTGGACGCCAGCGAGACGCGCTCTTCCGCCTCGGATGTCGGCGGCGAGACGGCGCTGACGGCGGGCTCTTCGGCGCGCAGATCCCCGGCCACGGCCGCTCACCCTTCCATCCGGATCCGCGGGTCGAGCCAGGCCAGCAGGATGTCCGAGATCAGCGTCCCAATGACGGTGAGGAAGCAGTAGATCATCAGAATGGCGCCTGCCAGATACATGTCCTGGCTGATGAGGGAGCGCAGGAGCAGCGGGCCGATGTTGGGCAGGTTCATCACCGTGGCGACGATCAGGCTGCCGGAAAAGAGCTGCGGCAGGTACCAGCCGATGGTGCTCACCAGCGGGTTGATGGCGACGCGCACCGGGTATTTGAGGACCAGCCGCCACTCCGAGAGCCCCTTCGCGCGCGCGGTGACGACGTAGGGCTTGTTGAGCTCGTCCAGGAGGTTGGCGCGCATGATGCGCGTGAGCCTGGCCGTCCCAGCGATGCCGAGGACGATCATCGGCAGCCAGATGTGCTTGAGCAGGTCGATGAACCGCGCCATGCTCCAGGGCGCCTGTAGGTACTCGGGTGAGAAGAGGCCCGTGACGCTGATCCCGAAGCGGGAGAACGCGACCCACATCAGGATCAACGCCAGCATGAAGTTCGGCGTCGCGACGCCGACGTAGTTGAGCACGGTGAGCGCGTAGTCGAGCCATGAGCGTGGATGCGTCGCCGAGTAGATGCCGGCGGGAATGGCCATCAGCCAGGTGAAGACGAATGAGAAGAGCGCGAGCAGAACGGTCAGCAGCAGGTACTCGCCGATCAGCTCCGCGTTCGGCCGCTGGTACTCCAGGGAAAGGCCCAGGTCGCCCCTCAGCAGATTTTGCATCCACCGGAGATACTGGATGTGGAAGGGTTGGTCGAGGCCGAACTGCCGCTTCAGCGCCTCGACCTGCGCCTGGTCAACGGTGGAGCCGGAGGCCGCCAGCATGGAGACGTAACTGGTAAGGAAGTCTCCTGGGGGCGCCTGCACCAGGCCGAAGACCAGGATCGAGAAGACCACGAGCAGCAGGGGGAGGAGGAGCAGGCGTTGGAGTAAGACTCGCAGCACCGGAAGCGGTCCCCGCGTGTGTTTGAGATGGGGGCAACGGGAGACCCGTTGCCCCCTGGCGCGTCTTCGCTCGTGCGACTACTTGTAGTAAAACTGTTCGGTCCGCGCGTTCCCCGGCGTGCGCAGCGGCCAGTCCTTGGCCAGCTTCGTCGGGACATTGTGCATCCGCGCGTTGACCACCGCGACCCCTTGATCCAACGGGGTCAGACCGACGGTCCCGATCTCAAACGCGTTGTCCACCCAGATCTTGAAGATCTCCTGGGCCATCCTGACCTGGTCCTTGGGGTTGGCCGACTTGCCCCTGTCGATCAACTCGACGATGCGCTTGATCTCGGCAGGCGGCTCGACGCCTTCCTTCCCTCCCGTGTCGTACCACTGCTTCCACAGCGGCCCGGTGGTGATGGTGCCGTAGAGCAGGACGCGCGGGTCGTACTTGGGGACACCCGTGAACGGGAAGCCCGAGGTGTCCTGGTTCCAGATCTCCGCCTGCAGGTCGTTGGATTGCCTCATCTGGAAGTGCAGCGAGCGCTCCCGGATCTGCACGAGCGTCCTGATGCCGACCTTCTCCCAGTTCTTGGCGATCAACTGGGCGATGTCCGGCCAGGGACCGAAGACGGGGACCACGGAAAGTTCGACGGTGACGCGCCTGTTGGTCCCGGGGAAGAGGCGGAAGCCTTCCGAGTCCTTCCGGTTCAGCCCGATCCCATCAAGCATCCTGTTGGCTTCGTCCGGCCTGAACTCGGTGAACTTCTTCGCGTAGGCGTCGCCGGGATAGTACGGATGCCACGGCGCGGCCACGGGCTGCCGGGGCTCGCCCAGGCCAAGGAACGCGGACTCCTTGATCTCGTTCCGGCTGATGGCGTACGACATCGCGATGCGGAAGTCCCTGGTCGCGAACAACCGGCCGAGCTCGGGGTCCTTGGTGTAGGTCTCGTTGAACGTGACGTTGGCGTCCGCGCCGCCGAAGGCGGGCCACAGGATGACGCGGTACTTGCCGTCCTTCTCATGCTCCTTGAGCACGGGGTAGTTGAGGAGATTGATGTGCCGCTCCTGCTGGTCCAGTTGGCCCGCGATCGCCGCTAGGTTCAGGGCCTGGGCATCGGCAAAGAACTTGAACTGGACATAGTCGATGTACGGGAGCTGGTTGCCGGCCTTGTCCACCCCGACGTAGTAGGGGTTGCGGCGTAGGATGAACACTTGGTCGCTGGCGCGCGTCACCGGGACCCAGGCCGCCATCGTGGGGCGGTCAGGATTCTCGGGCGGGTGGGCTTTCGCGGCAAAGAGTTCGACCCATGTCTTGAACTTCGCGTCGGCCGTCATCCTGTCGAGCTGCGTCTTGTCCGCATACTTCGCGTGGAACTGCTTCAGGTATTTCGTCGGTAGAAAGGCCGCGAATTGACGGTCGCCGCTGTCTTTGTTGGCGAGCTCCATCAGGAAGGTGGTGTTCGGATCTTTGTACACCCACCGTACGGTGATGTCGTCCACCTTTTCGACCGTGACGGCCGAGCCGTCCCGGTTCTTCATCCAGGTGGGTAGGGCAGGCGTGAGGTCCTTGTTCAGGAGCACGTCGTTGTACCAGAACATGATATCGTCGGCCGTGAAGGGGCTGCCGTCCGACCACTTGGCGCCTTTGCGCAGCGTGACTGTCCAGGCGGTGTAATCCTTGGAGGGCGCCACGCTGGAGGCGAGCTTTGGTTCAATCTTCGTGCCGTCCGGTGAGAAGCGGACGAGCGCGTCGTACACGATCCGGTGGTAGTTGTTGAAGTCGCTGGGACCCAGGAATCCCCGCCGCCACACGCCTCCGTACTGGCCGATGCTCTCGACGACCTCGACGACCAGCGGATTCTCAGGCAGGCGCTGGGCGACCAGCGGCAGCTTGCCGGCCTTCACGAGGTCGGCAAGCATGGGGGCCTCGTGATACTTCGGCGCCTGAGCCAGTGCGCGCGTCGGCATAGGCGCATAGGCGCCTATCGCCAGCGCGAGCACTACGATCGTGAGGATCACGAAACGATGCGGTTTGCCTTTCATGTGTGCACCTCCGCTCTTCTCACGCCATTCTGTGGTACCGATCGTCACCGTCTCTTCCGTCTGCCACCTCCTTGTGTCGTCGACGTTCTAACGGTTGGACCGCACCCGATCGAAATCCCAGCCGAATTGCTGGCACAAGACCCGCGCATGACTCTCCCAGGTGGGCTCGGCTTTCGACTTTTCCCCCACGAAGGCGTCGACGCTCAGATAGCGCAGCGGCTGCGAGCCCGTGCACGTGATCTTGTGATAGGTGTGCGGCGGAATGCGCACCAGATCGCCGGGCTTCACCGGATACTCATCAGGCGTCTCGCCGATCCGCAGCACTCCGGTGCCTTCGAGCATGTAGAAGATCTGCTCCATGTCGTGATGCACATGCAGGGGCGGCGCCTCGCCGGGCTCCAGGACGACGATGAACACCTCTGAGGTCTCTGCCTCAGAACGATCCATGACCAGATCATTGATGTGGGTCGGGAAGCGATAGCGGATGGTGTCGACGGTGCTGAAGACGTACCTCGTCATCCCGTTACCCTCGTGGCGTGCCACCGTTGCCCGCGGGCGCCGGGCCGGTCGACTCGCGAACGATCAGCGGGCTTTCCATCAGCGTGTAGCCCTCGCCCGGAGACGGCTGCCCCTGGATCATGCGGCGCAGAAGCTGCATCGCCAATCGCCCCATGCGGTACTTGGGTTGAGCAATCGTGGTGAGGGGCGGGTTGGCGTGGGCCGCCATCGCGATGTCGTCGAAGCCTATGACCGAGATGTCCTCTGGAACACGCTGGCGTTGCACGCGGGCGGCGTGCAGGGCGCCCAGCGCCATGATGTCGTTGTAGACGATCACCGCAGTTGGACGATCGGCCGGCGGCAGGGCCAGCAGTGAACTCATCGCCAGAAATCCACCGTTCACGTTCGGAACACTGCCGACGGACCGTTCCGGTGGCAGCGCCAGGCCGGCCTCCGCCAGGGCCGCCTCGACGCCGCGCCGCCGCGCCTGCGAGGCCTCGGAGGTAGTCGGCCCTGCGATGAAGGCGATGCGGGTGTGATTCAGGTCGAGCAGGTGACGCGCGGCGCGGTAGGCGGCGTTTTCGAAGTCCACGATCACGCATGGGATTTCAGGATGCCGGATGCTGCGATTCAACACCACCATCGGCACCCTGTAGCGGCTTCGGACGGCCATCAACTGCTCGGTGGGGAGGCGCGGGCCGCAGGCAATCACGCCGCCGATCGGCTGCCGGGCGAGCGTGCGCAGGAGCTGCTCTTCTCGCTGCGGATCCTCCGTCGTGTCGAGCAGCACGGTCACGGAGTCGCCCGCTTCATCCTGAACGCCGCGAGCGATGTCGGCAAAGAATGGGTTGAGGATGTCCGGGATCAGGAGGACGACGGCGCTTTGCAGGGCAGATGCGTTCGGACGCCCGGAGGGCGGTTGGTAGCCCAGAGCAGTGAGCGAGGCGAACACGCGCGCCCGGACGCTCTCAGCTACAGGTGCGCTGGCGTTGAGCACTCGGGACACAGTGGACGGCGAAACACCGGCGTCGCGCGCCACGTCTGACAGGTTCGGGCGACGCCTCCTGACGTTCACGCCGGTGCCTTCAGGCATCTTCCTGGATGTTTCGGTGTATTTGCGCGATTCTTGTATTTCTTGCTGAAATAATGCTATCGAATTCCGCAAATCATGTCAAGCATAATTCCCAAACTCCCACATCGCCACGATGTTTCGGGTCGGCGCATCAGGTTGGATGTTGTGCACGGTGTTGAAGTGGCTCCATCCCGGTGGCGCGAATGTGCACCGGATTCAGAACGTCCGCGCCCAGTTCGATGAAGTCCGGCACAAAATGCCGGTGACCTGGGTGCTGCCAAGATCGAACGGCACACGGTCGGGTTCACGAGACTTCTGTTGCGCTAAGGTGGGCAACAACCTAAGGGGAAGGAGGACGCACGAATGCCTGCAGTGATCGTACGTTGTCCTGAATGCGAAGATGAGCGGATCATCACCGCCAGGCATGGGGAGATTGTGGCCGTGTACTGCCTGTGTCAGGCTGACGATTCCCGCGACGTCCGCCGTCCCACGCGAATGGAGATCTTGCCCGCCGAAGTTCGTGAACCTGTGCCGGTCTAAGACTCGCCTCGGTCAGACCCCCTCGATCAGGAGCGCGCTGCGCCCGGCTTCAATTCCACGATGCACGGCCTGCCGGTTCAAGTCGGCTGTGCCCTTCGGCACTCTGGCCAGGACGGCCCGTTCGAGGACGTCGACCGGCACCGCCCCGGTGAGGGCCACGAGCGCTCCCAGCGCGACGATGTTGGCGACGATCTCCCGCCCCAGGTCCTGCGCGATGCGCGTGATGGGGACACGCACAATCCGATAGGTCCCGTCCGGGATGTCCTCGACCAGATCCTCGTCGGCGATCAAGAGGCCGCCCTCTTTGAGCCGGCCTGCGTACTTCCGGACGGCCTCGGAGGTCATCGCGAGCAGGGCGTCGGGGCGCGTGGTCTTCGGATAGTCGATCTCGCCTTCGGACAGGACGACTTCCGCCCGGCTGGCACCGCCGCGTGATTCGGGCCCGTACGACTGCGTCTGTACCGCGTTGAGGCCCGCCAGCACGGCGGCCTCCGCTAGGATGATCCCGGCGGTGATGATCCCCTGGCCGCCCGATCCGGCGACCACCGCCTCCCAGCGGTCGGTGCGCATCCCGGTCATTCGACGCCGGCGGACGCGGGGGCAGACGTCAGCCGTCCGATCAACTCATGGTAGGACCGGGCGTACTCGGGGACATCTGCGCTGCGATAGAACTCCCCAAGAATCACCTTCCCCTTCAGCTCTTCCGGCTTCATCCGCGCCGCCTGGGCCGCCTGCACCGTCCCATCGCGCAGCCACTCCATCAACGTGACCGGGTCGGCCATCTTGTTGAACCGACCGAAGTAGGTGGGGCACGGCGAGAAGACCTCGACGAAGGCGAACCCGTCGTGCGCCAGCGCGCGCTGGACGAACATGGTGGTCTGGTGCACGTGATAGGCGGTGCTGCGGGCCACGTACGTCGCGCCCGCCGCCTGCAGCAGCTTGCACAGATCGAAGTCCCGCTCCAGGTGGCCGTGCGGCGACGTGGTCGTGCGGTAGCCCGCCGGCGTGAGCGGCGAATACTGGCCGCTCGTCATCCCGTAGATGCCGTTGTTAAAGCAGACCGTCGTGATACCAATGTTGCGGCGCGCCGCGTGGATTAAATGGTTGCCGCCGATCGCCGCGAGGTCGCCGTCGCCTGCGAGCACGACCACCTTGAGATCGGGCCGCGACAACTTGATGCCCGTGGCGAAGGCCAGCGCGCGGCCGTGCGTGGTATGCAGCGTGTCCATGTTCAGATAGCCGACCGACCGGGAAGAGCAGCCGATGCCCGAAACGACGACGGTTTTGTCCTGGTCGATGCCCGCCTTCTGCATCCCCCGGATGACGGCGCTCAGCACCGTGCCGTGGCCACAGCCGACGCACCAGATGGACGGCAGATGCTCGACGCGCAGGAAGCGCATGGTCTCCATGTCCTATGCCTCCTCGAGGACGGGCAGCAGTTCCTCAGGCCGGATGAGTTCCGAGTCCACCCGGTTGTAACCGATCACCCGGCAGCGGCCCGCGGACGCACGCTCGACTTCGCCGACCAGTTGTCCCATGTTCATCTCGGGGACGACGATGGATTTGACGCGGCCTGCGATCGCTTCGATCTCATGCCGGGGGAACGGCCACAGGCAGGCCAGACGCAGCATCCCTACGCGACGGCCTTTCGCGCGCGCAACGCGGACCGCCCGGAGCGCCGAGCGCGCGACGCACCCATAGGCGACAACGGCAACCTCCGCGTCGTCCAGATGCATGCGGTCCACCATCGTGAGCTGCTCGCGTCGGCTTTCCACTTTGTTGGTCAGGCGCCTGATCAGACGGTCCGCTTCCTCCGAGCTCTCGGTCCAGAAGCCGTTGTCATCATGGTACAGGGCCGTGACGAATCTGCGCTGTCCCTCTCCAAAGTGGACCATGGCCGGGACATCCGCCGGCGCTTGGCCATTGCGCGGCCGTTCGCCGCGGGGGAGGGTGGACGGGTCTGGCAGCACCACACGTTCACGCATGTGTGCCGTGATCTCGTCGGACAGCAGGATCACCGGCAGGCGCAGTTCGTCGGCGATGGCGAAGGCCTTAACGGTCAGGACATAGGTCTCGAGCACCGAGGAGGGGCAGAGCACCACCACAGGATGGTCGCCGTGCGTGCCCCAACGCGCCTGCATGACGTCTCCCTGCGCGGGCGACGTGGGCAGGCCCGTGGATGGTCCGACGCGCTGGACGTTCACGACGACGCATGGCGTCTCGGTCATGGCCGCGTAGCCCAGGTTCTCTTGTTTCAGCGAGAAGCCGGGCCCGGACGTGGCCGTCATGGCGCGCGCACCCGTCAACGACGCGCCGATGACCGCGGCCATGCTGGCGATCTCGTCTTCCATCTGGATGAAGACGCCGCCGGCCTTGGGCAGCCGGTCGGCCAGGAACTCGGCGATTTCGGTGGACGGCGTGATCGGGTAGCCGGCGTAGAACTTCAGTCCTGCGTCCAGTGCCCCTTCGGCGCAGGCTTCATTGCCCTGCATGAGCCGCGGCTGCGACATCGCGAACGACAACCTCCTTGTCCTCGATCACCGTGATGGCGAAGTCCGGGCAGCGCAACTCACAGAGCATGCAGAGGGTGCAGGTTTCGAGCTTGACGACCTTAGGGGTGCCGATCTTGTCGGGCTTCAGGGTCTCGGGCTGGCAAAAGGCGATGCAAATACCGCACTGCTTGCACCAGGAGACATTCACCTGGATGGCTCTCGCACGCTTCTTCGGCATGCAGACGCTCCCCCCGCCTTCGAGCCGGACGGCCCTCGACATCACTGTAGGGGGTGCGGACGGGGGGCTACATCGGGCGAAGAACGGATTCCCCCCTCTGGCTTCGTCAGATCTGCTGGTCGCTCAGCCTACGCCCGGCACCTTCGACGCGCGCTTCGCATCGCGAGGCTTCACCCACACAATCGCGGCGAACCGGCCGCCGCCCGCGGTCAGGGCGTCGGTCGCGGCGAGCGCGCGAGCACCCTCTCCTGGTTTGTCCGGCACCTCGATGTAGAAGTACTCGACCAGACGAACTGTATCCGGCATTGGCGTCCCCTCCCAGCAGCCTGCGGCGGTGTTTCCAGCTGCGTCCAAGTGCCCTTGCTGCAGTAGCAATAGCGCGTCTGCGCCAAGACAATCGGACAGCTCGAGGGTATCCCGTTCCGTATGTGTCTACTTTGCCGAAGCCCTTATCTGGACTGGCTTTCAGCCCGTTTCGTGTTGTAATCGTTATAATATCGGCCGCCCCTGATGGGGGGTACGGGCAAATAGACCAACCTCCAGGTCGTGCGTCTCGTCCGCCAGATTGCGACCGTGGGCGGCGCGTGGGAGTCGTCCCGCCGTAGCGATCCTCCACGCATACGGGCCTGAAAAGGGCTCTCTGATTGAGGTAGTCTACGGCTGCAGGCGAGCAACACCCGCAACCCGCCGTCCACATCGCCGATGAAACCCTGGGGGATATGATCATGCGTCTCGTGCGTCAGATCACGACCGTGGGCAACAGCATTGGCGTCACGCTTCCGCGCGAGCTCCTTGGCGCCTACGGGCTTGAGAAGGGTGCTCTGGTTGAGGTGCGCGCGATCGGCATGGGCCTGCTGCTCCGTCCGATGCGGTTACCATCGGCTCACGTACCGCCGCCGAAGACGCTGTGGAGTCGAGGCCGGCGACCCCCTGGACAGCGCCGGGAGAAGTGAGGCGCAGCGTGTTAGAAAGGCTCGATGAGGTCGGGGTCGGAAACAACCCTGCTGTTCGATTTGTGCTCTCTCCTCGTCCGTCTTTGCCCGGTCCGCGGCTGTGCGTAGCTGGACCTCTGCTTTGAGACGCTGCATGAACACCGCGTGGGCGGCCTCATACCCCTGCCGGACCTCCAGGAGTGCATCATAGGCCGTTTGCTGAATCCCTGCCGGCTGACCGGCGTCCCGGAGGACTCCGAGGAGGAACTGGGTGGCCTCCTTGTCCTGAGTCCCTCGGAGAAGCCATCGTCTCTGCGTCCGCCGAGGCAGCGATGGCTCTCCCAATCTCCTGGATCGCCAGCCGTCCTTCAGCCTGGGCGGCGAGGTCGTTGGTGAAGACCGCGGCGATGACCGGGCCAGAAGGGAAGAAGAGGATGCCGCTGTCGTTCTGTACATCCGGCAACTCGCCGGTCTTGTGCGCGATCCGCATCTCCGACGGCGTCCACGCGGGGAGCTTGTCGCGCAGCTTCTGGGCCGAGAGGATCTCTAGGACGACCGCCGTGGTGCCGGGCGCCAGCAGTTCCCCGCGCAGGAGCCGGACGAACAGATCGGCCATCTCGCGCGGCGTGGAGTAGTTCTCTTAGATTCGCTGCGCCAGCCGATCGACCCTATCGAGGAGAGCGGCTCTTCGAGAACGAATGAGCCCCGTCAGGGGCAAGGGCGAGATGCACCTATAACTGAATCCGCGGAGAGGTGATGAGACCATGAAGGGCATATCACTCGACCCCGAGGGCGCAGAGATGGCCACGCTCGACGGCATGATCTCGCTTCGAGGGAGGCGTGTGCTCGAGATCGGGTGCGGGGACGGCCGTTTGACCGTTGAGCTTGCACGCCGAAGTCGGCGCGTTGAGGCGATTGATCCCGATCGCCTGGCGATCGCCGGGGGCCGGCGGATTCTCCCCGCAAACCTGAAAGCCCGCGTTCGCTTCCACGTCGGACAGGGTGAGTCTTTGCCATTCGCCGACCGGAGTTTCGATGTCGCCGTCATGTCCCGGTCCTTGTGATGAATCGCGCCTCGGGGCATGGTCCATGCCCTCCTCAGCGCACGGCGTGTTCTCATAGACTCAGGACTGCTCCTGGACATCCATCCGATGCCGCGCAAGCGGGCGATATTCTGTGAAGCCTCAGAAGGGCGCAAGGCCGTTGGATATCTGAGGGAGTCGGGGGCGCGGATCCGTTACCAGAGGGCGCAGAAGGCCCTCGACCAGGTGGTTTCGCAGGGGCTTTTCCGGCTGCGCGCATCGACCATTTTCACCTTCCGCTACCGCGCGCGCTCGCTGAAGGATTTGCGACGGTACCTCCAGCAGCGTTGGACTGAGGCATCTGTAGACCGCGTTACGGCAGGGCGCATCAACCGCGTGCTTGGGTCGGACCGTGGGAAGGTGATTGTCCTCGAAGAAGCAGTCCGAATGTCGTTGCTGGAGAAGCAATAGCGCGTCTGCGCCAAGGCAATCGGACAGCCCGAGGATGTCCCTGTCCAGTTCCGTATGCGTCCACTTTGCCGAAACCCGCATCTGGACTGGTTTTCAGCCCGTTTCGTGTTGTAATTGTTATAATATCGGCCACCCCTGATGCGGGATACGGGCAAGATGGGTCAACCTCCAGGTCGTGCGTCTCGTGCGCCAGATTACAACCGTGGGTGGCGCGCGGGCGTTGCCCCGCCGCAAAGCTCCTCGACGCCTACGGCCCTGAAAAGCGCTCTCTGGTGGAAGTGGTCTACCACCGCAGGCGGACAAGACCCGCAACCCGCCGTCCACATCGCCGATGAAACCCTGGGGGGTACGACCATGCGTCTCGTGCGTCAGATCACGACCGTGGGCAACAGCATCGGCGTTACCCTCCCGCGCGAGCTCCTCGACGCCTACGGGCTTGAGAAGGGTGCTCTGGTTGAGGTGCGAGCGATCGGCATGGGACTGCTGCTCCGTCCGATGCGGTTGCCATCGGTTCACGCACCGCCGCCGAAAACGCTGTGGAGTAGAGGCCGGCGACCTCCTGGGCAGCGCCGGAAGGATTGATGCATCACGTCGCTACCCCACGGGAGGAGTCTGGAGATTCCCCACCCGGCAACGGCTCACTGCGCCCTGGCCATGAACTTGAACTCGAGTTTGACGTCGTTCTCCGCCTGCAGGATCCCAAGGAACGAGGGCGGGCTGAAGCCGAAGTCGGTCATCTTGATCGTCGTGTTCCCGGTCACGGTGAGGGTGTTGCCTTCCAGCTTGACCGTGGACGCGAACGTCGTCGGCCGGGTGACGTCGCGGATCTTCAGATTGCCGGTGATCTGAACGGCGACCTCGCGCCCGTCCTGATACACGTCAGGCAGGCCCTGGATGGTCGTCGGCGTGAACTCCGCCGTCGGGAAACGGGACGATTCCAGAAACCGGGCGCGGATGACGTTGTCGCGGATCGTGGCGTCGGATTTGAACTGGCTGATGTCCACGGTGATCGTTCCGATCTTGCTGTTGGTGGGCTTCGCCCGGTCGATGAAGATCTCGCCGCGCAGCACGGTGGTGACCCCGACGGCGGTAGTCACACGGTCCCCGGCGACGAAGAAGTGCGTCTCTTGGACCCGATAGGTGACGCTGGAGTCACCCGGGACGATCACATAGCGCTGCGTCCCGGCGGGAGCGGGATCCGGAGCCGGCGCCGCCAGCACCGGCTCCGATGGGACGGCGCGCACGACCTGTCCCGCGATGCCCACGGCCAGCAAAACGACAAATAGGGTGATTCGCATCATGATCCGTCGGTCACTCCTGCATGGCGAGTGGAGAAGAGAACGCTTGTCAGGCTCCCGCCCACCCCTCTGACAAAACCTCGGCCTGCTCCAGCACCGTCTGCGTCGCTTTCTCCTGCTTGTCCGGCGGATACCCGTACTTTCGAAGGATGCGCTTGACGAGAACCCGGAGGTGGGCTCTGACATTCTCCCGCACTGTCCAGTCAATGGTGACATTCTTCCGCACGGTCTCGGCGAGTTCGTGGGCGATGGTCTTGAGAATCGGCTCGCCGAGGATCTTCACCGCGCTAACGTTCGTTTCGAGAGCGTCGTAGAATGCTAGTTCGTCCTCTGTGAGGCCCAACCGCTCGCCTCGGGCGTTCGCCTCGCGCATCTCCTTGGCGAGCGCAACGAGTTCCTCGATGACCTGCGCGGTCTCAATCGCTCGATTCTGGTAGCGGCGGATCGCCTGCTCCAGCATCTCGGAGAATGAGCGCGCCTGAACCACGTTCTTGCGGCTCCGGTTCTTGATCTCACCGGATAGAAGCTTACGTAGCAGCTCAACGGCGAGGTTGCGCTGCGGCAGACCGCGGACCTCTGCGAGGAACTCGTCCGACAGGATCGAGATGTCCGGCTTCTTGAGCCCGGCGGCCGCGAAGATGTCCACCACCTCTCCGGAAGCGACGGCCTTCGAGACAATCTGGCGGACGGCATGATCTAGTTCCTCGTCAGTCTGGCGATCTCCTAGGGCGCCTTTCGCGAGGACGGCGCGTACAGCCTGGAAGAAGGCGACATCGTCACGGATCTTCAGCGCCTCGTCGTGCGGCACGGCGAGCGCGAAGGCCTGGGACAGATCCATCACGACTCGCAGCAGGCGTGCTTTGCCGTCCTCCTGGGCGAGGATATGTTCCTGAGCCGCAGGGAGGATCGCTAGCCTCTCCTGCGGCCTCCCGGTGACCCAGCGGGACCAATCGAAGCCGTGGAAAAGGCCTCGGCAGATCTCGTACTTCTCCAGCATGATCGCCACGGCTTCTGCCTGATCGATGGCAGTCTTGCCCTTACCGCCACTCTCCGTGTACACGGCTAGGGCCTTCTTTAGCTCGTCGGCGAGGCCCAGGTAATCGACAACGAGACCACCCGGCTTGTCGCGGAACACGCGGTTGA
>JBGPLF010000062.1:0-17047 GCA_041486265.1 bacterium
CCAGGTGCTCCAGTCCCAGACCGGGGTGCACAAGCCGCAGGCCGAGTTCGCAGCCCACTCGTTGTGGACCCAGATACGCCGTGATCCGACGGGATCGACCGAGGCGCCCGAATAGTCACCCCACCGGAACCCCGTGATGCACTCGACCCCGGCGTGGATCAGCGTGGCCGGCTGGAGCGCGGCGCCCGAGAGGTGTCCCGTGTAGTACGCGCTGGCGAACTCGATCGTGCTGCTGCGCGTGAAGACGATCGCGACATCGCCCAGGTTGTCGACGGCCACCGCGGGGATGTAATAGAAGGTGTTGGCGGCCCCGAATGAGGTGCTCGTATCCAGCGTGTCGGTCAACGTGTCGATCCGGTTGTACCGGACGCTTGAGCCGGTGGAGCCATTGGATTCGGCGAACGCCGTGTAGAGCTTGTTGTTCCTCCACACCAGGTTGATAAGCCGGGTATCAATGGTATCGAGCGTGTTGGAGCACCCCGGCTGCCGGGCGAGATTCGCGAGGCCGTAGGCACCAGGAGCAATCGTCACCCGCAGGGTCCAGTTCACCGGGGTCGGGGGATAGGTCGGCGTCACGTTCCACACCGTGATGAAATTGGCGGGCCCGCCGTCGTTGTTCGCCAGGAACTCGACGCCGGGATTGCTCCCGTACGTCTGCGCCGCACGCAGGGTGAACGCCTGGCTGGTGTCGGCATTCAGGTGGTCCCACGCGGTCCAGAATGACAGGGCGGTGCCCGAGTAGGCCTGGGCCTTTGAAATGATCCACACTCGGGCAGTCCTGAAGAATGGAGCTGGAGGCGGAGCGTTCGAAGGAAATGTGAACATGTTTGTGGTGATGTAGATGGCGCCGCTGGTCCCGGCCGTCGACAGGATCGCGTCGAACCCCACGTCCGGGTAGTCCGACCAGGTATTCTCACCCGTGGGTGGATAGACGAGGGACCCGTCCAGGTCGTAGAGGTTCCACGTCCCCGTGGGGTCGGAGGTCTGCGACACGGAGAAGAGCACCCGGCTGACATTCGCCGGCGGGGCGTCGGCTTGGTGCAGGGCGATCACGATCCAGTGACCTTCCTGGGGATCGTAGGTCACCCTCGGGTCAAAAGGATCGAACGTCCCCAGCGGGGCGAACCACGCGGAAAGCGCCGTGGTCGAGAGGGTCGTGCCATCCTTGTTGGAGATGCGCACCAGCGAGTTGACGACCTGGATGATGTGATTGGGGCCCGCGGCGATCTCGGGATCCGGGGGGCGCGTCACGAACCCGTTGATGGCGCCGTTCGCGTCCTGGTTTGTTCCCTCAAAGCCGAACTGCAGCGTGGGCGTCAACGGCCGTGGCGCGGGCGCCGTCGGGCGCGCCGGCGTGCGGTCGAGCACAACCGTCGCAGGCGCCCCTGGAAAACCGCCCTGCTGCCGCAGCACGTTCATCTTCGTCTCGTCGAACTTCGAGCGACGAGGCATCACGCGTGAGGCGCGGGCCGCGATCCGCGGCAGCCGGGAGGGGGTCATGGTGACGGGACGACCCGACGTCTCGGCCCTCTGAGCGGGTGCCAGCTGCTGCTGTCCCAACGTCGGCTTCACATTCACCAACGACGGGAGAATGGTGAGACTGAGCACGATAAGGAACGCACAGATCCGTTTCAGCCTCGACGGTTGGCTCAACATCCGATCCTCCTTCTTTGCATATTCGGTGGACTCGTGATCTTCAGTTCTGTTCTTTCGGAGATTCCTCCGACCCGCGTGCCGCGGTGGGGTCGCTGTCGTTCCCTATCGCGGAAGAGCACTACGACCCGGCAGGCGCGAGACAAGCTACGAATACCCGTCTTGAGGCGCTTTGAGGCGCTCGTGAATGAACTGCGACTCCTCGTCCGACGGCCCGGGCTGGGCCGCCGCGTCCGGTTCCAACGGGCCCGCGGACGGGAACCGTGAAGCCGCGTCCTTCAACATCTCGACTACCGCGGGATGGGCAGGACTCACGTCTGTCCAGCGTGTTCGGTGGGGTCGCTGCCATTCCCTTTCACAGAAGAACAGAACGATCAACCTAAGTATCTTTCGTCAATGTTCGCACTAACTCGATACGTTGATCGTTCCTCGCGGGTTACTGCGGGTTACTGATGAGACGAGTGGAGAGGATCCAACCGGGACGGGTCCAAGGAGAGGGGACTCACACGTCCGAATACCGCCCCATGGGCAACCGGCAGAGCCCGCCGTGCGTACAGACAGGTAGGATGCGCGCGGAACGCGGCTTTACCCTGATGGAACTCACAATCGCCCTGGTGCTCAGCACCCTCGTGCTGGCCCTGGTCGGCTCGTTGTTTGTCGCCAGCCTCTCCGCCTGGCGCCTGGGCAGCGATCTCCGCGAGGCGCAGGTCCAGGCGAACACCCTCGTGGACGTGATGGCCCGCGATATTCGCAGCGCCAGTCAGGCGCCGAGCGTGACCATCCGGCCTCAGTTCGCGGTCGACGAAGGTGAGACGATCCTCTCGATCTCGTCAACAGGGGCGAACCGCACCGCGGCCGGGACCGACGCTGCAGGCGCCGGCGATGGACCGGTGTGGATCCTCTACCTGCAGCGGCCCGCTCACCACGACGTCGTGCGCCAGATCGTCGTCCCTGGGCCAGGGGGACGCGTCACGCCAAGAGACACCCGTATCGTCGCGTTGGGAGTCGAGAAGGTGACGGTCGAGCCTGCCGGCAACGGCGTGTTGATCGAGGTTGAGGTCAGGCGCGGACGCGAAGTCGCCAGCAGCCGCGTCACGGCGGCCCCGAGGAACCCTTGAGGCCCACGATCCGCTGGACGCGCGCCGGCGAGTCGGGCTTCGCCCTGCTTGCTGTGCTGGTGCTCATAGTGGTAGTCGCTGGCGCATCGGCCTCCTTCATCTGGTTTATGAACCAGCAGCAGGCGCGGGCCGGAGCGCGCTTACGGTCGGGTGCGGCCGCAGGCGCCGCCGAGGCCGGCGTGCACCGGGCGCTGTCGATCCTCGAATCCATCGCCCCGGACGGCCGCTCACCCGGCCGACGCTGGCGCCCGACAGCGTACACCGAGAGGCTCGCAGTCGGGCCGTTCGAGGGACGCTTCACTCTGTCGATCACCGACAGCCCGGGCGGGTCGATGCTGATCACGAGCGCCGGGGAGGTCGGCGGGATTACGCGCAGGCTGCGGGTGCGCGTGCATCTCGCGTCGCCGGCGCTGCTAGCCGCGCTCCATGGGGCGAGTTTCGTCAGGATCGAGCAGCCGCCAGCGGCCACGTTCATCCTTCCCTACGGAGCCGGCATCGGGGACCGGCCGTGGGTCCACATCGCTGCCGGCCGGGAAATTTGGTTTGCCACCACTGACGTATCGATCAATAACCCGAATGTCTCGCTGACCACCGCGCCCGGCCCCGTGGATGCGCCCGACGGAGCGAACAGCGCCACTGCGCCACGGAAGCCTGGACCGGTACGGCTGTTGGTGGCCCGCGGTGCCGAACTGACCCTCGGCGAGACCCATCAGCGCGCGGATATCGAGCAACTGCGCACCATCGGCGTGTACGTCGACGGAGTGGTGCTGCGGACCGAGGCTCTCCCTCCCCTGCCTGTAGTGGACGCCGCGTACTACCGCTCCCTCGCCGCGGCCAACGCCGGGAACGCCGCCCTCAATGAGGCGGCCGGGAAGTACCACGGCGACACCGACCTGGCCGCGAAGCGGGACAGTCTCTACTCGGCGCTCCAGTTCGAGGAGGTGCAGACCTACCTCAAGACCGGCCCGATACCGCCGCGGGTGCACGGGGTCATCTATGTGAGCGGCGGGGTGGCGCTCCTCGAAGGTCAGCGCCTGCAGATCACCGAGGGCGCGCTGGTGACCGAGGGGACCGTGCGCCTCGGCGAGGGCGCCTCGCTCGAGGTGACGCACACGGCGGCCACCCGTACGCTGCCGGGCATCATGGTCCTGGGGCATGGGGCCTTGTTCGTCAGCGGGGACGCCCGGCTCCGCGTGCACGGTCTCGTCTACGCCAGCCGCGTCATCGATATCAACGAAGGGGCGGCCGCCGACATCGTGGGCGCGGTGATGGGCAACGACGCCGGGCTGAGCTTCCGCAACACGGGCGCGACGGTGGTGATCCGCTACGATCCCGCGGTCCTGGGCACGCCGGGGTTGCGTGTCGCGGATGAGGATCCGGTCGTGGCCTGGATTGCGGCGTGGGAAGAACTGCCCTGATGGCAACGCCCTACAACTCCACTTCAGAGTCGTCACCGATGAGGAGGCGGTAGACGCCGCGGGTGCCCCCTTCGCGGCGGACGACGGCGTTCTTCCCGATGATGCTGTCCTCCAGCCGTGCGACACCGAGCAGCCGCACGCCGTCCATGACCACCAGATGTTCGACCACGGAGTCCCGCACGAGGCACCCGGCGCCGATGCTTGTGTAGGGCCCGACGAACGAGCGCTCGATCACCGTGCCCTCGCCGATGACCGCCGGCCCCTGCACGGTGGCGTTGACCAGACGCGCGCCGGGGCCGAGCGCCACGCGGCCGTCCACGCGGCTCCCGCCATCGATCTCGCCCCGCAGGTCTCGCTCGATCCACTCGTCGAGGACGATGCGGTTGGCCTCCAGCAAGTCGTCCTTCTTGCCCGTGTCCAGCCACCAGCCTGTCAGGATCGTGCTGGACACGCGCCGCCCTTGCTCCAGAAGCCGCTGGATGGCGTCGGTGATCTCCAGTTCGCCGCGGCCCGACGGCTGTAGCATGTCGATCGCATGGTGGATGGCCGGGGTGAAGCAGTAGACGCCGACCAGCGCGAGCCGGCTGGGCGGATCGGCCGGCTTCTCCACCAGGCGCAGGACGCGCCCCGCCCCATCCACCTCGGCGACGCCAAACATGCGGGGATCCGGCACATCCTTCAACAGAATGGCCGCGTCGGCCCCGTCCTCCGCCAGCGACCGGGTGAAGTCGCGGATGCCCTGGCCGATCAGATTATCCCCGAGGTACATCACAAAGGGATCGTCCCCCAGGAAGCCGCGCGCCACCTTGATCGCATGCGCCAGGCCCTGCGGCTGCGGCTGGACGATGAAGGTGAAGTCCACCTGCCAGGGATTGGGCTCCAGGGCCGCGCGGATCTGCCCCCCGGTCTCCGGGGAGATGACCACGCCGATCTGCCGAAGGCCGGCGTCGCGTAGATGCTGGATGACGTAGTGCAGAACCGGTTTGTTCGCCACCGGCACCAGCTGCTTGGCCATCGTGTGAGTCAGTGGCCGCAGCCGCGTGCCGGTGCCGCCGGCCAGCACCAGCGCCTTCATCGGACGCCCTCGGAGGTCACCGCCATCTCTGGCCCGAGGATGCGCTCGGAACCGGCCTGCAGCGCGGCGACCAGCTCCCGGTAGCGCGGCACGATCGCATCGGAGGGGCCCAGTCCTGCGATCCTCCCGTGGACCAGCAGGCAGACCCGGTCGCAGAGCGAGGTGATCGCGTCCAGGCTGTGAGACACCAGGATGATCGTCTTGCCCTGGGTCCGGAACTGCCGCATCCGGTCCTGACACTTTTGTTGGAAGGCCTGGTCCCCCACGCTGAGGACCTCGTCGATCAGCAGGATGTCGGGATTCAGATGCACGGCGATGGCGAACCCCAGCCGCGCGTGCATGCCGCTCGAATAGTTCTTGACCGGCACGTCTATGAAGTCGTCGAGTTCGGAGAACTCGACGATCGCCGGGTAGAGCCGCTCGACCTCGCGCCGCGACAGGCCGAGCAGCGATCCGTTGAGATAGATGTTCTCCTGACCCGTCAACTCCGGGTGGAAGCCGACGCCGATCTCCAGCATTGGCGATACGCGGCCGCGGACAAGAACCCGGCCGCGGGTCGGGTGCAGGGTACGGGCGATGAGACGCAGCAGGGTGCTCTTGCCGGACCCGTTCGGCCCGATAACCCCTAGCGTCTCGCCGTGCTGGACGGCCACCGTCACGTCGCGCAGGGCCCAGAACATCTCGCGGCGCTCGCGCAGGCTCGCGTTGACGAGGCTGAGGACGCGGCCCTTGAGCGTCTCGAGGCGGTTGTGGCGCAGGACGAACCGCTTCCAGAGGTTCTGGACCTCGACGGCAGGCACCATCTCAGAGATCCTCCGCCAAATACGGTGCACGGCGCTGGAAGATAGTCCAGCCCACGAGAAACACTCCAACCGCCCACCCTGCCATCGTCAGGAATGTCGCCGCGCCGGGCACGCGTCCCCAGTAGGCGGTGTCCTGGAAGGCCGAGACGAACGGCGTCATGGGATTGAGCGTGAAGATCACGTGCAGTTGCTGCGGGACCATGGTGATGCTGTAGACGATCGGGGTGATCCAGAAGAGCATCGCCAGCACCACCTCGGTCAGATGCCGCAGGTCGCGGAACGTGACGGTCAGCGCGGACAGTCCCAGGGCCACGCCCGTGACGAAGAGCACGAACAAGGCCAGGATGGCCGGGTAGAAGACGAGGGTCCACGGGACATCCCCGCGCAGGACCAGCAGCGACGGAAGAAACACGGCCAGGGCCAGGAGGGTCTGGATCAGGTTGAACAACACGACCGCCGCGGGGATGATCTCGCGGGGGAAGTAGACTTTCTTCACCAGGCCGGCGTTGCTCATCACCGAGGTCGTCGACGCCATGGCGGACCCCGCGAAGAACGTCCACGGCAGCAGCCCGGCGATCAGGAAGATCGAGAAGTGTTCGATCCCGACCTTCAGGATGTACTGGAAGGCGAGCGTGTAGATAGCGATCATTGCGAGCGGGTTGAGCAGTGACCAGAGGAACCCAAGCAGGGACCCTCGGTACTTGACCTTAAGCTCAGTCGCCACCAGGCCGAACAACAGATCGCGATACCGCAAGACACCGGTCCATCCAGACAATCCATAGAGCGCGACCGGTTCAGCCACGCTCCATCCTCCGACGCCGTCCCCCGACATCCGCCTAGTAGGTGAGGACCGAGAACAGCTCGGTCCCGCCCAGCGCCTGGCGGCCGTTGAGAAACGTCAGCTCGACCAGGCAGGCAATGCCTTCAATGGTGCCGCCCAGCCGCTCCACCAGCCGCCGTGTCGCGCTCAGCGTGCCGCCGGTGGCGATGACATCGTCCACGATGACGACCCGCTGTCCTGGGGTGATCGCGTCCTCATGGACTTCCAGGGCGGCCAGGCCATATTCCAGTTGATACTCTTCGCGGATCGTCTTCCACGGCAATTTCCCCGGCTTCCGCGCCGGCACGAAGGCCACACCGAGTCGCAGCGCCAGCGGCGCGGCCAGAATGTACCCGCGCGCCTCGATCGCGACGATCACATCCGGCCGCCTGGGCCGGCAGTAGGCCTCGAGCTGGTCCACCGCATATGAGAAGGCTTCGGGCGACCGCAGGAGCGGCGTGATGTCCTTAAAGATGACGCCTTCGACCGGGAAGTTGGGGACATCTCGAATGTACGCCTTGAGGTCCATCGCCAGTACTCCATTCAGGCGGACCAGGGCGTCTAGCGCCGCCCGACGCCCTGGTAGGTGAATCCGGCGCGCTTCGCCGCCGCAGGATCCAGGATGTTCACCCCATCGACGAGATTGGCCAGCGCCACGCCGGCCCGCACGCGTTCCAGGTCCAGGTGCCGGAACTCGTCCCATCCGGTCAGCAGGAGCACTAAGTGGCCGCCGCGGGTGGCATCATACGGACTGTCAAACAACCTCACGTCGCGCAACAAGTGACGCGCCTCACCGCCAGCCACGGGATCGTACGCGTGGATCACCGCCCCCTGCCGCCGGAGGCGATCGATGATGCGGACCGCCAGCGAGTTGCGAACATCGCTCGTCCCGGGCTTGAAGGCCAGGCCAAGGACCGCGATCGTGCGGGCGTACAGGTCCCCCTCCAGCAGGTCGGTGACCCGGCGAATAATATGACGGACCTGCTGGTCGTTCTTGTCAATGATCGCACGAAGGAAATCAGGCTCATAGCCGACCCCTTCCGCGTAGCGGATCAGCGACAGCAGGTCTTTCTCCAGACACGGGCCACCGAACCCGATGCCTGGCGACAGGTACGCATGGCCGATCCGCGGATCGTGGCCGACGCCGTCCAGGACCTCCGCCACGTCGGCGCCCGCCGCATCACAGAGGCTCGCCAGCTCGTTGGCAAATGAGATGCGCATGGCGAGAAAGGCATTCGACGCGTACTTGATGAGCACGGCGTGCTCAAAGGTGGTTTCGATGACGGGGGCGCTCAGAGGGGCGAACAGGGCCCGGATCTCGTTCCTGGCCTGGGGCTCGGCCGCGCCGATGACGATACGGGTCGGGTGGAGGAAGTCGTGGACGGCGTTGCCCTCGCGCAGGAACTCGGGCAGTGCGACCAGGACGTAATCACGGCCCTCGACGCGGCCGTTGGTCTCGAGGACCCGCTTCAACGTCTGCGAAGTCCCCAGCGGCACTGTGCTCTTGACGGCGATGATCGTGCGCTCCGCCAGCACGCCCGCCAGTTCCTCCGACGCTGCGATGACCTGCGACAGGTCGGTCTCGCCGTCAGGATGGGCGGGTGTCCCCACCGCGATGAAGACCATCCGCGCGCCGCGCGCGCCCTCGGTCAGGGAAGAGGCAAACCGCAGGCGCCCGGCCGCCCGGTTGCGCTCGATCAGTTCGCCCAACCCGGGTTCGTGAAAGGGAAGCCGACCCTGCTGGACGATCGTAAAGCGCTCGCGGTCGGCATCCACCACCACCACGGAGTGCCCCATCTCGGCCAGGCAAGCGCTGGTGACAAGCCCGACGTAGCCAAGCCCGCCGACGACGCAGATGGTCATACGCGTTCTGCCGCCGGACGGACGGCGGCCTGCTGCTGAAAGTAGGCGACGGTGTGGGCCATCCCCTCGGCGAAGCCGACCGCCGGCGTGTATCCCAGGCGCTCGCGCGCCTTTGAGATGTCGGCCAGCGTGTGGAGGACGTCGCCGCGCCGCGCCGGGGTGTGCTGACGTTCGACATGGCGGCCGACGAGGCGCTCGATCACGTTGGCCACCTCGAGGAGCGTCAGGCGTTCGCCGCAGGCGATGTTGAAAGCCTCGCCTCCCACATCGGACGCCTCGACAGCCAGCAAGTTGGCGGCGACGACGTTGTCCACGTAAGTGAAATCCCTCGACTGAAGCCCATCGCCGTGCACCTCCAACGGCTGCCCGGCGATGGTCCACGTGATGAACCGCGGGATGACCGCGGCGTACTGCGATCGGGGATCCTGAAGCGGCCCAAAAACGTTGAAGTAGCGCAGCGACACCGTGGACAACCCGTAGGTTTTGGCGAACACGCGGCAGTAGTGTTCACCGGTCAGCTTGGACGCGGCGTAGGGTGAGATCGGCGCCGGCAGGTGATCCTCTCGCTTGGGCAGCGAGGGATCGTCGCCGTAGATGGACGACGATGAGGCGTAGACGAACCGCCGCGCGCCGGCGTTCGATGCGGCCATCAAGAGATTGAGGGTGCCGGTGGCGTTGCTCTCGTTTGCGCCGCGTGGATCTTCTACTGAGCGCGGGACAGATCGCATGGCGGCCTGATGAAGTACGACTTCGATCCCCCCGCACGCCCGCTCACAGGCGGCGGAATCGCGAATGTCGGCGTGCAGGACCTCGACGCCGCCGTAGGTGGCGCTGGTCCCCTCAGCCGGCGCGGCCACCTCTCGCCCCACCGCATAGGCGAGATTCGCGGTCGATCCGGTCGAAAAATCGTCGAGCACTCTGACGGGTTCTCCACGGGCCACCAGCGCCCGCACCAGATGAGCACCAATGAATCCTGCGCCGCCCGTCACCAGATATCGTGGCATGTATGAGCCCCCCGGGCCTCACCCGAGTTCGATCTCGGACGAGTCGCCCAGGTTGATCCTGGCCGCCCGGCCGGTCACCGATGCGTGCTCGCCGATGATCGAGTGCTCCAGGAGCACGCCCTCCAGCGTGGCATCGGCGTTCACGATCGTGTCTCGAACGACAGAATTCGTCACCCGCACTCGTTCGGCAATCGAGGCGTACGGCCCGATGACCGATCCTTCGATCCTGGCGGATGGGTCCACGTACGACGGCGGCAGCACCACCGATCCCCGCGGCGTCACGGTCGGCAGTCGCTCTGCGGAGAGCAACTCGCGGTTGGCTTCCAGCAGGGCTTCGGGCGTGCCGCAATCATACCATCCGGAGATGTTGAAGGTTCGCATCGATTCGCCCGACTCCACCATCATCTGCAGGGCGTCGGCCAGCCAGTACTCGCCGCGGACCATCTGGTGCTCACCGACCATGCGCTCCAGGCAGGACCGCAGCAGGCCGGGGTTGCGGATCAGGTAGACGCCGACGATGGCCAGATTGCTCGGCGGCACGTCAGGCTTCTCGACGAGCCGGCGCACCGTGCCGTTAGACACCTCGACCACACCGTAGCGGCGGGGATCGGCTACTTCGCGAATCCCGATGGCCGACTGCTCAAGCGCCAGCACCCGCGGGAGGTCGGCCTTGATGATCGTGTCGCCCATGATGATCAGGACGCCATCCCCGTCCAGGTAGTTGCGCGCCACGTAGATTGCGTGCCCGTTGCCCAGCGCCTCGGTCTGCTCCACGAAGTGGATCGGAATCGCGTACCGGCCCCGAACGAACTCTTCGACCTTTTCGCCGAGATGCCCGACCACGAGCACGGCCTCGTCCACACCTACCGCCACCAGCTCATCGAGGATGTGCCCGAGGATTGGGCGTCCGGCGACATGCATCAGGGCTTTAGGCTGGGTATGTGTGTGCGGACGCAGGCGGCGGCCAACACCGGCGACCGGGATGATCGCCTTCATGACTCCTCCTTCACTTCGCCTCTGGGGCGGTGGTTCCTTCCCGCCGGACGCTAGCGGCCGCGAAGGGTGAGCACGAGGCCGAGCGTTCTCACGAGAATCAGCGCATCCAGAAAGAGCGAGCAGTGTTTATTATAGTAGAGGTCGTACTGCAACTTAATCAAGGCATCTTCTACGGAACTTCCGTAGCGATAATTGACTTGGGCCCACCCCGTGATCCCCGGGGGCACCGCGTGCCGTGCGCGGTAGAAGGGAATGACCGCCTCCAGTTCGGCCACGAACTCCGGCCGTTCGGGGCGCGGGCCAACGAACGCCATCTCGCCCCGCAGCAGGTTGATGGCCTGCGGCAGTTCGTCCACGTGCAGCCGGCGCAGGACGCGGCCCACGCGCGTGATGCGCTTGTCGGCTTCCTGGGTCCACTGCGGCCCGTTCCGTTCGGCGTGCTGGACCATGGTACGGAACTTAAACAGCTCAAACGGCCGGCCGCCTCGCCCGACGCGCGTCTGCCGGTAGAAGACCGGGCCCGAGTCCTCCAGCCGGATCGCAAGCGCAATGCCAGGCAGGAGGATAAGAGTCATCAGGCTGCCGAGGGCGCCGATGACCAGATCGAGGGTCCGCTTGAGGAGCAGGTAGGCGCGGTTCGGATCCCGATCCGTTGGCAGGACGAGATGTAGGTTGTTCCCGGCATGTTCCACCGGCACCTTGCCGGTCAGGCGCTCGTAGACCGCCTGCATCATCGTGATCTGGAGGCCGCGTTCATGGCAGTCAATCAGCGCCTGCACGAGCGGGGCCGCCAGGCTCTCGTAGCGGGTGATGCCCAGGATGATTTCCGACGCGTCCCGCTCCCGGACGAGGCCAACCAGGTCCAGCGACGTCCCCAGCACCGGCAGCCCGTCGACCACGTCGCCCTGGCGGGTCGGATCATCGTCAACGAACCCAACCGGGTCGTACTCGGTGCGGGCGTGCGTTCGCACGGCCTCGATGAGCGACCGACCTGCCCACCCCGCCCCCACAATCAGCACGCGGTGGCGGAAGGTGGGCTGCACCAGCAGGCCGGCGTAGGCGGCACGCTCCGCGGCGATCAGCCCCACCATCAGCCCCAGGAAGGTAAACGCGGTGAGGCGCGACTGCAGCAGCGGCGGGGTGATATACGGGATAAACAGGTAGATCCCCGCAACAACCACCGCCACGATCGACCCGCCGGCAACGCCTGTGGGGATCTTCGCCGCGGTACGGAGATCGTAGGCGTTCAGCAGCGGCGCGCAGATAGTCCACAGGAGAATGAGGAGTTCGAACCACATCGGCCGGATCAATATGCTGTGCCACCCGAAGGGGAGACGGGTGCGCAGCGCCAGGGTCCCAAGTAGCGCGATAGTGACGGCCAGGACATCAACGCCGTAGAGCAGGATCTTCCGCTCCGACAGGCGGAGCGAGAGGCCCCCCCAGCGGCGGGGCACGGCATCCTGAATGACCCGGTCGGCCAGAGGGTGCGAGGCGACGTGTGGCGTGGGCGGAAGCATGGCGTCAGAAACTCCTCTGGTGATTCTGCAGACGTGTGCAGTTACCTCCGGTCCGCGACTCAGTCTATCATCAAACTCCTATCCCGATTTGACATTGACCGGATCTGGAAGGTTCACCCGCCCGGATCGTTGGATCAGCGATGCGTACAGTGCGAGCGTTTCGCGTACCATTCGATCCGCCGTGAACTCTCGCAGCGCCCGCTGGCGGCCTGCGGCTCCCATCCGGCGCCGTAACGTCTCGTCCGTCACGAGAGCCCGCAGCGCTTCCTCCAAAGCCCCGGCATCACCGGCCGGCACGAGGAAACCCGTAACGCCGTGCTCGACCAGTTCGGGCAGTCCTCCGACACGTGTGGCCACCACGGGGAGTCCGGCCATCATCGCCTCGATGACCGCAAACGGCAGGCCCTCCCACCGTGAGGGGAGCGCAAAGATGTCGCAGGTTCGCAGCACGGCTGCGACGTCCGGCCGCGACCCAAGGAGCGACACCCGCGCATCGACGCCCCCGCGCCGGGCGGCCGCCTCAATGCGCGTCCGAAGTGGTCCATCCCCGAGGAAGACGAGACGGGCCTCCGGTAGCCGCCGGACGGCGTCCACCAGGCAGAGAGGATCCTTCGGCGGCACCAAGCGTCCAATCATCACGATCGTGGGCCGCGTACCTGTTGCCTTATAATCACGCAGGAACGGATCGGGATCAACGCCGTTACGGATCACGGTCATGCGCCCGCGGGACGCGACCCCGAACCGCACAGCCAGATCGCGATCGTACTCGGAGACGCAGATGATCCGGGTGGCGAGGCGGGCGCCGAACGACTCCGTCTTTGCCAGGAAGCGCTGCACCCAGGGGGGCCGCCCCTCCGTAAACGCCCAGCCATGCGCCGTAAAGACGACGACGGGCACGCGTGCCGCTGGCGCGGCCATCCGCGCCAGCAATCCCGCCTTCGTGCTGTTGGCGTGGAGCAGATCGACGCGTTCACCCCGCAGGAAATGCGCGAGTTGCAGGAACGCCTGTGCATCGCGCACCGGGTGCAGGTTGCGACGGAACCCGGGGATTTCGACGACGCGGATTCCCTCGGTCCGCAGCCGTTCGACGAGAAGCCCTCCCGGCCCGCAGAGGACGGTCACGTCGTACGCCCCGCGCGCGGCGCGCGCCAGTTGATGCACGTAGTGCTGCGCGCCGCCCCACTCGGACAGGGTGACCACCAGGACCAGATGCGGGGTGCTCACGAGGCGCGCGCCCTGGCCAGCAGCGCCTCATAAAGACGGGCGGTCTGCTGCGCCATCGTCTCGGCGGAGAACTGCTCCCGGACGCGACGCTGCCCCTCCTCACCCATCTGCCGGCGCCGGTCAGGATGCGTCAGGAGGAAGAGGATACCGTCGGCAAACGCCTGCGGATCGTCCACTGTGACCAGCAGACCCGTGCTCCGATCCTCCACGATCTCCGTAAGCGGCGCGATGCGGCTTGCCACGACTGGACGTCCTGCATCCATCACCTCGATTAACACCTGGCCGAACCCTTCCGCTCGGGAGGCGAAGGCGAACACGTCGAGGGCTTGCAGGAACGACGGCACGTCAGGCTGGAACCCGACGAGCCGCACCCGGTCCCGCAGGCCGAGGCCGTCGATCCGCGCCTGCAGATTCTTTCCATATCCCCAGGGGTCATGGCCGGCGATCAACAGGTACGCGTCGGGCACCTGGGCAAGGACCGAAGGCATCGCCCTGATCAGCGTGTCGTGCCCCTTGCGCGGTTCGAGACGGCCCATGGAACCAATCACCGGGCGCCCGTCGAGCCCCCAATCCGCCCGGATGTTGGTTGCCGCGCCGGCAAACCGCCCGGGCTCGATCCCGTACGGGATCACCGTCACGGCGTCCCCGGGCACCCCCCGCTCGGTCACCAGCCAGTCCCTGACGCCGCCCGAGATAGCGATGAGCGCGTCGGCGCGGCGCCATAGGATGTCGAAGAGCGGCAGGGTCCAGCGGCCCGACCACGACTTGCTGTAGATGTCGTGGACCGAACTTACCCAGACGACATGAGGATGGAAACGGCGCACGACCGCGACCGCGAAATCCGCGCGCGGCAGATGGCTGTGGAGGACGTCGGGCCGCTCGCGCTCCACAAAGCGCAGCAGGCCGGGCAGGAAGCGCGCGCTGAGCCGCCTCTCCGCCGGGAACCTGACCACGCGGATGTGCTCGCGCTCAAAATCAGGGACCAGCGACCGGCTGTCACGCACGTGCTCACGCAGGCAGCCGACCACGACCTCGATTCCGTCCCGCTGCTGGAGACGGCAGAGCGTCAGGAGATGCAGCTCGGCGCCGCCGGCCGACAGCGTGTTAATCAAGTGGAAGACCTTCATCCTGAGATCCTGCGGGCGAGCAGGTTGCATGTCTTGCTCGATGCGGCAAAGGCCTCGGCGGCGTCAGCTTCGTACGGCATTCCGGCTGCCGATCTGGGCGCCTGGCACGCCGGCCAGGATCGCGTACTCAGGGAAGGTCCGCGTCACCACGGCGCCCGCCCCGATGATCGTGCCGGGGCTGACGTCACAGGCGATCACGGCGCCGGCGCCGATCCACACATCCGACCCGATGCGGACGAGTTCGGGCTGGCCGGCCTGTACGTGCATCGCGACGTCCAGGCGCGTGAAGCCGTGCTGATGCCGGCCGCTCAGGATCGTGATGTGATTCCCGGTCATCACGTCATCGCCCAGGTGCGCCCAACCGATCCAGCTCCCGATCCCGATGAAGCAGTTGTCGCCTACGCGCGCCCTGGGCGTCCGGAAGGCCGCGAGAAACTCGACGACCAAGCCGGATCCGCATTGCTCCAGCGTCATCTCGTACCACCCTCGCCGCAGGCCCACGCCCAGGCGGCCCGGGACCAGACTCAGCAGGTGCCCGACCGTCGGGTAATCGAGCAGACGCAGGCGAAACGCCAGGAGCAGCGGCAGGAGCAGGATCTTGCCCGTGCCAACAATCGCCCGCTTCACGTTACGGCCCAGCGCGCCGCCGGTGCGGGCGGGCGCCTGAGTGACCGGGCGGTCGTTAAGCGACGTCATCGCGGCTCCCCCAGGATCCGAAGGCGAAACATCTCGGCCACCACGGTCATGTCGTAGCGGCGGACATGCTCACGGCCGGCGGCGGCGAGCGCCCGTCTGCGATCATCCTGCCCCAGGCAGTCGACGACCGCGTCCGCGAACCGGTCCGCCTCACCGGTCGGGACCAGCCACCGGCGCTGCTCGGGCGCGCAGATCTCCCGTACGCCGCCGACGTCCGCGGCGACGAACGGCGTGCCCGCCGCCATCGCCTCCAACAGCACGCGTGGAAACCCCTCCTCCAGCGAGGGCATGATGAACAGGTCGGCGGCTGCATAAAGCCCGGCCACCTGCCGGTTGGGTACCCATCCCATGAGTCGAGCATGACCCAAAAGCCCCGCATCCGCCAGAGCCCGCTCGACGGTGGGCCGCGACGGCCCGTCGCCCGCGATGAGAAACAGCACGTCGGGACGGGTTGCCGCGACGCGCGCCACGATCGCCGGTAGCAACTCCGCGCCTTTCCGGGGCGACAACCGGTGCAGGAACAGAATCATTGTGCGGCCATCGATCTGCAAAGCGGCCCGCGCCGCTCCGCGGCCGGGCATGTCCTGAAACCGGGAGATATCGATCTCATTCGGCAGGACGACGATCCGCTCCCTCGGCACACCGAACTCCCTGATGTAGTACTCCGCCATCCCGGGCGTACCTGTGACCACGCGGTGCGCCGCCCGCAGCGAGACCCGCAGCGGGATCTCGTTTCCGAACTTGGCGGCCAGGGCCGCGCGACTCAAGCCCCATGGCGTAAAGAACAGGCTGGCCAGACCGCAGTGCCAGTAGAAGGCGCGACCGCCGCTCGCGCGAGCGACGAGGCCCGCACACAGCGCCCCGGTGAAGGAGTAGTGGGTGTAATAGACCCGATAGCCGTGCAGCCGCGCCGCGACGACCGCCGCGAGCGTCTCGATGGCGCGCAGCGGAAAACCCAGCCGCTGCGCGTAGACGTGACGTACCCCGCGCAGCACCGGGCGTGACGCCGCCCGCTCGACGATAAGGAAGATGTCGACGGTGCGGGCCAGATGCTCCAGGAACCCGTAGACGTGAAAGAAATGCTCTTCAGAGTCCGGATCGTACTTCGGGAGCACATAGCATACCTTCGGCCTCACGGTGATACCGCCGCCTTCATCCGGGCGGTCGCCTCCCACATCCGTAGGAGGTCGGCGAAGACCCGCCGCGGGGCGTAGCGCTCAGAGATCAGCGCCTGGCCCCGCGCGCCCATCGAGCGGGCAGCCTCGGGATGATCCAGCAAGAACGTGATACGCTCCGCCATGGCCTCGGGCGTGGGATCCACGACGAAGCCCGACTCACCAGGAATGACCGCGTCGGTGACGTTCCGCGTCGGCGTCGCCACGATCGGCTTCCCGGCCGCGGCGGCCTCGATCAGCACGGTCGGAATCCCCTCGTAGATCGACGGGAGCACAAAGACTTCGCAGGCGGCGAAGTAGGCGGGCAGGTGCTCTCCCGGGACCACGCCCACAAACTGCACGGCATCGAGGCTCAGGTGACCGGCGAGCGTCTCCAGGCGTCCTCGCCCGGGCCCATCCCCGACGATCAGGAACAGCACATCCGGTACGGTGTGGGTCACGATCGCCGCGGCGCGTAGCAGCAGCGACACGTTCTTCTCGGCAGCAAGGCGGCCCGCGTAGAGCACGATGCGGCGCCCCGGGTAGAGCGCACGGACGGGGTCACCGTCGGCCTGCGCA
>JBGPLF010000063.1:0-16923 GCA_041486265.1 bacterium
TACAGCACCGTTCGCGATGATCTTACCGGTCTGGGCGCCGGCTGGAACACGGTGTGGTCGATGGCGTTGGGCACCACGCGGATGCGGTCCTGCGAGATTCCGAACCGAGCAGCCACAACGGCGGCCAGGGCCCGACTGGCGCAGGTGTTCAAAATCGCCTTCCTGGCCGTCGCGCGCTCCATGGAGTCGACCACGCGGCCGCCCAAACCCAACCGGTGCCCGACGGCCTGATTGACCATGAACAGCGGGGTATGAAACCTCACGACGTGTGGCGTGGGGAGTCTGTCCGTCGCCAGGACGAATCCCTCGGCCCCATGCTCCGGCGACTGGATAACGTCCAGGCCCTGCTGACCCAAGATCTCCCGGGTTTTCGCTGCCACCGCCCGTGCGTAGAGATAGGCGTCCGCAAAAGTGTGCCCCGAGCCGTGGCGACGAAGGGCGCCGCTGAGACCGGGCACGACCGCCGGCAGGATCCGGTGCACACGGACCCCCTCCTCCTCGCATGCGGTCTCAGTCCCCCGGACCGCGTGCGCGATCACCGACACCCTGTGGCCCGCCCCGGTCAGAGCCCGGGCGAGGGTCGCGGAATACGTGCCAATCCCGCCCCCAACGGTGTCCGGAGGGTACTCGCGGCAGACTAAGGCCACGCGCACGGATCCACCCGTCGCCCCACTAGCATCACGGCTTCACCAGCGCTGCCATCTTCTGATCGAGATAGATCGGTGATTGCCCCATCTCCGTCGCAAACTCCGCGAAAGCCCGGCTGGCGTCCACATCGTGTGAGAGCAGCACGCCGCCCGGCCGCAGAATCGGCCAGACCGTCCGATATTCGAATATCTGGCAGTCGAAGCGATGGTCCGAATCGTGAAGGAACAGGTCGATCGGACCGGGCGACGCCAGCAGGGCAGGCAGCATCTGGAACGTGTCCCCCAAGTGCAAGCGCCACTGTGACCGCAGGTCCTCAGGGATCGCCCATCCGCTGCCGTACCTCTCCCACGCCCGGGTCAACTCAGTGGCGTTAGCGGAGGACCGGGCGAACACGAACCGTCTCGGGGCCTCTTCAGGCGCGAGGTCGATCGACCAGAGGTAACTGTGCAGTGTGCCGTTGTCGACAAGGGCTTGCAGAATGTGGGCCGATGAGGCGCCCGCCGAGACGCCAGTCTCCAGGACGCGCGACGGCCGAAGACCGCGAACGACCAGGTAGAGGGCCCGGCACGCCTGTCTTCCCATCGCCCCTGCTTCGAAGGGCCGCACGTTCTCCTCTCGCATCCGGATGGCGAGGCGCGCCTCAAGGGAAGACGCGTCGAGCCGGTCCAGCATCCTGCCAAGAAGCGATCTGGACGCACCGGTCACGTGCTGGCCGAACCGGAGCACGCGTCCCCGGGCACGCAGCCGCTCCAGCAACAGCCGCGCCTCATAGCCCGGCTGGCGGACAAAGTGGCGGACATCGAAGGTCCCGCCGCGGGCAGACACAGTCTTATCGCACCTCCATAGCCGGCCTGCCTGGCCCCGGCGGGGCACTCTCGATGAAGTCCAGGATCCGCCGTGCCCGCTCGGTCCACGCATGCCGTCGGCCAAGCGCATAGGCCCGTTCGGCCAGGGCCCGGGCTTCCTGCGGGTGCTCGACCACCCAGGAGACGCCGCGCACCAAGTCCTCGGGGGAGTCCGGTTCGACCAAAATCGCGTGCTCGCGATGGGTCAGGATCTCTTGAACGGCCGGCACCCGGGTCGTCACGATGGGCCGCTGCGCAGCCATGTACTCGAAGAGTTTGAGCGGCGACGAGCCGCGATCGTACTGCCCGCGATTGGCGTGCGGCGCGACCAGCACGTCGGCCGCCGACAGCCACACAGGCACCTGCGCTGGCGGTACCCGTCCCGCAAAGACCACCGACGAAGGGATCCCGTCCACGGCCGGAAGCTGGCAGGCGTCTTCCGCTGATCCGCCGACGATGAGGCAGACCCAGCCGCGATCCTGGAACCGGTGGGCGGCGCGGATCAGCACATCAACCCCCCGGCTGGCGTCGATTCGGCCGCAATAGGCGACGATACGCGCACCGTTGCCCGGAAGCCCCAGCCGTCGCCGCGCCTCCCCCTGCGGAATCATCGATGCGGCGAAGTGCCCGGCATCCACACCGCATCGCTCCACGATGACGCGGTCTGGGGGGACGTGGAACGTGGTGCAGAGATGATCCTTGAGCGCGCGGCTGATGGTCACGACCCCGGCGAGGCCCGGAGCCAGTAGCACAAAAGACCGGTCCTCTGGCTCGTGCACCTCGTAGATGACCTTGGGACGGTTCGCCGGCGGGATCCATCGCAACAGCCACACCAGGGCGAGGACGATGCTGCGGTTCCGCGAGTAGACGACGTCACGGCCTCGCAGCCACCCTCGCGCCCACGCCCACAAGATGTATGGGACTGCCGTACCGACCATGGAAACGGTGTCGGCCTTGACGGCCCTCAGGTATCGGTGTTGCACCCTCAGCCCCGGCAGCGTGACGACCGAGAACCGCTCTCGCAGCGCGTAGAAGTCGCTGACTCGCTCGAGCAGGTCCTGCCCGTCCCGGCTGAGCGGAGCGGTGTGGTACAACATCCTGACCGACACGCCGTGGTGGGCAAAGGCTTCGCACATCTTCATGTGCTCGATCGAATGCGCCCATCGGCTCGGGAATCGAGAGAGGGGCAGTGGCAGGTAGACCATGTTCATGGCGCTGACCCAGCCTTCCCGGGCGCCTGGGCGCACAGCTCACGGTGGAGGATGGCGAGCAGACCAAGAATGGTGAAGAAGAAGGCCCCCGCCCGGGCCGCAGAAATGGACGGACTGAAGATGCTGTACAGCGCGTAACCCAGCAACCCATACTGTAAGCCTGCCACGAACGGGAGGGCCGGCGATTGCTGCGTCCCGGCCGCCTGGTGAGTCTCGCGCGTCATCCGCACGACCCGGACAATCAGCCACAGGAACACCACGAATCCCAAAAGGCCCGTGGTCACCAACTGCCACGCATACTCGCTGTCGACGCTCCCCAGCGGCACGCTCCCCAGCCCCCATCCCAACAGCGGCGAGGACGTCATGACCTCCCGGCCATATAGGAGCCCCGGCTCCAGGCGAGACGGAACGTAGACGCTGGCGCCGGAAACCGTTCCCACTGCGCTCGGGCTAAACGCCGATGTCACACTCACCAGCCGATCGAGCACGTGTTCTGGAAACACCAGCGGGGCGATCATCCAGGCGACCGGCAGGAGGAGGAGCAGTGCGCGCTTGCTCGAGAGCGCCACAAGCCCCAGCATGGCGATCGTGGCCACGATGAAGTTCCGTCCCAGGCTGAACGGCAGGACCCAGAGAGATCCTATCAACACGGATCCGGAGACCACCGAGGTCGCCACTCGCTTCGACGCGACGAGGAGTCCCAGGGCTAGGGCGACGTTGAGCATCGCGGCGAGCCCGGGCTCGTGGATGGCCGCGCCGATGGGTGCAAGAGCGATCCGGCCGGTCTCGGAGAACCGGCCGAGCGAATATAGGCTCAAGGCAGCGAGCGAGGCCATAAAGAGATAGGTGAATCTTCGCACGTCCGTGACAGATCGCAGCAAGTCGGTCAGACACAGGAAGTAGAGGACAAACTGCAGGCGCTTCGCCAGGTGCAGCCCCGACGCCGAGTACTGGTTCAGCGACTGCAGGTCTGCCGTTCCGATCGCCGCCCCCCAGAGTGTTGCCACCAGTCCCACCGCAAAGTAGATCCACAGCGGCCGGTCCAGCGGCGTGCCCTGGCGTCTGGTACCCAGTCGTCGGAGTCCCCACGAGAGCAACAACACCGTGAGCATCAGGTCGTCCGGACGCAGCACGACCGACCCCACCTGCATCTCGGGGGCCAGCGCGATGGTCGGCAGCAGGACGTAGAGGGCGGCTTTGGGACTCAGCAGCGCGAGCACGGTAAAGGGGGCGCCCAGCAGCAGCAGCCTCGGCCAGGTAGACGTCGCGCCCTCGAGTATCATCGCCCGGTCTCAATACCTCGAAGGCGGTCGAAGCAGGTCGAGAGTGCGATCGCCGCGAAGAACACCACGCTGGGAATCATCGGCACGGCGTATCGCGTGGCCCCGCTGAAGAGCAGCGTCGTCACGTTCACGAACACAAACAGGGCGAACAGCAGAAACAGCGGTCGCCACGACCGGAGCATGAGCCGCATGCCCACCACGGCGGCGACCAGGAATCCGGTTTGGATGAACCCAAACGCGGCCGGCGCGGCGACGCCCTGGTGATCCGCCGCCCTCGTTACCCCGTACAGGCGACCAAGCTTCCGCCCCAGCAGTCGTATGTAGTCGCTCGGGTGCCCCCGAATCCACGCGAGCGCCGTGCGCACATAGAGGGCGTTTTCCTGGCCGACGGTCATGTCACGCCACCCGTACATGTTGTCGTCGGGAGGCGTGGTCGCGGTCCATGTCTTGCGGGTGGGCCAGACCAAGCCTCCGTCCGACTCCGGATTGTTCCCGGCCCAGAAGACCATCCCGCTGTTGCTCTGAACAGGCACGAAGGCATGAAAGACCAAATAGTTGCGAAGGGTCCAGGGGCTGACGACCAGAGCCGCCGTGAGCGCCGTCAGCCCGAAGATTCGATACGCGCGCGCCGTCTGGATTCCCCACACCACGACCGCCCAAAGCAGGACGAATGGCAGGAACGCGAGAAAAACCGCGCGCGTCAGGATCGCGAGTCCAAGCAAGCATCCCAACCCGGCCGCCCTCACGGTCGTGGGGCGTTCCTGGACCCGGACCGCTTGCCAGACGAAGGCCAGCACCAGCAGCAGGAACAGATTCTCGGTCAAGTGTAACCCCGGCAGGTACGCTGACAGCGGATAGAAGCTCAGCAGTCCGGCCGCGATGAGGCCGGTCGCCGCATCGTGCATCCGTCGGACGATAGCATACAGCATGAGACACCCAGCGGCCGCCACCACGGCCTGGACCAAACGCACCGCGGCGGGGTCGCCAAGGACCCGGTACAGCGCGGCCAGGAAGAAGATGTAGAGCGGGGGCGTGATCCCCGTCGGGCCGTCGAGGCTGTAGCCTCGACCGGCAAGGAGATTCTCGACCAGGGTAATATGAATGCGGCTATCCGCGGCCGGCTCCGCGCTCGCGGGGGTGTGGAAGCCCACGGTGCTCCCGATCACGGCCAGGCGAACCAGCACAGCAAAAAGGAAGATCGCCACAACAAGCAGCCGCGTCTCGGCACTGTCCCAGGAGCGCGAGTGGACCGCCTGCATTAGAGCCTGACCACATGGGGGCTGGTGTATCCGCGCAGGACGTTCCGAGTGTCGAGGACCAGCGGTGCCCTGGCGACGACCCGGGCGTAGTCCACCGCACTGTGATCGGTCGCGATGATCACGCAGTCGATTGACGAGAGCATCTCCTCGGTCAACGGTGTCGAGGTAAGCGTGCCGCCGGGGTTGACGAGCGTGATCTGCGGCACGTTGGGATCGTGATACATCACCTCCGCGCCCCGTTTCTCCAGCAACTCCATGATCTTGAGGGAGGGCGACTCCCGGGCGTCGGAGATGTCTTTCTTGTAGGCAAGACCCAGAACCAGGGTCCGCGCGCCGGAGAGGGTCCTCCCCCTGGCTTCCAGCGCGGTCATGGCGCGTGCGACTACATAGTAGGGCATGTTGTCGTTCACCGCGGCCGCCAGCTCGATGAACCGCACGTGGAAGTCATACTCGCGGGCCTTGGCCGCCAAGTAGTATGGATCGACGGGGATGCAGTGGCCGCCGACGCCGGGGCCCGGGTAGAAGGGCATGAAACCATACGGCTTCGTCGCGGCCGCGTCAATGATCTCCCACACATCCAAACCCATCCGCTCACAGAGGAGGGTAAGCTCGTTCACCAGAGCGATGTTCACGTTGCGGAAGACGTTCTCATAGACCTTGACCATCTCGGCCACCGTCGGGGACGATACTGAGACGACCCTGCCCGTGACCGCGCCGTACAGCAGGCACGCCAGTTCGCCGCAGCGGCGGGTCAGCCCCCCTACGATCTTCGGGACCGTGTGGATTGCCCTCTGCCGGTTGCCGGGATCAAGGCGCTCAGGCGAGAAGGCCAGGTAAAAGTCCTCCCCGGCCACCAGGCCCGAGCGCTCAAGGATGGGACGCACGACCTCGGTGGTCGTCCCAGGATAGGTTGTGCTCTCCAGAATGATGAGGTGCTCGGCATGCAGGTGGGGCACGATCTGGCCGACGGCTGTGGTGATGAAGCTGAGATCGGGCTGCTTCGAGCGCGTCAGCGGCGTGGGGACACAAATCAGCACCGCGTCGGCGTCGGCGACGGTCACCGCATCGTCGGTCGCGGTCAGGAGCCCACGTCCGACGAGATCGGCCAGATCCTGGTCCGCCACGTCGTCGATGTATGACCTCGCCGCGTTCACCGAGGCGACCCGCCCGCCATCAACCTCCAGGCCGCGGACCCGGTAGCCCGCGCGACCCAGCTCCACCGCCAGGGGCAGCCCTACATACCCCAGGCCCACGACGACAATCGTCGCCACCCGGTCCCGCAGCTTCTGGTCGAGCGTCCAGCCCACGGGTCACAATCCCTTCGCGAGGAGTGATCTGGCGAGCTGGGAACCCCGATCGAGCCACTCGGGCAGCCACGGCGCCGATCGGATCAAGACACCTCCCGCGCCCCCGAGGACCATGACGAGAAGCAGAGCCGTGGTCATCGGCAGCAAGTTCGACTTCATTGGTGGACGGGGATAGGCAGCATACAACTCAGCGCCCTCGTCCTGGTCCGACGCCACCATGTTCATCACGATGCCCAGGAGGTGCGCCGGCACCCGCTGGAGCTGCCTGAGCGCCTCCTGGTTGATCTCCCGGGAAGCCTTTCCCGCGGCCACGATAAAGACGACGCCGTCCACCATCGCGGCGAGCGCCCGGACTTCGGCGAAGGGAATAACAGGTGGCGTATCGATGAGGATCACGTCGGCCCGGGCCCGTAGATCGTCCAACAGCCTGACCATTCCTGGAGATGCGAACAGGTCGGCGAGTTCGCCGGCCGGCGCGCCAGCAGGAAGAACCTCGACATGCGCGGCCGAAGTCTGCAGCACCGCGGCGGCATCGGTCGATCCCAGCAGGACGTCCTCCAGTCCCGGCGTCTCGCCAACGCCGAACAGACGGTGAACAGTCGGGGATCGGAGATCAGCGTCGACGACGATGACGCGTTTGCCGCCGCGGGCAATTGTCTGGGCGAGGTGAAAGACCACGGTGGATGTGCCGCTGCCTGAGCGGGCACTCGTGAACATGATTGCTCTGGTGCGGCCGTTGCGAGTGTGCAATCCCATGTTTGTCTTGAGGAGTCGGTACGCCTCCTCCACCGGCGGATTGTGCTTGGGGATGCTGGACAGGGCTGGGAGCCCAAAGATGCTCTCTGCATCCTTCGCCGTCCTCACCGTGTTGTCAACGTAGTGCTGGAAGAGCACGAATCCCACTCCCCCGGAGAGGCCGAGCATCGCCGCCAGAAGCATCTGCACCACGACTCGCGACGGCGCGGCGGGCTGCGCCGCGGCGGCTAGGTCCACGATATACACAAGGTTGTGGTTCATCGCCGCCTGCTCGCGGATGCGAAAGTCGTTCAAGCGGGTCTGCAGATTGGTGTAGTCAGCCTCGACGACCTGAACCTGTCGTGTCAGACGTGCGAACTCGCGCCCAACGGTGTTGAGAACCGGGAGCTTACTCTGCTCCGATGGAAGGATGCTTGCCAGCGCCGTCTGCTTCGCCTGCAACGCGATCCGCTGCGTTTCCAGATCGATGAGTGACCGCAGCGTGCTCTCGTACACGGGGTTCGCTTGGACGAACTGGGTCGTCACCAGGCGCTGAACTTCGCGTTCGAGCATCGTCTTGAGGGCCCCGATCCGCTGGTTCAGCGAGAGCACAGACGGGTGGTTGTCTGTGAGGGTCGTACGGGCGATTGCCAGCTGCACCTCGAGGTTGACCAGGTCGCCCCTCAACCGCTGGGCCACAGGGTTCTCGGAGAGCTGCTGGTCAGTCTTGGTCGGTGCAACCTCTTGCAGCCGCCGCCGGAGTGTCGCAATGCTGGCTCCGACCTCGCGCTCGGTCAGCGACGCCGTGCGCTGCTGGCTGATCAGATCGATGTAATGACCCACTTCGGCGTTGACCTGGGTGTCGATGGCGACGATGCCCTGCTGGCGCTTGAACTCGTCCAGCGCGTCTTCTGCCTGTCGCAGGCGGAGACTAGTGGCCGCGAGTTCCCGCTCGATGAACTCGCGGGCGAGCGCGGCCTCGCGCCGATTGACCTCCTGATTGTAGGCAACCGCCACCTCGGCGTACGTGTTGGCAATGAGGACGGCCGTCGCTGGGTCCGTGTCGCGAAACATCAGGTTGATGAGGTCGCCTTCGCCCCGGGTCACCCGGAGTCGCCACCGTAAGTCCTGCGGATCGCGGCTCAGGCTCAGACGCTGGACGACGCGCTCGGCGACGGTGCGGCTCCGGATGAGCTCGATCGCCAGCGACTTGGTCGCATCGGGTCTGGCCTGCGCCTGATCGGTCACCAACACGAGGACGTACCGGCTCTCGTCTGGGGACGACGTGGTCAGAGTCACGGTGGCGACGTATTCCTTCGATCGGGGCCAGGACAGGATGACGCCCGCCACCAGGCCCACCAGCAGCGTTGCCACGACGATGCGGTACCGTCGGCGTAGAATCTTGTAGTACGTCCAGAATTCCATTTCTTAAACCCGCCCTCGAGTCTTCTGTTGCTAGCGGATCCCGAAGAACCACCGGAGGAGCCACATTCCTGAAATAGTCTGCAGAACATCATGCAGTTGGACCTGGAATCCGGTTGGCACGTAAACCACATCTCCGGGCCTGACGACAATGTTCTGCTCACTAGACCCGTTCTTCAGCGCATGCTCGAGGTTGACGGGGATGCTCGCCGGCTTGCCACTAACCTGTCTAATCACCATCGCCGCTGACAGCTTGGCCCCCTTGTTCGGCCCACCGGCCATCATGAGGGCGTCCAGGACGCGGGAAGGGATGCGGGTCTCCAGGAAATACCGGCCGGGCTTGGCCACCTCACCCATGACGAGGACCCGACGATCGGTCTCGGGCACGTTGACGACATCGCCCGCCTGCATCAAGACGTTCTGGTCCATGTCGCCCTGGCGCAGGAAGACCTCGAGGCTGACCTTGACAGGCTGCCCGTTCCGCATGATGGCGATACCTTCCGGAGCGGCCTTGATCGTGGGGCCTCCTGCCCTCGTGAGCGTGTCGATGATGCGATCGCCTTCCTTGAGGTCCTGGTAGCCCGGTTGAGCCACCTCCCCCAGGACCAGCACGCGCTCATTGAGCTCTGGGACGACCAGGACGTCTCCAGGTTTCAGCTCGGGGTTCTGCGACGTGTCGCCCGTCGCGAGCAGCTTCTCCAGATCGATCGGAATCGCAACGCTGCGACGGAGAACCACCGCCCGCCGCAGCGCCGCGTGCGGCGCCGCCCCCCCGGCCATCGCCAGCAGTTCCGCGACGGTCCACCCACGCCGGAACTCATACGGGCCCGGCCGCGTGACCTGTCCCAACACGTATACGAAGTCCTTATCGGTCGTGCCCTGCCGCAGGGTGACGACGACCTTGGGCTCTTTGATGAACTTCTTGAGGAGATCAACCAACCGATCTTCTATCTGTTTGAGTGTCAGCCCCACCACGTTGACGTTACCAACCATCGGCAGGAAGATACTGCCTTCGGGCGAGACCGTCACCAGTCGACTGAGATCGCCGTCGCCGATGACGACGACGTCCAGGACATCGCCTGCACGCGCCGCGTACTCCTGGGAGCGCGCCCCGGTGGCCGAAAGGGTCACCAGCAGTACGGCGACCACCGCAAGAATCACGAGCGAGCGGCCCAAAAGAGGGCTCGTATGCCTGATCATGTCCCCCACCTCACTTTCCCGTCGCAGATCTTCAAACTACTCATCAAAGGCCTGATCGAAGGACGGGGAAGTCTCACCCAGGATGTAGTAGAGCTCCGACTCGCCCGAGCGCGTGGCGACCAGATATATCCCCTTCACCATCCAGAGGACCGAGCGGTAAGGGATCAGGTCACCGACGCTCCGGTATCTGCCGTCGGCGCACAGACGCGCCTGGACACTGATTTCCACCGGCTTGTGTCTCGTCTTGTCTGGGGTTCCCATACTCCTGACGCCCCGTCGGTAAGATCAGCGCATCAAGCCCTTGCGCAGAATGCATACCACCGCCTGGGTGCGATTGCGCGCCCCCATCTTTCGCAAGATCGACCGGATGTGGCTCTTGACTGTAGACTCGGCGAGCGAAGTCTTCTGAGCAATCTCCCGGTCGGTGTCGCCCTTCGCCATCTCAATGACGACCTCCAGCTCCCGGCTGGTCAGCCCCGCCAGATGGCCGTCGGTCTGGCTGGCGCGCTCGCGCATCAACACCCGGAAGCGGTCGACCAGTTGACGGGTGAGCCCCGGATGCATGAATGTTCGCCCGTTGCAGACCCCGAGGATCGCGCGAATGAGGTTTTCGGGGTTGATGTCCTTGAGCACGTAGGCGCTGGCTCCGGCTTCCAGGGCGCGGAAGGCCCGCTCCTCATCCGGGACCTCCGACAGGACGATCACCTCCACGCGCGCACACCGCTCCTTGAGTAGGGTGATGGTCTCCGGCGTATCTAAGCCCGGCAGACTCTGATCGAGGAGGACGACGTCAGGATCGAGCCGCTGGACCAGGTCCGCTGCCTCCTGGGCGTCCGCTGCCTCGCCGATAACCTCCACTGAGTCGCGATCTTTCAGGAGGCTCAGGATGCCCTGCCGGACGAGGGTCATGTCATCGACGGTCAAGACCCGCACACCCCCCACAGTCCGCCTCCCCTCCGTCGGTGTGTTGCAGGCACTCCGTTCCTCACGGCCGGCCGGCCCCCCTTGACCCATCCGGTGGAATCTCGGCGTCATTCGAATGAGGGTCCTCCTCTCTTCGAATGAACGCCATCGATTTGCGCATGCGAAAGGAGGAATCCGAAGGAGGACGTCGTATTGGGCACATTCACCGGGTCGAGAGGGTAAGGGTTGCTCCCGGCGACGGGCCAACCGAATAGGACGTACCAGAGTCACCGGCCCTTGAATAGGGTTGCCCCCGGCTACTCGCAGTCACGAAACGCGTGGGAGTAGTGGGGTCGCAACCCCGTAGGGGTCGAGACCAACTTCCCCGTCAATGCCGGAACGGGTGGTCTTGGGGGAGTCGGCATGATGAACGCTCTGGTATTCATCCTCAAAGCCGCGGCGGTGTTGACGCTCGCCTACGTGGTTCGGGAGCGCCGCGCGCCATCAACTCCGCGCAAACCATCGAGTGCCCTCGCCGTCCAGGAGGCTCGCCCCCCTGATGCCGGGCAGGCCATCCTGCGAGAGCGCCGCAGGCTGGCTTCAGATATCCACGACGGCGCGCTGCAGTTCGCAACATGTGCGCTGAACTCCTTGAGGCAGGCCCATCGCGGCCTGGAGCGAGACCACGCCGCGTTCCAGCCGCTCACGGACGGTGTTCGCTTTGCCGAGGCGGCCATCGACTCGATCCGCACCGCCATCGTGCCGCTAGCATCCTCCACTCCAGTGGCATCCGGGCTCACGCGCCGGCTGGAGCGCCTGCTGCAGTCCGCCGCGCGCTCAAGCAACATGCGGATACACGTCGGGCCGCTGCCGGATCTCTCCAACCTTCCAGAAGTTGAAGAGATCGTGGCCGGAATCGTTGGCGAGGCCCTGACCAACGCAGCACAACATGCAAACGCACGCAATGTGTGGGTGGACATTCAGGTGAAGAACGACGCCGTGACCGGCATTGTCCGCGACGACGGGGTCGGCTTCAACCCAAAGGCCACCGAGCGGAAGGCGCGGACGCGCAAGCACTTCGGGCTCTACCTGATTCGGGAGCGCGCGCGCCTCGCCGGTGGCGAGGTCACCATCACGAGTCAGTCGAATGCCGGAACCCTCGTGGAAACCCGTCTGCCGCTCCACCTGCCGATCGACATCCTGCCTGGCAGCCTTTTGCCCGGGCCGTCCCGAACGGCGGAGGCGCCAAGGCCTAGCCGAGGTCGACGCCTCATCGGAGATCCGCCCGATCGGTGATCGGCACTCGAGATCGAAGGAAGGGAGGATACAGACATGCCTGTCCGTGTCATGATCGTCGACGACCATGGCGTGGTTCGCGCGGGCCTGCGGGCGCTGTTGCAGCCGGAAGCGGACATGGCCATTGTCGGAGAGGCCGGCAGTGTCAAAGAAGCCACCCGCAAGGCCGTCGAGCTCAAGCCCGATGTGGTCTTGATGGACATCCATCTGGCGGATGGCAGTGGCATCGAGGCTACACGCCTGATCAAACAGGCCTGTCCAGAGACGCAGGTGCTCATGCTCACGATTTACGACGACCAGGACACAGTCATGAAGGCCGTCAAGGCCGGCGCGATTGGGTACGTACTCAAGGATATTCCGCCCGAGCACCTCGCCCGGGCCATCCGAGCTGTCAGTTCCAATGGGACGGCCATCCATTCCGCAATCGCGCGCAAGATGGTGGAGCGCCTCGCAGTGAATGAGCAAGAGGCGATGCTCTTCAACTTCCGTCGCGGGCCAGGATTGACGGAGCGCGAGATCGACGTGCTGCGAGAGATCACGCAGGGCCTGGCCGACAAAGAGGTTGCCATGAAGTTGCATCTCTCGGAGTCCACGATCAAGAGTCACCTTCGGTCGATCTACCAAAAGCTGCGTGTCCGCAATCGCGCGCAGGCCGCGACCTACGCGGTAAAGCACGGCCTGGAAGGCTAAGCCCGCCGCTCTGGCGAGGCGCTCCCGGGGACGTTAGGCACGAGCGGACGATCTATTCAATCGGCGAGACCAGCCGCCGGACTGGACTCCCCCAGACGATACGTCGGGATCATTCGGACTGACGAAGGCCAGGAGTACCCTTGGCCGGGAAGCTCCGTGGTGGCGGCCTCATATGCGCATGACGCGGCACGCGACGGGATGGGGGATCCTGGCCCTGGCAGGGCTGCTGGGGTATCTGTACTGGTCTGTCATGGCCGACCTGGCGACGCAATGGGCGGTTGACACGACGTTCGGCTATGGATACTACATCCCCGGCGTGGCGGCCTATCTCGCCTGGGATCGCAGGGCGGCACTCCGATTGGCGCCTCCGGGTTCCTCGTGGTGGGGATACCTTATCCTGCTTGTCGGGCTGACGACGCTCGTCCTTGGCCGGGCGGGTGGGATCCAACTCGCGACGCGGGGATCACTCATCGCGGTGCTGGTCGGCCTTGCGTTGTTCCTCGGAGGATGGACGAGGGCGAGGATCCTGGCATTCCCCATCGCGTTTCTTGCGCTCATGATCCCGCCGCCGGCGCGGCTCGTGGAGCATCTTACCTGGCCGCTGCAACTCTTTACAGCCCGCTTCTCGACCGAGGTGCTCCGCCAGCTCGGCTATCCCGTGCTCCTGCAAGGAATTTACATCGACCTTCCAACCGTACGCCTCGAGGTCGCCGAAGCCTGCAGCGGCTTCCGCTCGATCATCGCTCTGGGTGCGACCGGCGTCCTGCTCGCCTACATGACCCAGCGGCGGTGGACGCACCGTGTCCTCGTTGTGGCTGCGGTGGTGCCGATCGCCATGCTGGCCAACGCGATCCGGGTGACGCTGAACATCGCGATGGGCATCTACGAGGGGACGTTTCACACAGTGTCAGGATGGATGGTCTTCGTCATCGCCACCCTCCTTCTGCTGAGCCTGGCCACGGTCCTGGGACGTCTTCCCGGGACCGGGACGCGGGAGATGCGCAGGGCGGGGGCGTGATCGCGTGGCGGTATGGGGTGGCGATGTGCACGCTCGCGCTGGCCGCGCTCGTGTCGGACGTGTTGCTCGGACAGGCCGTACCGCTGAGGGTCCCGTTACACGATGTGCCGTTGCGGATCGAGGCCTGGACGGGGCGGGTCGAGCAGGTCGATCCCGAGCTCGTCCGGCGGGCGCGCCCCGATGAGGTCCTGAACCGCCGGTACGTGGATGAGAATGGACGGATTGTCCTGGTGTACGTCGGATACTACACGCGCCAGTCGACGCGCGGTCAGGTGCTTGCCGCGTGTCAGGCGGGGTGTCAGATCGTGGCGACAGACGTCCAGCGGATTGACCTTCCGATGGGCCCCATTGAGGTCAACCGGGCCGGAGTTCGGCAGGATGGCAGCCTGATGGCGGTGCTGTACTGGTACCAGCAGGGAGCCCGTGTCACGCACGATCCCGTGCGCAGCAAGATCGAGCAGGTTGAGCGGTCGCTGCTCCAGCGCCGATCCGATGGTGCCGTGGTCAGGGTCACCGCGCCTCTGGCCACAACGGAGGATGAGGCCTGGCAGCGGGCCGGGGCGTTCGCGAAGGTATTTGTGCCGGTGCTCCGCGGGCATCTGCCCGAATAGACGCGTGGAGGGGAGGCATCCTGATGACGCGCCGGACTCGAATGCTGATTGCGGTGATCGCCGTGCTGATTGCGGCGATCGGTGTCGTCGGCGGTGTGATGGTGACTCGCAATCCGGTCGCCGAGAAGCAGAGCTATTATAAGCGGGGCTTGGTCTCCATGAAGAACGGCAAGTACTCCGCGGCCGTTATCGAGTTCACCAACGCCGTACGACTCGACGATCGCTTCGCCGACGCCTTCTACCAGCTGGGCCGCGCGAACATTGCGCTGGGGCAAGGGAAGCCCGCGTTCGACGCGCTGACACGAGCAACGGAACTGGCTCCTGGGCGCGTCGACGCCCAGCTGGCGATGGGGGAACTGCTCTTGGCCGCCCGGCAACCCGTGGCCGCTCGCGGGCGGGCGATGCTGGTGCTCAAAGGTGCGCCCAACAACCTGCCGGCTACGCTGCTGCTGGCGCAGAGCTACGCTGCAGAGAAAGTCTGGGAGCCGGCGCTCCAGGCAGCGCGCCGGGCGGTCACCGAGCACCCTCACGAGGCGCAGGGTTACCTGTTGCTCGCCGGGATCCACATCGCGCGGAATGATCCCGCGGCCGCAGTGGAGACATATAGCGAGGCGCTCCGCGCCGTCCCCGACTCGCCCGAGGCGCACCTGGCGCTCGCCCAATACCTGTGGAACGTCCGGCGGCGGGACGCGGCTGAGCGCGTGCTGGTTTCGGCCGCGGCGGCGCTGCCTTCGAACCTACAGGTTCTGGAGGCGCTCGGCGACCTCTACCTGTTGACCGGCAGGCAGCAAGAAGGCCTGGCGATCTACCAGCGCGCCGCCCGGGTCGCCCCAAGTGATGCGCGGGTCGTCCAGCGACAGGTGGACATCCTGCTGAGCCTGGGGCGGCTTGGTGAGGTCGAATCGCTGATCTCGCGCATGCCCAACGATGCCGCGGCGGCCAGACATATCCTCCAGAGCAAGCTCCACCTGGCCCGCAAACAGTTTGCGGATGCGGAACGGGAGATCCGCGCAGCGGTCAGCGCAGCGCCATCGAGTGCGGAAAGCCACTTCTACCTTGGAGAGCTGCTCGCCTTTCAGGGACACCTGTCTGAGGCCCGCGGGGAGTTCGTCACCGCCGCGAATCTCAGCCCGCGGACAGCCGGGATCCATATGGCGCTTGCGACTGTCAACGTCCGGCTGGGCGACCTCGCGCAGGCCGAGCGCGCTGCCCAGCAGGTGCTCACCCTCGATCCGCGCAATTTGCAGGGGCAGCTCCTCATGGGCGATATCCTACTCGCCCAACGTAAACCAGACCTCGCGGCAGACCGCTTCCGGCAGGCAGCCAGTATGGCGCCCGAGAACCCACTGCCGCTCCTAAAGTTGGGAGGAGCCCACCTGGCCGTCAAGCAAGACAGCCAGGCGGCTGCGGCCTTCGAGGCGGCGCTTGCCCGTCAACCTGACTACGCGCCCGCGCTCCAACAGCTGGCCTCGATCGATCTGCGCGCTGGCGCTCCGGACAAGGCTGTGGCTCGGGTGCTGGCGCAGATTGGCCGTGTTCCTCGCAGCGCCGCCGTGTACGAGGTGTTAGGATCCGTCTACTTCGCTGAGAAGCAATACGCGAAGGCCGAGGATGGTTACGAGCGAGCGATCGCGCTTGACCCCCATCAACTGACGTCCTACCTGAGCCTCGGACGCATGTACGCGGAGACGAGATCGCCCGCGCAGGCGCTCGCTCAGTTTGAGCAGGCTGCCAAGGTGGCGCCGCAATCGCCGGTGCCCCACTTGATGGTCGGCATGGTTATGGAGGGGCAGAAAAGGCATGCCGAGGCGCAAGCCGCATACGAGCAGGCCCTGAAGCTCGACCCGCGATTCGCACCTGCCGCCAACAACCTCGCCTACTCGCTCGCCGAATATGGCGGGGACCTGCAACAGGCCTTAAGGCTGGCGCGGACCGCGCGGGAGATTCAACCGGACGACCCGCAGATCGCGGACACCCTTGGGTGGGTCTACTACAAGCTTGGCGACTACGGCAGCGCCATCGATCTGCTCCGCGAGAGCGTCGAGCGGCTCACGACCAACGCCCTGAGTCACTACCACCTGGGTCTGGCGTATGCAAGATCGGGATCGACGCTGAATGCACAACAGGAACTGCGCGAGACGCTCCGGCTCGATCCGGCGGCCTCCCTTGCTACTGAGGCGAGGCGAGCCCTGGAAGCACTCGGGAAGTAGCTGGGTTACATGGCGTCGATAGGCCTCCTGTTCGCCTTTGGGCTCACCCTGGGCCTGACACCCCTCGTGCGCGCCCTCGCGCTGCGGTGGCACGTCGTAGATCAACCCTCCAGCCGGAAGATCCACTGGCGCCCGACGCCGCTCCTGGGAGGCCTGGCAGTCTTTGGCGCGGTTGCCAGCACGGTCCTCATCTTCTTCGGCCCGACCCCGGAGGTTCTCTGGGTGCTCCTGGGCGGGCTCGTCTTCCTGGCGCTCGGACTGGTCGATGATGTGTACGACTACGGA
>JBGPLF010000064.1:0-16728 GCA_041486265.1 bacterium
GCCGAGACGGAGATCGAGTTCCAGGAGAAGCAACTCAACTGCCAGGCCTGGGAGGACATCAGCGAGTTCTCGATGTTCATCGAGGGGGCGCTGCCCGGCGTCCCCCTAGAGATCGGCACCGAGGCGCTCAAGGTGGGCGTCCGGCAGACCTTCCAGGAACTCCGCCTGCAGGCGGTCCCACGCATCTGGATGCAGGTAGTCGCTCGCCGCACGTGACCATCGAGTCCAGGGCAGCCCTCGTCACCGGCGGCTCGTCGGGACTCGGCCGGTCCATGGTGATCGCCCTGGTCCGCGCCGGGTACCGCGTGGCCTTCACCTACCGTTCCAACTCGACCGGCGCGCAGGCGCTCATCTCTGAACTCACCGGGGCCGGGGACGTGAGTGCTCTTCAGGGCGACGTGCGTTCCGACGCCGACGTCGCGCGGTTCGTGGCCGAGACGGTCGCGCGTTTCGGCCGGCTGGATGTCCTGGTCAACAACGCCGGCATCACGCGCGATGTGCTCGCACTTCGGATGCAGCCCGACGATTGGCAGGCCGTCGTTGACACGAATCTGACCGGGGCCATGCGCTGCTGCCGGCACGCCCTCCCGCACCTGCTGGCCGGCGGCAGCGGACGCATCATCAACATCGGCTCGATCGCCGGGATCACCGGGCATGCCGGGCAGGCCAACTACTCAGCGGCCAAGGCCGGTTTGATCGGCTTGACGGAGGTCCTGGCGCGCGAACTCGCCCGCGCGGGTGTGACGGTGAACACCGTGGCGCCGGGCGCCATCGACTCGGGCATTGTCGCCGAACTACCTGAGGAGACGAGGAAGAAACTCGTCGAGGTCATCCCGATGGGCCGGATGGGGACGGCCGAAGATGTGGCGGCCCTCGTGGTCTTCCTGGCGGGAGTGGACGCGGGCTACATCACCGGGCAGACGATCGCTGTAGACGGCGGAACCACCGCAGGCGGCGGGGCCACCTCTTAGGCCCGGGGGCGGCGTCCGTCACGCGTCACGGCCGGTTCAACCAGGCGTGCGCCGGATCGTCCGACCAGGCTCTGTACACGACACGCTCGCCGGAAATCGCCCACAGGTAGGCGAGTTGATAGCCGCTCGCCGCGACGACCGGATGATAGCCGCGCGGGATCACAACGGTGTCACCGTCGCGCACGCGGTAGACATGCTCAAAGGGCTCCGGAGCATCCAGCGGTGTATAGACCATCTGGAGACCGAAACCGTCCGGCCGGTCGACGAGGTAGTAGTAGATCTCCTCCATCGGGGCCTCGCGTCCCGGGACCGTGGTGTCGTGCTTGTGGGGCGGATAGCTTGACCAGTTGCCGGCCGGATTGATCGTCTCGCCGACAAGCAGCCGGCTGGCAACGTGTTCGTCCACTACGCTGACCACTCGGCGGGACCAGTTCTCCTTGCCGACGGTGCGCGAGCTGACTTCGTGCGAACCGATCAGCCGCGGCCGCCGGTCGCCGAGGGGGGGCGCCGCGAAGAGCGCCAGGCGCGCCTCACCCTTCGGGCTGTGAAGACCGACGCGCGATCCCGCGGGCACGAAGACCGCGGACGGCAGGCCGTCGAAGAACGACAGCCGCGAGTCGAGCACGCCGGTGAGCGCGCCCGCGGCCCCGGACACGGTAATCTCGCAGAACCCGCCGATCAGATACAGTACCGCCTCGCGGTCGCGCGACTCCCAGGTGAGCGGCGCCCCGCCGGCGGGAAGCGCCATCACGCTGAACTCGAGGAACGTGACCGGGCTCGTCGCCGGCGACGCAATGACGTGGCAGCCCGGCGATGGGGAGGCCGCCGGGATGTGCTGGCTTGCACGTGGGGAACTCACACCTGTGTCCTCGCTTTGCTCAGGGTTGATTGCCACCGTTGAAGGGCTTCTTGAATTGGAGAAACCCATCCTGCCGGATGATAAGGCGGACGCCTCGACTACGACGCGAACGCCTCGATCAGGGCGCGTGCCGAGTCGAGGGACGTGAGCGTGGGGACGTTCAATTCGAAGGCGGCGCGGCGCAACGCAAAGCCCGCGCGATCGGTGACGTATCCGCGCGTCGGCGTGTTCACGACCACGCCGATCCTGCCGCCGCGGACCAGGGCGACGGCCTCCCCGGCGTCGACGGCGCGCACGGGAACGCCTCCCGCCACCAGCGCGTCAGCCGTGCCAGGGGTGGCGACGAGTTCGAATCCCGCGGCAAGGGCGGCGGCGGCCAGGTCCGCCGCCTCCGTCTTGTCGTGATCCGCGACCGACAGCAGCAGCGAGCGCGCCAGCGTGGGTGGAACTCCCGCGGCGACGAACGCCTTCCGCAGCGCCGCAGCCGCGGTGGGCCCGGCGCCCATCACCTCGCCGGTGGACCGCATCTCCGGACCCAACAACGGATCGGCGCCGAACAGCTTGCCGCTCGAGAAGACCGGCGCCTTCACCGCCCAGCCCGCGGGCGCGGGCCTCAGGGCCACGCCCCCGTAGCCGAACTCCGTCAGCGAACGGCCGAGCATGACTTCAGTCGCGAGCCGGACCAGCGGCACTCCAGTGGCCTTGCTGACAAACGGGACGGTCCGGCTGGCGCGCAGATTCACCTCCAGAACGTACGGCTCGCCCTTCCAGATGACGAATTGGATGTTGAGGAATCCGCGGACGTGGAGGGCCCAGGAGATCCGCGCCGCGTAATCGACGATCACGCGCGCCGTATCCGGGTGCACCGACCGGGCCGGCAGCAGCGCCATGCTGTCGCCCGAGTGCACGCCGGCACGCTCGATCTGCTCCATGAGCGCCGGAACCAGGAGATTGGTCCCGTCGGCGACAGCGTCGAGTTCAACCTCTAGCCCTTCGAGGTAGCGATCAAGCAGGACCGGTCCCGCCTCACCGGCCAGCGCCTCGATCGCGGCCTCGCGCAGGACGTCCATCGTGCGGGCGACCACCATGCCGCGTCCGCCCAGCACATATGAAGGCCGTACGAGCAGCGGCAAACCCTCGCGCGCGCCGATCGCCATGACCTCGTCCAGAGATGTCGCGGTCCAACCGTTAGGCTGCGGGATGTCCAGTTCACGCAGCAGCGCGGCGAACTTGCGGCGGTCCTCTGAGATGTCCAGGCTCTCGACCGACGTGCCGAGGACGCGCACGCCGCCTCGTGCGAGGGGGATGGCGGCGACGAGCGGCGTCTGCCCGCCGAACTGCACCAGCACCCCCTGCGCGCCTTCGCGCTCGACCACCGCGCGGACGTCGTCGGGCGTCAGCGGCTCGATGTAGAGGCGGTCCGAGATATCGAAATCTGTGGAGAGGGTCTCAGGATTGTTGTTGATGACGATGGCTTCCCACCCGGCCCGCTTGAGCGCCAGGATGCCGTGCACCGTGCAGTAGTCGAACTCGATGCCCTGGCCGATGCGGATCGGACCGGAGCCCAGGATCACGGCGGCGCGGATCTTTGCGGGCGGCACTTCATCTTCGTCTTCGTAGGTGCTGTAGTAGTAAGGCGTTTTAGCCGGAAATTCGCCCGCGCACGTGTCCACACACTTGTATGTCGGCCGCAGGCCGAGCGCGAGCCGGCGCGCGCGGACGTCCCGGGCGGTGTGGCCGGAGAAATGCGCGATCGCGCGATCATCGAAGCCGAGTCGCAGCAGGTCGCGCAGTGCGCTGCTGGTCAGCGGGTCGGGATCAGCTCTCCCGGCCCCCTGCTCGCGCAGCCTGCGCTCGGCCGCCACGATCCTCGCGGCGGCCCCGATGAAGAACGGGGCGATCCGGCTGGCCGCCTCGAGTTCCTGCGGGGTCGCCCCACGCCGCAGCGCTTCCGCCAACGCGAAGAGCCGGTGCTCATGCGGCGTGCGGATGCGCGTCCAGACGTCCTCGTCGGACCACTCCTCCACCATGCGATGCCAGAGCCCGATCGCGCCGAGATCCAGCGAGCGAACGCCTTTGAGGAGCGCCTCTTCGAGTGTGCGGCCCAGCGCCATCGCCTCGCCGGTGGATTTCATCTGCGTGCCCAGGGTCCGGTCCACGCCCGGGAACTTGTCGAAGGGCCACCGCGGGATCTTGACGACGACGTAGTCGAGCGCCGGCTCGAAGCACGCCGTTCCGCCGGTAATGGCGTTGGTGATCTGATCGAGACGCCGGCCGAGCGCGATCTGCGCCGCCACACGCGCGATCGGGTAGCCGGTTGCCTTGCTGGCAAGCGCGCTCGAGCGGCTGACGCGGGGATTCACCTCGATCACGTAGTAGCGTGGTGAAACACCTGGGCCTGCGGGTCCGCGGGATGCGGCCCCCACCGGTTCTAGCGCGAATTGCACGTTGCAGGCGCCCTGGATGCCGATCTCGCGGACGATCCGCAGCGCGGCGCTCCGAAGCAGGTGATACTCATGATCGGTCAGGGTCTGGCTGGGAGCGACGACGATCGAGTCGCCCGTATGCACGCCCATCGGGTCTACGTTCTCCATGTTGCACACAACGATGGCATTGTCGGCGCCATCGCGCAGCACCTCGTACTCGATCTCCTTCCAGCCGGCAACCGAGCGTTCCACCAGCACCTGGCCGATGCGACTGAGGCTGAGGCCCCGGCGGGCGATCGTCTGCACCTCGTCGAGGGTGGCGGCAATCCCTCCTCCGCTCCCGCCGAGCGTGAACGCAGGCCGCACGACCACCGGCAGGCCGATGCGCATCGCCGCTGCCACCGCTTCGTCCGCCGAGGCGACCGTCTCTGATTCTGGCACCGGTTCGCCCAGCGCCGTCATCGTCATCTTGAACAACTCGCGGTCTTCGGCGCGCGCGACGGCGTCAAGCGGCGTGCCCAGCACACGGACGCCCCAGCGTTCCAGCACCCCTTGCTCATGCAGCGCGATCGCCAGGTTGAGACCCGTCTGCCCCCCCATCGTCGCCAGCAGGCCCTCCGGCCGCTCGCTCGCGATGATGTCGGCAATCACCTCGGGGATGAGCGGCTCGATGTAGACGCGGTCGGCCACCTCGGCGTCGGTCATGATCGTTGCCGGGTTGCTGTTGACCAGGACAACCTCCAGGCCGGCCTCGCGGAGCGCACGGCATGCCTGGGTGCCGGAGTAGTCGAACTCAGCAGCCTGGCCGATGATAATCGGCCCGGAACCGATGATGAGGACCTTCGAGAGACTCGCAGGAGCGCCGGGGGTGAGCGCGGCCAAAGACACGGGCGCGCGCTGCGCTGCCGCAGCACCGCCAGCGCCGAGCGCCGTGATCGCCGCGGGCAGGCTAGGCATGGGCCGCTACCATCTCGAGGAAGCGGTCGAAAAGCGCCGCGGAATCCTGCGGGCCCGGCCGGCCCTCAGGATGATATTGAACCGAGAAGATCGGCAGGCTTCGATGTCTCATCCCCTCGACGGTCTGGTCGTGCAGATTGTGGTGGGTCACATCGAACCCAGTGCCGCCCAGTGATGTCTCGTCCACGGCGTACCCGTGATTCTGCGTGGTAATGGCGACGCGGCCCGTCGTCTCGTCGCGGACAGGATGATTGGAGCCGTGGTGCCCGAAGGGCAGCTTGAAGGTCGTCGCCCCGGCAGCGATCGCCAGGATCTGGTGCCCGAGGCAGATGCCCATGACCGGCATCGCGTCCCACAACGCGCACACCTCCGCGGCGATCCCCCGCAGGCGTGCAGGATCGCCCGGCCCGTTCGTGATGACCAACCCGGCGGGCGATTCCCGGCGAATGTCGTCTGTCGGCGAATCGTGCGGGAAGACGACCACCTCGCACCCCCGGGCACGCAGGTTGTTCACGATCCCCTGCTTGACGCCGCAGTCGAGAACCGCGATCCGCGGACCGTCTCCGGGCCAGCGGATGATCTGCGGCGTCGAGACCTGGGCCACCAGGTCCAGTTCACCCAGGTCCGGCACCGCGCGGGCCCTGGCGGTCAGGTCGCCCGGCGACTCATCGTCCGTCGTGATGATGCCGCATCTGACGCCAGCGCTGCGGAGGTGGCGCACCAGTCGCCGGGTGTCGATGCCCGCGATTCCCACCACATTCCATGCGCGGAGGTACGTGTCTAAATCGCCGAGGGCGCGAGGACTGCCGGCGTACAGGTGGCCAGCGTCAGGAGCGGCCCACCGGACTGCGAACCCCGCCGCCTGGGGCCGGGCTGACTCAAGCGCGGCGTCACTGAACCCGTAATTACCGATCAAAGGATAGGCCATGACGACGATCTGGCCCCGGTACGATGGATCGCTGAGGACTTCCTGATAACCGGTCAGGCTGGTGGTGAAGACGACCTCGCCGCCGTTCGACCCGGTCGCGCCGATCGCCTCGCCCGCCAGCACCAGGCCGTCGTCGAGGGCCAGGACTGCCCGCATCGCCCGCTCCCCTCTCTTTTACGGCTTGAATAATCATACACATTCCCGAATAACTATTCAATGCCCGACTCTCGCCTCCACGGATCCCCGTCCGCCGAGGAGTGGACCGCCGGCGCGCAGAACCCCAAGCCGATGCCTCCAAAGATCGTCATCAGCAACGTGGCCAAAGTCTATCAGGGCCGCCGCCAACCCGTCGTGGCCCTCGATCGGGTGTCGCTGCACGTTGACGAGGGAGAGTTCGTCTGCGTCGTCGGACCGTCGGGGTGCGGCAAATCCACGCTCCTGCGCATCGTGGCGGGTCTGATCCCCCAGACGTCCGGAGAGGTCACGATCACGGGCGGCGACCGCGGCAAACCCTTGCACAGCCTGGTTTTTCAGGAGTACGCCATCTTCCCCTGGAAGACGGTATTCGAGAACGTCGTGTTCGGGCTGGAGATGCGCGGCGCGCCCCGGGCCGCGCGCGAGGCCGCCGCGCAGGACTGGATCGGCCGGGTCGGCCTGCGCGACTTCGCCGACGCGTATCCACGGCAGCTCTCCGGGGGGATGCGCCAGCGGGTCGGTATCGCCCGGGCCTTCGCCAACGATCCCGAGGTCCTGCTCATGGACGAGCCGCTGGGCGCGCTCGACGCGCAGACGCGGCTGCTGTTGATGGACGAACTGCTGCGGCTGTGGGACGCCGACCGCAAGACGGTCGTCTACATCACCCATGACATCGAGGAAGCCATCCTGCTGGGCGACCGCGTGGTGCTGATGACCGCGAGGCCGGGGAAACCCAAGGCGACGTTTACCGTCTCCTTCGCGCGGCCACGGGGGATCGAGGTCATGGCGTCGCCGGAGTTCGCCAGCCTCTCGTACCGGATCTGGGAGGCGCTGCGCGACGAGGCGATCGCGTCGATGGGCATCAGGACCGTGGGCGGCGGGCGGCGCGGAATGGAGACTCGCGCATGAGCGGGGAGGCGCGCGACCGGCTGCTGGCGGTCGGTGCGCCGGTGCTATTGATCGCGCTGTGGGAGGGCGCCGTACGAGTCGGGCTGCTGGACGCGCGGTTCTTCCCGCCACCGTCGCTGGTGATCGCCACCTTTGGCCGCCTCATCGGCGACGGCACACTGGTCCGGCACACGGTGGTGAGTGTGGTCCGCGTCCTGGGGGGATTTGCGATCGGCGCATCCAGCGGGATCGCCGCCGGTCTGCTCCTGGGCACCATCAGACCGCTGCGCGTGGCGCTGGACCCGGTCATCTCGGCGCTCTATGTCCTCCCCAAGGTGGCGATCCTCCCGCTGGTCATGCTGATCTTCGGCCTGGGCGAGACGTCGAAGATCGCGATCGTCGCCATCGCCACGTTCTTCATCATCATCATCAACACTACCGCGGCGGTGGTCGGCGTCGAGCCGATCTATCTGGAAGCGGGCCGGGCCTTCGGCGCCCGGCGCCTGCAGATGTTCGCGCACATCATCCTACCGGGCGCCCTGCCGGCCATCTTCACAGGGCTGCGGCTCGCACTCGGTACCGCGCTCATCGTGGTCATCGCCGCCGAGTTCGTCGCGGCGCAGCAGGGCATCGGGTATTTCATCTGGTTTGCCTGGAACACGCTCCGGCCGGAGGAGATGTTTGCGGGGTTCATCGTCATCAGTACACTGGGAATACTGTCCTACGCGGCCGTCCGCTGGATCGGCCACCGCGTGATGCCGTGGCAGGAGGACGACCGCACGCCCGAAGGGAGGATTGATCATGGATAATGTCCGGCGTCGCGGCGCGCTGGGGCGGACGGCGGTGGTGCTCGCCATGATCCTCACGCTCGCGGCCTCCGCCATGCTCGCCGCTCCCGCCATCCCAGCAGCGTCGGCGCCGCGGACCGAGAAGGTCGTCGTCGCGCATGTCCCGTTGATCAACTTCGCGACGCTCTATGTGGCGATGGAGCGCGGGTACATGCAGCAGCAGGGCATCGAGGTCGATTTGCAGCGGGTCGCGTCGGGGACCGAGGCGGTCGCCTTCCTGGCCCAGGATCGCCTCGACGTCGGCGCCATCGGCCTGGCGGCGTCGATCTTCAATGCCTTCAACCGCAAGCTCGAGATGCGGATCGCCGCGTCCACCTCGTCCTGGGGCCAGCGCCATGGCACGAAGATCCTAACGCGCGTGGATCTCTTCGACTCAGGCGACGTGCGGTCGGTCCGCGATCTGAAGGGGCGCCGCGTGGCGATTGCCGGAGGCGCCGGGTCGGCGGGGCACTACCTGTTTCTCATCGGCGCCCGCCGCGGCGGGATCGGGCCGCGCGACTTCGAGCTCGTCAACCTGGCGAATCCCGATCACGGGCCGGCCCTGCGCGCCGGGCGCGTGGACGCGGCACTCACCGGTTCGCCCTTCGCCGCGGCGGCACTCGCGCAGTTCCAGGCGCGGTCGATCCTCGAGAACTTCGCGCCGGGGACGGCGACGACGGTGTTCGCATTCTCGGGCGGATTCATGCGCAACAAGCCTGATGTGGCCACGCGATTCCTGATGGCCCTGATGCAGGCGGCACGGGCGATGCAAGGATCCGGTTATCTCGATCCCGAGAACGTGGCCGCCTACAAGAAGTACACCGGCGTGCGCGATGAGGTGCTCCAGGCCGAACCGCCGCTGTTGTACGACCCGGACATGCGCATCGTCACCGGCACGATTGTCGACATGGAGAAGACGTTTCGCGACGCGGGACTGGCCGACTATGCCGCGCCGATTCCGCTAGAAGCGATGGTCGAGCGCAGATTCCAGCAGGAGGCGATGAAACGACTGGGGCGGTAGCGCGTGACAGGCCGTCCCCCGACTCACCGTGAGTCTGCGGCAAGCCGAAACCAGTAGAAGCTGTGGGGGCCGAGCGTGAGAAAGTATGGGAGTTCACCAATGGCGGGGAACGGGGTCTCACCGAAGAGCTCGACAGGGACCAGCCCCTTGAACCGCCGAAGGTCGACCTCGCACGGCTGCACGAAGCGCGAGAGGTTCGCCACGCACATGATGGTGGTTTCCCCATCCTGGCGCAGGTAGGCAAGCACCCGCGAGTTCGCGGGCTCCAGGAGTTCGCACGTTCCCCGACCGAAAACCGGAAACCGCTTGCGGATGGCGATGAGCCGCTTCATCCAATTCACCAGTGACGCCGGGCTACGCTGCTGCGCATCGACGTTCACAGCCGCGTAGTGGTATAGCGGGTTCTCGATCGGGGGCAGGTAGAGGCGCTCGGGGTCGGTGCGCGAGAATCCCGCATTGCGGTCGGCCGACCACTGCATGGGCGTCCGTACCCCGTTGCGGTCGCCCAGGTAGATGTTGTCCCCCATGCCAATCTCGTCGCCGTAGTAGATGATCGGAGTCCCCAAGAGCGAGAACAATAGGCTGTTCATCAGTTCGATCCGGCGGCGGCTGTTGTCGAGCAGCGGCGCGAGACGGCGGCGGATTCCGAGGTTCAGGTGCATCCGCGGATCCCGCGCATACTCGTGGTACATGTAGGTCCGCTCTTCGGCCGACACCATCTCAAGCGTGAGCTCATCGTGATTGCGCAAGAAGATCGCCCACTGGCATCCACCCGGAATGGGCGGGGTGCGCCGCAGGACATCGACCACAGGATGCCGATCTTCCTGGCGGATGGCCATGAACAGACGCGGCATCAACGGGAAGTGGAACGCCGCGTGGAACTCATCGCCCTCGCCAAAGTATGCCACCACATCTTCAGGCCATTGGTTGGCCTCGGCGAGCAGGATCCGGCCGGCATACCGGTCGTCGATGAACCGGCGGACCCGCTTCATGAACGCGTGGGTCTCTGGCAGATTCTCGCAGTTGGTCGCCTCCCGTTCAAAGAGATAGGGGACGGCGTCGCAGCGGAACCCGTCTACCCCTCGGTCAAGCCAGAACGCGACCACGCGCAGGATCTCGTCCTGGACGGCCGGGTTGTCGAAGTTGAGATCCGGCTGGTGGCCGAAGAACCGGTGCCAGAAGTAGGCCTTCGCGACAGGGTCCCAGGTCCAGTTGGAGCGCTCGGTGTCGTTGAAAATGATGCGGGCCTGAGGGTAGCGCTCATCGGTATCACTCCACACATAGTAGTGCCTTAAGGGCGAAGCGGGATCGCGACGGGCCGCCTGGAACCAGGGGTGCTGATCGGATGTGTGGTTGAGCACAAGGTCGATGAGGACCCGCATGCCGCGGTGGTGTGCCTCGTCCAGAAATGTCTGAAAGTCTTCCAGCGTGCCGAACGATGCGTGGACGTCACAGTAGTCGGCGATGTCGTACCCGTCGTCTCTCAATGGCGACGGGTAGAAGGGCAGCAGCCAGAGGCAGTTCACCCCCAGGGTCTCCAGGTAGTCCAGCTTGCGCACCAGTCCCTGGAAGTCTCCTACGCCGTCAGCGTTGCTGTCGTAGAACGATTTCACGTGAAGCTGGTAGATGATCGCGTCCTGATGCCAGGTCTGGTCGGTCATGTCAGCCCGATCCAATCTTGCTCAACGCCGCGGCGGCCGATCTCGCCCATGTCAGGACGCTCTCCAGCACCCTGGCGATCTCTGGCACGTCGCGGACCATGTACCGCGCGGCTGTGGGATACGGTCCAGGACCAACCTTGATCGTGATGCCGTCCTCTCCAATTGCAAGAAACGCATCCTCATCCGTGCGGTCATCCCCCGCGTAGAGGACGGCACACCGCGTCCTCCAGTTCTCGCCCAGGGTGTGTTCCAGCAGCCAGAGCGCTGCCCGTCCCTTATCCCAATCGATGGCCGGCTTGATCTCTAAGACCATCTTTCCCCGGTGGATCACAAGTTGTCCAGGAGGGACCTGCCGGATCTCTTCGAGCACAGCCTCGCGGACCGTCTCGACCTGATCACGTCGCACCAGCCGATAATGGACGCTGGCCGTCAGGCCCTTGTCCTCAATGAGGACGCCGCGAACACCACGTAGGCGATACCGCAGGCGCTGGCAGGCGGCGGCGATGAACTCCCGAACCTCGCTGGCCTCCCGACGCTCGGAGGACCAGCCCGGTCCGGCGAGTTCGAAACCATGGTTGCCGACGTAGATCACGTCCCTGAGCCCGACGCGCTGCCTCAGATCGTGGAGGGCCCTGCCGCTGATCACGGCGACGAGGCACTGCGGTTGGCGGGCCAGTCGCGCGAGCAGCGACCGGACCGACGGCGGCAGCCCCGCGTCTTCTGGACGGTCCGCAATCGGAGCGAGGGTTCCGTCGAAGTCCACAAGCACGGCGAGGCGCTCGCGGGCCATCATAACCTGCCTGATGTGCTCAACGTCCGCAAAGACGGGCCGCGTCGCCGCTCTGCCAGCGAGCAGGTGCGCGGCGGCACGCACGTGCTGCTCCATCCAGTGATAGATGTCGTGCTGCCGCAGGTGGCCGCGCATTTGCTGCATCCGTTCCCGCCGCTCGGCCTGCGGCATCTGCAAGGCGGTCGAGAGCGCGGCCGCGACATTCTCGGGATCGAAGGGGTTAATGGCGAGTGACCAGGGCGCTTCATCGGCCGCGCCGGCCAGTTCGCTGAGCACCAGCACCCCACGGTCATCCACTTGTGACGCCGCAAACTCCTTGGCCACAAGGTTCATCCCATCTTGGAGGGAGCTTACCAGACAGACGTCGGCCATCCGGTAGAGCGCCGCCATTCCGGCCGGTGGTAGGGGGCGTGGGACGTAGATAATAGGCGTCCAACTCTCTGAACCATAAATCGTGTTGATCCGCTCGATCCCGGCCTCCACCTGAGTTTGCAGGTCGCGATAGGCCTTGATCCGCGTCCGGCTGGGCGCGGATTTCTGGATGAAAACAAACCGGCCGCGTATCCCCGGTGTCCGCCGGAGGAGCAAGTCGATCGCGCGGAGCCGTTCGGGAACCCCCTTGGTGTAGTCAAGGCGGTCGACTCCCACGCCGATGAGCCGGTCGGTCAGGCGGAAACGGTGGCGCAGTCGAGCCATCCAGCGTTCGCAGGCCCGGGAGACGGCGACCTGTTCCCAGGCCTCCACATCGATGCTGATGGGAAAGGCCGCCACCCGCGTGTAGTGGCCAGCGTATTCGACGATCCCTTCCTGCCGGTCCACCTCCGCGCCGAGCTCGTGCTCGGCGCACGCAAGGAAATTCTCCACGTGCCGCGGGAGATGGAACGCCAGCAGGTCGTTGGCCAGCAGCCCTTCGATCAAATCGGCGCTCTGGGGGCAGATGCGAAACACGTCCCAGGCCGGCCAGGGGATGTGCCAGAAGTGCATCAGGAATAGTCCCGGGCGGACCTGGCGCAGGAAGTGAGGACACATGGCAAGATGGTAATCGTGAATCCATACCACGGCGTCGGTTGAGATCTCCTCCGCCACGGCGCCGGCGAATCGCTGGTTCACGGTCTGATAGGCGATCCAGTTGCGGCGCGCGAACCGGGCCTTGTCCATCGCGAGATGAAAGAGCGGCCAGAGGGATTGATTCGAATAGCCGTGGTAGAACCGTTCCACCTCGTCCCTGGTCAGGCGCACACGCCGGAGCGTGTAGGACGGGGCCTCGGGAGGAACCTGCACGCGGTCGTGCAGGTCGACCACCTCGAAATCGGAGTCGCCGCTTCCCCAGGCCACCCACACGCCGCCGACAGCCTGTAAGACGGGATCGAGGGCGGCCACCAGACCTCCGGCCGGACTCTCCACTTCGAGACCCCGCCGTCCACGCTGATGGATATAGGGCTCTCGATTGCTGACGATGATCAACTGCCGCGTACCCAGGAGTTCGCGCACAGCAGTCTGTAACCGCGCGACCTTGTCTGCATGCGCCTGTTCGGTCATGGTCCTTCACCTGCCCTGAGGAGACGTGCCGCGAGGATTGGTCTAGACGAAAAGAAGAGAAGAATGGATGAATAAGAACGCCTCAGGAGAAAAGATGAGCGGCTGCTGTCCTTTCAAGATTATACCAGTCTCCCCCGCGAATGGCTCACTTCACCATCGAGGCATGATTCAAGTGGACCCTTGCCGAATGTCTGCTACGGTCCTTTCTCCATGAAGTGCGCGACGCATCCGAACGTCGAGACAGAACTGCAGTGCGCCAGTTGCGGGACGCCGATCTGTCCGGACTGTCTGGTCGAGACGCCGGTCGGAATGAAGTGCCGCGCCTGCGGTCTTACACCGGTGCCTCTGCTGTATCGGCTCACGCCCGCGGCCCTCGCGGCAGGCGTTGCCGTCGGCGCACTGGGCGGGACGGTCACGTTCGTTCTCTTCTTGATGTTGCAGGGGTTCCTCGGGTATCTGGCCCTCCTGGCGGCGCTGCTGACGGGCAGGGCGACGGGCGCCGCGGCCGGCAGGGCCAGCGGCGGAAAGCGAGGACCGACGCTCGCGGCCGCCGTCGCAGGCGCCTGCGTGGTTGGCGTGCTGATCCTCGGGCCCGACGTGGTCAGGCTGCGCTTCGGAGTTCCCCTGCCTGGTCCGCTGGACCTCGTCATCGGGGTGCTAACGCAGCCCCTGCTCCTGATGCTCGCCGGTCTGACCGCCGTATTCGCGTACTGGCGCATCCGCTGACGGCTGGAATAGGATCCGTCCCTGCGTGCGTTCGCACCTGTGACTGTCGGCGAGAACCGGGAGGTGAAGCAAATGGACGTCGGGCTTTTGCTGCTCCGTGTCATCGTGGGCCTGCTGCTCGCGGGGCATGGGGCGCAGAAACTGTTCGGCTGGTTCGGCGGGAACGGGATTCAGGGATTCACCGGCTGGCTCGCATCGATGGGGTTCCATCCGGCACGTGCCTGGGCGCTGCTGGCCGGTGCCTGTGAGTTCGCCGGCGGCCTGCTCTTCGCGCTGGGACTGTTCAGCCCGCTGGGATCGTTGGCGATCGGCGCATCGATGGTGATGGCAATCTCCAGGGTCCACTGGCCGAAGATCTGGGCCAGCGAAGGCGGCATCGAACTGGCCCTGATCAACCTGTCGGCGGTGACCGCCGTGGGGATTGCGGGGCCCGGTGCGATCTCGCTTGACCGAGTACTGGGAACCCCGCTGTCCTCAATCCTTTCTCTGATCGGCGTCGTGATCGTTCTGGTGGTGTGGATCGTCGGGCATGTCAACTCGGCGGCGCGCCAGGCACGAAAAGCGGAGTCTTCTTGAATCCTGCGCCGGCTCGGGTAGCGCGATGGGCGGTCAGAGCGAGGCCTGCCTCCGCACGCGCTGCGCTTCGATGGCCCGGTGGACGCGCTCCATCATCGGCACCCCACCGATGATAAGGACCGCCTCGCTCAACAGCAGCGGCGGCAACAGCGCGATAAAGGGCACCCGCAGCAGCACCGACAGCATGAGGCCGACCGCCGCCGCGATCACAGCCGCGTAGACCCCTGCGCCGGCCCACGCCGACCGCCGGCCGATCGCCACGCACAGGGCGGCGCCGATCAGATTGGCCAGCGGCATGAAGCCCAGTTCCCACAGCCCGACGTTGGGACTGGTCAGGTTGCTCAGGAAGTTGCCAAGGACAAATGCCGCGATCAGATGCGGCCGCCAGATCACCAGCGGCTTCAAGATCTCTGGAATCCGAAACTGGACCGGGCCGTAGCTGATCGGACCGAACGCGATCGTCAGCGCGGCGTAGAGTGCGGCGACGACACAGATCTCGGCGAAGACGCCCAGATTGCTGCGGCGCTCCTTCACCCCGACTTACTCGCGGGGGCCCGCATCCTTACCCTGCGGCCAGCGGGCAGTGATGGTGGTATGCACCCCTCCGCGGATGTTGTAGTCAAGGACCAGTTCCATCCACTGCGGGGCGGCGGCGGCGACCAGATCCAGGAGGATGCGGTTGGCCGCGTGCTCCTGGTAGATGCCCACGTTGCGGTACGTGTGCAGATAGTATTTGAAGGATTTGAGTTCGAGCACGCGCTCGCGGGGGACATAGCGGACGGTCAGGCGTCCGAAGTCCGGCAGGCCCGACCACGGGCAGACCGCCGTAAACTCGTCGGTGGCGATCTCTACGACGGCGTCGCTGCCGGGATACTCATACGGGAAGGTTTCCAGCCGCAAGGCGTTGATACGATCGTAGCCTTCGACGTCCCACCGCTGTCCGGTGATCGCCACGGATTCGGCGTCCTGGCTCCCCGGCCGGCTCATAGCGACATCGCCTCCATTCGCTCTCGCCAGCATCATACGCGGGTTGGGCGGACGCGGGCAAGGCATCGTGCCCCGGGACGACGAAGAAACATCCACTGATTCGTGACCGATCGGGAGGTTGAAATGTCAGTCATCGGCAAAGCGACTCGACGCGTCGAAGGATTGGAAAAGATCACCGGCGCGACCAGGTACACTGAGGACCTGCGGCTGCCCGGCATGCTGCACGCGCGGCTGCTCACCAGCCCGTATCCGAGGGCCAGGGTTGTGCATCTGGATCGTGCCGCGGCGCTCGCCGCGCCCGGCGTCGTAGCCGTCATGAGCGCCGAAGACCTGGAGCGGCTGGGCCGCGGTGTGCGGAAACTGCTGGCGAACTCGACCACCAGGTACACCGGCGAACCGGTCGCGGTTGTTCTCGGTGAGAGCGAGGCCGCCGCCGCCGACGGACTCGACGCGCTGCGGGCGGGGTCGCGGTTCGAGGCACTGCCGGCGATCCTGACCATGGACGAGGCGATGCGGGATGGCGCACCGCTCGTGCGAGAGTCCGCGGAGGTCGAAGAGGGCGACGCGCAGGCGCACGCGACCGTCGCCGTGCAAGCCAGGGTTGCCGAGCGTCCCAGCAACATCGCCGAGCGCGTCTCATTCACGCGCGGCGACGTCGAGCAGGGCCTGCGGCAGGCCGAGGTGATCGTGCGGCGCTCCTACACCACGTCCCGCATCCACCAGGGCTACATCGAGCCGCAGGCAACCGTGGCCGCCATCGATCCGGTCACGGGTGAGCTGACGATCTACACGTCCACGCAGGGCCAGTTTTACGTCCGCAAGCAGACCGCCAAGGCGCTTGGCCTCACCGAGCAACAGGTCCGGGTCGTACCGATGACGGTCGGCGGCGGATTCGGCGGCAAGATCCTCCTCTTCCAGCCGCTCGCGGGCGCGCTGGCGCTGCTGATGAGACGGCCGGTCCGGCTGATCCTGACCCGCAACGAGGACTTCCTGGCGACCGAGCCCGGCCCCGCAACGCGCACCGACCTCGAACTCGGCGCGATGCGCAACGGCGACCTGGTCGCGCTGCGGGCGACGATGTACTTCGACGCGGGGTGCGCGCCGGGATCGCCGCTGTCTATCGCCGGCCTGATGTTGGGCGGCTACTATCGTATCCCCAACCTGGCCGTCGAGATGATCGAGGTGCTGACGAACAAGCCCACCATCGGCGCCTATCGTGCGCCCGGCGCAGTGCAGGCAACGTTCGTCATCGAGTCGGCGATGAGCGAGATGGCGGAGAAGCTCGGCGTCGATCCCCTGGCGTTCCGGCTCCGCCACGCGTCGGCGCCGGGCGATCCGATGCCGCACGACCGGCCCTGGCCCAAGATGGGCCTGCGC
>JBGPLF010000065.1:0-16590 GCA_041486265.1 bacterium
CGGCCTCGAGCAGCACCGCCTCAGTGTCTTCCCCCGGTCGCGGAGCCGGTCTCGGCACGCCCGCCCACGGCGTTCTGAGGAACGGCACCTCACCGCGCTCCCCCATCGAGTGAAAGAAACCCCTCGCCCGAAGTTGTGGATCCGCGATGATATCCGTCACGGCATTGACCGGAGCGACCGGAATGTGGCGGGCCTGAGCGATCTGCGAGAGTTCGTCCTTGGCGAACGCCCCGGTCCATCCCGCGAGGATCTCGAACAACTCTTTCTGCCGGCGCATTCGCGCCCGTTCATCGTCCAGCTCCTCATCGCGCAGCCGGTCGTCGTCGATCATCTCGACAAGGGTCCGCCACATGGTGCGCTCGTTGGCCGAGATGACCACGTGTCCGTCTCGACACGGGAGCGCACCGGCCATGGCGATGTGGGCGTGCCGGCTCCCGGCCCGTCTGACGACGTTGCCGGAAAGAGCCGCCTCGAGCAGCCCCTGCTGCATCACCGCGAGCAGCGCCTCGTGCGCGTTCACCCATATCAGGGACCCCAGGCCGGTCTGCCGCGCCGAGAGAAAGCCCAGGTAGCAGGCCAGCGCGGTGTACGTCGCCGCGATCGCGTCGGAGAGACCCCCGCCGACAACCATCGGCGCGCCCTCGGGATCGCCGGTAATGGACATCAACCCGCTGAGGGCATACCGGACAACCTCGGCGCTCTTGAGATGCGGGCCTTCCGCGTCGGGCGCCGTGGCCCTGACCGCCACCCATGTGAGCGAGGGATTCGCCGCCCGGATCCGCGCGTGCATCTGATCGACGGGATCCAGGATCGGCTCGAGCCCCTCGACGACGGCGTCCATGCGTGCGCACAGGCGGACAAAAGTCTCGCGTCCTTCGTCCCGGGTCACATCCAGAACCAGGCTGCGTTTCGACGCATTGAAGAACCGGCGGGACGCGTCCTCCCCGTCGTCCGTCATCGCCGGCCCCGGGCCAGCGCCGGGCCGTTCGATGCGGATCACCTCCGCGCCCAGGTCGGCGAGGAGCCGCGTGGCATAGACGGCCGACTGATCCGTAAGATCCACAATCCTTGGGCGTCCTGTCACCATCGTGTCATCTCAAACGGAGCCGGATGCCGTCATGGTACGCACCGTCGTCTGACGCACCACGGCAATCAGCCCTCCGGCCTGGTCGGAGTACCTTCGCTCCTCGGTGATGAAGACCGCCGGCCCAGACTGTGTGTCTGTGCAGCGGATGTCGAGGATCTTGAACCGGACCGTCACCCAGTCGCCAATGCACAGTGGCCGGACCCATTCGATCTCCGTCCCCGCGTTGAGGCGCGACCGCTCGTCCGGCACCGTAATCAGCGCGGCGAATCCCCCAAGAGAAGGAAAGGCCCTCTCGCCGCCCTCGGCGGTGTCGTCCTCGCCGACGGGAGGCCGCAACACATCGAGGACCATCGCCGGCGGCGCGACTGCGCCCGTGCGCGACGGGTTCCGGTCGGGATCGGCGTTTCCCCACATGGGATGGTGGTCTCCCGTCGCGTTCATGTAGCGCCGCACGTCGCTCCACTCGACGGGACCAGGGGCGCGCACGGGCTCGCTCTCCCGCCCGATCCACCCCTTGAGTTCGTCAGACAACTCTATCATGCCCATCTCCGATGATTCCGTGCTCCTACGCAAGAGCCCCAATCGACTTCAGGTGGTCGAGCTCCGCGTCGCTCGTGCCCAGGAGTTCGCGCAGCACTTCGCCGGTGTGCTCGCCGAGCCGCGGACCGGCCCGACCGAGGCGTACCGCTGCGCCCTCAAAGTGAATCGGATTCGGAAGCATCGGCATCGTGCCAATCACGGGATGCTCGACGGTCTGGTACGAAGGTGCGAACGATGAGAGATCCGCCATAACCTCCACGTTCGTGCGGACGGCGGCCGCAGGGACTCCCGCCTGTTGCAGGACAGTCTCGACATGCCGCGCCGGGTGCTGTCGCGTCCAGGTTTCGAGGCGCGCATCGATCTGGTCCACGTGCGCCCGGCGCCCTTCAAGGGCCCCATAACGAGGATCGAGAAGATCGGGATCGCCGATGGCCTCAACCAGTCCCTGCCATTCTTCTTCCGCACCGACGCTGATCACGCACCACGTGTCCTCTCCATGGCAAGGGTAGCAGCCCTGCGGGACGCGGGACGCGGACCGGTTGCCCATCCGCCCTGTCACGTGCCCGTTCCCTTCGGCCGCCATCACCAGATGCCCCAGCGGTAGGACGTTGGCCTCATACTGGCTCAGGTCAATCCAGCAGCCCTGCCCGTCCCGGCCCCGCCTGGCGAGCGCGGCTGCGAGCACTACCGCAGCGTGCAGGCCCGCGACGAAATCGGCCCACGAGTTCGACACGGCAACCGGAGGATCGCCGGGGCGGCCGGTGGCGAGCATGAGTCCCGAGAGGGCCTGAATCACCACATTGAAGCTCACCCAGTCGGAACGGGGGCCGCCAGACCCCAGCCCCGACATACTTACATAGATCAGGCGAGGATTGCGCTCCAGGAGCCTGGTCGGTCCCAGGCCCAACCGATCCATGACCCCCACACTGAAGTTCTCGGTGACGGCGTCGCACCGATCCGCCAGAGCGAGGGCGATCTCAACTCCCTGAGGGTGTTTCAGGTTGATCCCCGCCGAGCGCTTGTTGCGATTCAGGCTGGCGAAAAACGCACTGCCCTCCGGATCTCGAGGCCCGTCGGGCCTGAATGGACCCAGCCGGCGGCCCGGCTCCACCGCGGTCGCGCTCTCGACCTTGATCACGTCGGCCCCAAAGTCGGCAAGCAGGCTCGTAGCAAACGGGCCGGTGGCCACGTGGCCGAAATCCAGGATGCGAACGCCGGAGAGGGGCAGGTCCATCGCGCGCCTGCTACGGCACCGGTTCGAACAGAGGAAGTGTGTAGGACTCGGTGATGGGCCGGAACACCACGCGCACCGACATCCCGATCTTCGCGGCTTCCGGCGGACAGTTCACCACGTTGCTCACCATCACGGGACCTTCGTCAAGTTCGATCGCCGCGTAGATGTACGGCACCGCGAACGCCGGATCAGCCGGCGCCCGCTGGATCGTGAAGCTCAGCATCGTCCCGCGGCCGCTGGCCGGCGTCCACCGGAGGTTCCCGAGATAAGGGGCATTCGGATGATCGCGGCACCCGGCGACCGGCCATCGCCAGCCCCGGCACCGGTCGCAGCGCAGCAGCACGAACTCGCCGCGGTGCAGCGCCTCCCAGAACGGCCGCATCTCCTCTGTCGGATTGGGCAGCGGACCCCGCCAGTCCGTCATGAAGGTGCCGCCGCCAGGATGGTTGTTGAATGGATCGAGCACATTTGTCCCGAGAGGGCCTCGGCCCCGTGGCCGGAGACCAGGGCCACCGCGGCGCCGGGGATTTGCCGGTCGCCGCCTTCGCCCCGGAGCTGCACGACGGCTTCGGCGAACCCCGTCAAGTTTCCGAGGTGGTGCGAGGATAACAGGCCGCCTCCGGTGTTCACCGGGATGTCGCCGCCCGGCGCGGTCCGCATCGTCGACACGAACTCGCCGCCCTCACCCTTCTCGCACCACCCGTAATCCTCAAGCTGAACGATGACCTCGCCGGTGAAGCAGTCGTAGAGCTGGGCGAGATCGACGTCCGCCAGGTGAACCCCGGCCTGCCTGAATGCGGTGTCCCGCGCCGACTGGACAGCCAGGGTCGTGTAGTTCGCCTTCTCCCACCAGAGGTGGCTCATCTGCTCGCCGAATCCGATACCCGCGACGTAGACCGGCGGTTTCCTCAGATCGCGCGCGCGTTCTTCCGTCGTCACCACGAAGGCCGTTCCACCGTCGCTCTGGAGGCAAATGTCGAACAGCCGGTAGGGCCAGGCGATAACCGGAGACTGCTGGTGATCCTCCAGGGTCAACGGCCGGTCATACATGTAGGCCTGCGGATTCTTGTTCGCCCACCGGCGCGTGGCCACCGCCACGGCGCCGAGCTGCTCGCTCGTCGTCCCAAACTCGTGCATGTGCCGGCTCGCTAAGAGCCCGTGGTAGTTTGCGGCGTTGCCGCCGAACAGCGGCGCGACCGCGTTCTTCTTCGGAAAAAACGCCTGGCCGCGCTTCCCCGACGCCACCTTCGCGGCCTGGCTGCGGCTCCAGTCATCCCGCGCGCCCGCGCACAGCGCGTAGTCGGCCACGCCGTGATCGAGCAGGCTGCCGGCGATGAGCAAGGCCTGAGCCGCATATTCCCCGCCCCGCCCGACATTCTCCATGTACAGGTTGACCGGCAGGTTCAGTACCCGTGCGAACGAGTCGTGATGCCGCGCCCGCATGCCTCCGCCGGTGTCGCTGAGCAACTGAATCGCCGCGCCGATGTCCTTCGCCTGGAGCCCCGCGTCCTCCATGGCCAGCCGGCCGGCCTCGGCCTCCAGCATCAACACCGACCGGCCGGGCAGGTGCCCGACCTCTGTCATGCCGAGGCCGACGATCGCGTACGCGCCGCGTTTCACCTGAGCGCCCACCTCGGTCCACTCAGCCCCGGATGAACGCTTCGGGCGGGGTCGGCCCCCAGAGGTTGACGGCCGCCCTTCGCCCCCCCACCGGATCCCAGACGCCGGGCTGATACGCCGCCTCGTCGTAGATGCGGCTCAACTCGCTCAGCAGTTCCCAGCGGATGTTCCAGGGATCCAGGAAGTACACGAAGAGGCTGTTGCCCGGTCCGTGCCGCCCCGGACCAAACTCGACGCGGATGTCGTTGGCGACAAAGTGATCGAGGAGGCGCTTGATCTCGTTCCACGAACCGATTTCAAATCCGATGTGGTGCGCTCCCGGGGTATCCGCCCGGACGAAAGCGACGACGGTGTGCTCCTCGTTACAACGCAGCCAGTAGAACGTTTCCGGAATGTAGTCTGAGAGGCGAAAATCCATAATCTCCTGCCACCACCGCGCAGCGCGCGCCGGGTCCGGGCTCTTGATGTTGACGTGCGACAACTTGACCAGGTTGAACGGCACGCCTACTGCTGGGCGCGGGATCCGCGGCGGGGACACGGTGAGCTCAAGCAGCACGCCATCCTGATCCCGCAACCGGACGGCCGGCCCGTGCACCGTCTCGAACTCGCGCGGCCCGTCTACGTTGATGCCGCGGCGCCGCAGGAGGGCCGCACTCTCCGCCAGCGCCGAGGCATCGGGCACCGCCAGGGCATAGTGGTCCATTCGCGCGGGCTCTCCCGCGTAGAGGACGAGTTCATGGTGAGGCACAGCACCGGCGCCGCGGGGCAGCGTGCTCAATCGAATTGCCCCTGTCGCCGCGTCGCGGCCGGTCTCGCCCAGTCCCAGCACCCGCCGGTAGAAGGCGGCGGCGGCGGCGGGATCTGGGACGCGCAGGGTCACGTGATCGAGATGTGTGACGGGAAGCCCCTCAGGCATGGGCCCGCGCCTCCTCCCGGTTGGGATGGCCCGCCAGAGAGCGCAGCCACTCGCACGCGTCGGTCCCCATGATCACGTCGGCATACTTGGCGTTCATCTCAAACAGGTTCACGGCGTGCGAAAGCCGGCTCCGGTCGAAGACCGCCTCTTCGGGGACAAACACCGGATAGCCCCATGAGAAACCGTCGACGACGGTGGCGCGGACGCAGCCTGACGTGGTGGTCCCGCAGACGATCAAGGAGTCCGCCTCCCGGCGGTGCAGGTGTGCGAGCAGCGCAGTCCCAAAACACGCGCTGGCCTTCGGCTTGGCGAGGACCAGCTCCCCCTCCTTCGGGGCAATCTCCGATGGAATCTCCTGGGCGCCGGGCCAGGCCATCGGCGATCCCGTCGCCCCGCCCTCTCCCTTGACCGTGCCGCCGTACAGCCGGTCCGCGCCGGGCTGGCCCGTGGTGAAGACGACCGGCACCCCTGCTTCCCGCGCCGTCTCCACCAGCCGCCGGATGTAGGGTATCGCCTCCCAGGCGCGCGGGCCACAGGACGTGGGCCACTTCCGGACCGACTCGGCCGGCGATTGTGCCGGCTCGCCGCAGAAGGCCCGCGTCACGTCGACGACGAGAAGCGCGGGGCGCTGGCCTCGCGGCTGCGGTGCCCCCCTGCGGATGCTCTCGTACGCATCCCGGTCGTCTGCGGCAAACACCTCTTCCCACCAGCGCATGACCCATCCCCTCCTACAGGTCCATTCCGCCGGACGTGTCCCACAACCCGCGCACGCCCAGCCCCCCATCGCTTTCGATCACGGCCCCGGTCATCGCCCGCGCCTGCTCGGACGCCAGCAGCACGTACGCCGCGGTGTGATCCTCTGGCTGCATGACGAGCTTCAGCGGGTTCGCCTTGCGGATGCGTTCCTCTCGCGCCGCGCCCGCGGCCGGTGTCACAAACCTCCGAAGGCCGGCGGCCACCTGGATGTTGGTCAGGGTACCGCCGGGAGCCACCCCATTGACGCGCACCTTCGGCGACAGTTCGTAGGCAAGCTGGCGAATGATCCCGACCACGGAGTGCTTGCTGGCCGTGTAGATCGGGCCGCCGCCGCCCGCGTAGATCCCCGCGTTCGACACGGTGAAGATCATGTTCCCGCGGCTCCTCACGAGTTCACGGACACAGGCCCTGGCCCCCAGCAGATACCCGGTCACATTCACGTCGAACACCTCATGCACGGCCTCGCCGACGGCCTCCCCGGGCAAGTCCACCAGCCGCACGAACCCGTCGAAGACGCCGGCGTTGCCGACGAAGATATCCAGCCGGCCGAACGCCTCGGTGGCGCGCATGACGGCGCGTTCGTTGTCGTTCCAAGACCTGACGTCACCTTCGACCGTAACGACGCCGCTGCCCCACCGGTCGTCGATGAGCCGCAGCGCGTCGCGGCTGAGATCGAGCACGCACACCTGCGCGCCTTCGGCGACGAAGCGGTCGACCACAGCCCCGCCGATCCCCGAGGCCCCCCCGGTCACGAGGGCGACTTTCCCGCTCAACCAGCCCTGCACGTCACACCGTCCGGATGGAGGGGCTCAGGCGCGATGCGCCGTGCCGCTCGGACCGAACGGCTCCTCCAGGAATCGAGTGAACGTCTCGGCTGTCTGCCACGTCAGGCTCTCAAGCTCCAGCGGATCCAGACGGATCCTGTAGCCCAACCTGGGTGAATGAATTTCGAGGCGCACGCCATTGCGCGTGTGCACGCGGCGCACGCGGACCAGCGCAAACTCGTTGGCCAGTTCCATCTCTTCGGCAGGCCGGTCGTCGCTCATGGATGTCACACCCTCATCGCTACAGAAAGATCCCCAGATTCCTTGTGCCCAGATTCGCCTGATCCACGATCACGGTTCGCTTCCGGATCTTCCAGCCGTCGCCCGCGCGCGCCAGCACGTCGTGCCGCTCGCCGGAGATCAGCTCGGCCGATGGGGAGTCGCCGCGGTTTCGGTACACGAGGATGTAACTGCGCACCTGGACCTCGCGTCCGTCCCCGGCCGGAGCGATCCGGACGTTCGACACGAATCGCCGCGTCCGCGAGGGGGGATCTTCGGCCCACGCAAAGTCCGTCTTCAGTCGCTCAATCCGCAGTCGCAACGTCTCCCGATCTTCGCAGAAGTGCGCCATCGCGCTCGAGATGTCGGGTTTATCGCTTTTTTCGCGGGTCAGCCGTATGGGCATTTCGTACGCAATGTCCTCTGTCATCAGGCCGAGCCACTCGGTGAACCGTCCGCTATCAAGCAGCTCGGCTTCGTGATAGAGGAACTGAACCACCTGGTCGTACACCCGGTCCGAAGATGTCGGTGCGACTGTCCCCTCACCTTTCCCGGCCATCGGCGCGCCCCTCCCTTCCCTCAATCAGCGGAGAGAAGAAGATCCAGCCAGCGGCGGTAGAACGCGCGCGCGTTGGCCTCTTGAAACTTGGTACCGAGCGCGCGGCCGGGACCCTCGAAACCCGTGACCGGTTCTTCGCTGCCGATGCCCATCGTGTAGTTGAAATTCAGGGTCTCTCTGGCGATCGCCCCGCGCACGTTGGCGGTGATGTTGCTCCAGTTCTCCGTATCGTCCTGCTCGAAGATCCCGGACGTGCCGAACGTCAGGATGTAGGCCCGCCGGCACATTTCCTTCCACTGCGGGTCTGCCTCGCTCTCCACCACCAGCCAGGACAGGATCTCGAGTCTGTCCGGCCCCAAGGGCTGCCACTGACGGACGGTCGTGTGGATGACACGCCTGCCCTGGGGGCCCGTCGCGCTCGACATGAGTATCGAGAGGTTCGGGAAAACGGTGGCGTGAAGGTTCTGCATCCGTCTCCACACGTCGATCTGCTCGCTGCTCAGGTGGCGCTCGTAGAGCGCGAGCACCTCGGGGGGAACCACGGGCCCCGGGCCGATGCCCAGGCCCAGGCCGTGACCGTTCCCTGCGCGGATCTGATATCCGTCCTTCCCAAAGCCGATCGACGGCGCCAGCCCGATCGCGGCAATCGAGGCGTGCGTGGTCGCGGTGTGATACGCGTCGCTGGCGAAGTTATCGGCTGGGAGCTTCCAGTTGGTGTCGACGGTCCACCGCTGGGGCGGGCCGACAACCTCCATCTTCGCCCTCTTGAGCAGCAGGTCCAGGTACCAGCGCATGTCGCCCAGGTACTGCTCGAGGGAGGGGCCCGCGTCGGCCCACGTGGCGAACACGAGCCCGGCGTATCGCTCGCATCGCGCCTGCAGCAGGCTCAACTGTTCCTTGTCGAGTCGCTCCCCGTAGGCCTCCTTATGAAACGGCACGCCGACGAGATGCCCCCCATTGTCGTAGGTGAACCCATGGTACGGACAGCGGAAGTGCGACGTGTTCCCCAGGTCGGCCCGGCACAGGCGCATGCCGCGGTGGCGGCAGACGTTGAGGAAGACGCGGATCTCGTTGTCCTCTCCCCGCACGACAATGACCGGATCTTCTCCCATGCGGCGCGTGACGTAGTCCCCCGGCTCCGGCACCTCGCCGTCGTGGGCGACGAACAGCCAGTTTCGCGCGAAGATGCGCTCAAGTTCGAGTTGATAGACCTCCGGGCTCGAAAAGATGAACGCCGGGATCTGCCCGTCCTCGGGCCTCACGCGTTCCGCGAGCCACCGCTCGAACCGTTGCTCCCGCGGTGCCTCTCCGTCAGTGGGCCTTCGCGTCTCGGTGACACCCATCTCCGGATCCTCCACGCGTCGTTCCACGGCGCTGCTCCTCCTACCGGGGCTGCACGATGACGTCGACGAGGGCGGGCCGGCGCTCCTCGACCACCACTCGCAACGCACGGTCCAGGGCGTCGGGCAGTGCATCCGCCGCCGTGACCGGCCCTATCGCAAAGACGCCCATGCTCCTGGCCAGACCGGCAAAGTCGACGGCCGGGTCAGTAATCTGCGTGCCGATCCCGGCGCGTTCGGCGGGGCGTCCGCGTGTCACGGAAAGCAGGCGCTGGTGGTACTCGTCCTGGTAGTACGAGCGATTATTCAACATGACCGTCAGCAACGGCAGGCGCTCGTGCGCCGCAGTCCACAGCGCGGACGGCGTGTAGAGCAGATCGCCGTCCCCCTGGAGGTTGACCACGACACGACCGGTGTCGCGATGCGCGAGCGCGGCGCCTACCGACGCCCCGATGCCGTATCCTTGACCGGCGCCGCCCCCGGTTCCAAGGAACGCATGCGGGTCCTCCCAGTTCCAGAGGCGGCGGGTCCATCCGCGGGCGGTCTGGTTGGCGAGCACCCAAGGGTGGGCACCGAGTGCCTCTCCGAGGGCCAGCGCGAGCGCCGCGAGCGCAATAGGCTCCTCCCCCGTGCTCCGCTGCGCCTGGTTCTGCCACTGCTGCCTGGTCCGCTGACGCAGGTCAGTCCACCTCGCGGCCCGTTCCACCCTAGCCTGCCCATCAGCCTGCCCATCGCGTTGCCAGCTCTCGTCGCGGCGGGCTCTCGCAACCTCAACCAGCAGGCCGAGTGCAAGGTCCGGCCGCGACGTGATGCTGGCCGCCAGAGGCAGGAGCCGACCGCCCTCGGGCAACCAGCTGCGCGCTCCCAGCGCGCGGAGACCCACATCCACGATGCGCACATCTGGGGAGCACCGCGACGTGACCGTCCGGGTGGTGTCGTCCGTTCGCGTGATGACCTCCTCAAGATCTCGAACTCCGAGCGCGAGGATCACATCCGCCGCCGACAGGACCTTGTCTTCGCAGCCGGTCAGATCCAGCTCAAACGAATTTCTGACCGAGCTCCCGCCCCGCGTGACCTCCAGGACGGGAGCCGCGAGCAGGGTCGCCAGTTCCTCCAGCAGGCCCCCGGCCCCCGGCAGGCGCCCAAGCGCCTCGACCACGATCACCGGGCCGCGGGCACCAAGCAGCAGATCCGCGACGCCTCGCAAGGCGCCCACGTCCGCGGCCGGCGGCGTGGGAGTCGGATAGGCCCCCGGATCAGGCACGTCCGGCGGTGCGGACAGTTCATCTTCCTGCAGGAGCACATCGTAACACAGGTAAACGGGCCCGGGCGGGTCGGACACCGCCTGGTGGTGCGCCTGGATGAACGACTCAATCATGGCGGCGTGGCTGGCCGGCTGGTCATCCCATTTGAGGAAGGGACGCACCGGTTCGACCTGGGGCAACGCGGTGTGCACCCAGTCGATCCATGGACGCCTCCGCGTCGCATCCATGGGACCTGTTCCGCCCAGAAGGAGCACGGGGACCCGATCGCACCAGGCATTGAAGATCGCCATGGACGCGTGGACGAGCCCTACCACGTTGTGCAGGGCGACCGCCATGGGCCGTCCGGACGCTTTGGCGTAGCCGTGAGCCATGGCCACGCCGATCTCCTCGTGACAGACTTCCACCAGGTGCGGCCGCACGTCGCCGGCGTAGTTCACCAGCGACTCGTGCAGGCCGCGGAACGTCGCGCCCGGGTTGGCTGCCACATACTCGATCCCGAACGCCTGCAGCAGATCGACGATCAGGTCAGACCCGTACCTGGCCCGAGACGGCTCACGCCGCGTCTCAAGCACCGATGGGTGGGTGTTCGTGCTCGCTCTGTTGTCCATGGGGTGCGCCGCTACTTGAGCACGGAAGTAGCGTATTCTAGGAACGAAGTATCCACGACACCCTGGATCGGATTGCGCACGGTGATCATGCCGATGTCATACAGCCAGTCCTGAAAGCGCCGCAGTCTATCCACCTCGATGTGGCCGTCGACGAACATCCCCTGCCAGCCCCCGCGACGGATGAGATCCGGGGTCACGTCAGTGTACTCCGCCACGATCGCCACATTGCGGGCGGTGGGCCCCTGGGCGTACTGCCGCAGGGCCTGCCTGTAGGCCAGTATGAATCGCCGTCCGAGGGCGCGATCGCGCTTGAGCAGATCGGGGCCGTAGAAGACGAAGGCCACCTGCTCGTTGGGAGCGATATCGCCCGACTTGACCATGAGCACGACGATCCCTTGATCCAGCAACTGTGTCACCCACGGCTCGGGGATCATGGCCGCATCCAGCGCACGATTTTGCAGGCCCGCCACTTCGGCGGCAGTGGGCAGGCGATGAAGGTCCACATCCTCGACCTTCAGACCCGCCTGGGCCAGCACCCTCGCCAGCAGGTAGTGCGCTGAACTGCCAACCGTATTGATGCCAATGCGCTTGCCCTTCAGGTCAGCCACCGTCTTGATGACCGTCCCCGCCAGATCCTTACGCACAACAAGGGAAGAAAAGAGTCTGCTGCCGGGCTCGATGTAGCCTTTGTCGGCGACGATCCGCACGAGTTCCCCGTGCGCGACCGCGTTGAAGAATCCGGCGGACGCCGCTGTGGGGAGCACCTGCAATTGGCCGCCGATCAGGGGGGCAAGACCCTCGGCGCCGCCATTGTCCGGCACCCACTCGATGCGCAGCCCCTGGTTGGCGAAGAACCCTTCTTTCTCAGCGATAAACAGCGCTCCCCAGGTCTGCAGCGGCCGGAACGCCACTCGCAGCGTGGTGAGCTGGGGGCCGGCGGAAACGGACAGGACGGGGACGACCATGACCACGATCCCCAATGTCACCAGGACGTACCAGAGCGCGGATTTCGTCACAGCAAACATCACACCGTCACCTCTCATGGCCCTTCGCAACGCCTTTCAGGGCTGGCCAACGGGCACGTCACGGTTGCGCTCCAACGTGCTCCCGCCCGACACCCCCCAGGTACAGGCGCTGAACGCTGTCACGGGCGACCTCCGCCGCCCGGCTGGAGAGGACGATGCGACCGCGTTCCATCACGTACACCCGGTCGCTGATCCCAAGAGCGGCAGCGTTCTGCTCGATCAGCAGGACACCCACACCGTCCTGATGGATCGCGCCGATGGCACGGAAGACCTCCCGCACGACCCGGGGGGCCAGTCCAAGGGACGGCTCGTCAAGGATCAGGAACTGCGGGCGGCCCATCAACGCTCGGGCCATGGCGAGCATCTGCTGTTGCCCTCCGCTGAGCGTCCCGGCCAGTTGTTGCTGCCGTTCACCCAGGACCGGGAACCGGGAGAACGCCATCGCCAGTTGCTGGGGCAGGGCCCCCGGGGGCAGCCGGCGGGAGTGCACGCCTGCGAGTTCGAGATTGTTGAGCACGCTGAGCGTGCTGAACAGCTGCCGGCCTTCCGGGACGTAGCCGATCCCCAGGCGGGCGATGTCCCACATGGTCATCCGTGTCAGGTCGTGGTGGTGGAACGTGATCCGGCCCCGCATGGCGCGGGTCTGGCCGGCGATCGTCCGGAACAGTGTCGTCTTACCGGCGCCGTTGGGACCCAGCAGCGTCACCACTTCGCGCCCTCCCACACTGAGGGTGATGTCCTTCAGGACCTCGAGGGTCCCGTAGCCGGCGGAGACGCCGTGAATGTCAAGCATGCGTCAGGCGACCTGATCGACCTCGCCCAGATAGCAGGCGATCACATCGGGGTGATCGCGAACCTGAGCGGGCGGGCCCGTCATCACGGGCCTCCCTTCATTCATCACCAGGACGCGGTCAGAGATGGCCATGACCAGAGACATGTCGTGCTCGATGAGGAGCACACCAAACCCGTCGCCGCGCACGGTCCGGATTAACGCGCCCAGCGCGGCGGTCTCAAGGTCGTCGAGACCGGCGGCAGGCTCGTCCAGCAGCAACACGCTGGGCTCGGCGGCCAGGGCACGCGCGACCTCGATCAGACGCTGCTGACCGGTGGTCAGGACATCGGCCTGCGCCTCGGCGAGACCGGCCAGCCCTACGCGGTCGAGACAGCGGCGGGCGAGGGCCTCGGCGCGGCGGCTGGCCGTCCGGCTGGCCTTCAGCCCGAGAGAACCGGCCAGGAACCCCGACCGCGTGCCCCGGTACGCGCCCACCATACAATTCTCCAGAACAGTCATCGACCGGAAGAGACGGGGCTGCTGAAAGGTATGCACCACGCCGAGGCGAGCGATCGTGTCCGGGGTCAGACCGTTCAACCGCCGTGCTCGAAGCCATATCGTGCCGGCATCGGCAGGATGCACGCCGGTGATGAGGTTCAGCAGCGTAGTCTTGCCCGCGCCGTTGGGCCCCACTACGGACAGGATCTCGCCCCGGTGGAGGTCCAGGGAGATCTCCTGGACGGCGAGGACGCCGCCGAAGCGCTTGCTGATCCCCTCAACCCGCAGTTCGGGCTCGCTCACCCATTTCTCCCTTCGCCGGGAATGCCCGACGCTCGAACCGGGCTGTCGTCAGGCGGTCGAACGCTCGGGCCCCAGCGCCCCAGACGCCGTCGGGCATGAACTTCATGGCCAGCACCAGGATGAGTCCCTCCAGGACCAGCTCGTGGCCTTCCAGGAAACCGAAGGCCTGCGGGATCACCTTGATGATCGCCGCGCCGGCGACGGCGCCCCAGATATAGCCCTCGCCGCCGATAATCAGCATCGTGAGCAACGTGACTGAGGTGCCCATCCCGGCCAGTGAGGGCGAGACGAAACTCGTCAGGTGGGCGTAGAGGCTGCCGGCCACGGACGCGAAGACCGCGGCGATGACAAACGCGGCGACCTTGGATCGTTTGACGGGAATCCCCATCGCGGCCGCGGCCGCTTCCTGCTGCCCGAGCGCGTCGAGCGCCAGACCGACCTGGCTCTGCCGCAGCGAGCGGATCAGGAGACCGCCGCCCAGGGCGACGCCCCAGACCAGGTAGTACATGGGCAGGCCCGGACCGATCACCAGCGGGCCGGCGGCGAAACTGCCGATCCCCACGATGCCGCTCGCCCCGCCGGTCAGGCCGCGCAGGCCTGTGGCCAGATCCTGAACAACGATGGAAAATCCCAGCGTGGCCAGGGCCATGTTGTATCCCTCGAGCCGGACGCTCGAGCCCGCGAGTAGGGCGCCGATCAGCGCCGCCACGCCGGCCATAACGATCAGCGCCACAAAGGGATCCCACCGGTACGTAAGCGTCAGGATGGCCGACCCGTAGGCGGCGATGCCCAGGAAGGCCCCCTGGCCGAGGGAGAGGACGCCCGCAAATCCCTTTAGGAGATCCAACCCGATCACGGCGATCGCAAACGTCCCGATAAGGGTGGCCAGCCCAAGAAAGTAGTTGTTCGGAAGCACCAGCGGCAGCAGAGCCAGCGCCGCGCCGCTCGTCAGGATTCCCTGCCAGGCCCAGCGGAGGCGCGGCGTGGGACGGTAACGCGTCCTCTGCGGCCGAGCCGATTCAAGGTGCGGCGGGCGCAGGTACGAGCGCGCGATGAGAACCGCCATCAACGCCAGGAATGTCGTCGTGTTGTTGAACAGTGACGAGACATACCCGATCCCCAGGCTCTCGACAACGCCCATCAGGAGACCGCCGGCCATGGCGCCCAGCGGATTGAACATGCCGCCGATGATCGCCCCCACCGATCCTTTGAGACCAACCAGGGTGCCGGCGTCGTAGCTGGTGAAGGCGAGCGGCGCCAGCAGGATACCGCCAAGGCCGCCGATCATCCCGGCGATCGCGAACGCCGCGGCGCTGGTGCGACGGACGTCGATGCCGATCATCCCGGCCGCGAGCCGGTTATCGGCCACGGCGCGCATCGTCTTCCCCAGGCGAGTCCGGCCGAAAAACAGGGCCGTCGCCGGCGCCGCGACGACCAGCACCGCGATGATCACCAGGCTCTGCGGCGCCACCGTGATCCCCCCGAGCCGCAGCGGCGCATCGCCAAACACCGACGGGAGACGCACGGGTACCGTGCCCCAGATGATCTGGGCGACCCCTTCGAGGAGAATCGACATGCCCATCGTGATCACAAGCAGTGGGGCCAGCGAGCCCTGCCCGTAGGCCCGTCCTAGACCGAAGCGGTCAATCAGCACGCCCATCAGTCCGGCCGCCAGCACCCCGATCCCCGCCGCGACTGGATATGGCACACCGTGCTCCGCCAGCAACGTGTAGGTCAGCAGCGACCCGAAGGTGAGAAACGTCCCCTGGGCCAGGTTGAGCACCCGGCTGACGTTGAAGATCAACGTAAATCCCAGGGCCACCAGCGCGTACACGCTGCCGGTGGTCAGGCCGCTGACCAGAAGCTGCAACAGAATGTTCATCGGGCGTCGCGCGGTGCGGTCTCTCCGCTATTTCGCGGGAATCAACTGCCCCTTGATCACTTTGACTGGTACCAGGTTCGAGGCATCGAGGCCCCGGTGTCGGCCGGGTGCGAAGTTGTAGACGCCCTGGATACCCACGAAGCCCTTCATACTCTCGATCTGTTTCGCGACGGCCTCAGAGTCGGTCCCGGCCTTCTTAACCGCTTCGGCCAGGACGGCCAGGGCATCCCATGTGCCGCCCGAGATGGCCGATGGAGGCGCGTTGTAGCGCTTGATGAACGCCTCGCGATACGCCTTGATGAGCGGGTACTGCGGGTCTTTGGCGTCGAGGTATTCTAGCTCGAGCAGATCCTTGGTCCCGGCCATGACAAAGAAGTCGGCGCCCATGCCGGCCAGCTGCTTGAGGAACGCCCCGCTCAGGTTCCCGACGGAGGTGAGAAACGGCCGGTCCGACATGCCCAGCTGCTGGACGGCCGTGGCGACGACGCCGGTCGAGCGCCCGACGGTCCAGGCGATGACGGCGTCGGGATTCGTCTCCTTGATCTTGGTCAGTTCGGCAACGGTACTTGTGGCGGCGGGATTGAAGAACTCGATCGCCGTCGACGTGAGCCCGTACCGCCGGACGAGAAGCCGGTAGGCTTTCTCCGAAACCTGCCCGGTCGCGTCATTCGTGGTCAGCAGGGCGACCTTCGACTTCTGGTACTTCTGGAGCCAGCGGATGCCGCCCTGCATGAAGTCGAACACTGACGGGTTGAACGCGAAGACCATCGGTTGATTCTGCTGGGGAAGAAACGCGCCGGAGACCGACATCATCAACGGTCCCTTCTGCGCGACCACCGGGGCGACCGCCTGCGCGTTCGAGACCAAACCCAGCCCTACGATGGCCACGACCCGGTCCTGGTCGATCAGCTTCCTGGCGCCGATGATGGCACGCTCGGGGTCTGAAGCGGTGTCCTGGACGATCAGCTCGATGGGACGCCCGGCGATCCCGCCCCTGGCGTTCACCTCATCAGCATAGAGTCTGGCGGCCAGCAGGGTGTCCTGTCCGGCCAGGCTGAAGAATCCCGTCGCCTCGGCAAGAATGCCGATCTTAACGGGAGCCCCAGTCTGCGCCCGCGCGGCCGTGCCCGCGAGCAGCGCCA
>JBGPLF010000066.1:0-16506 GCA_041486265.1 bacterium
CTTGTCCTGAGATCCAATCCGCAGTACCGTGGACATCGGAGCAGCCTCCCTCGCGTGGTGTGTTGTGCTTCTCCCACGAAATCAATTCACCACGCTGGGTACTGCTCCCTGAAATTTCAACTACCCTTGGGACACCCTCGCCTCGTCCGAACCCTCTCTCAAGGTAACTCGAATGGTTTCAGTGCTTGTCGTTTTCTTCGAGAAAAAGGTGCACTTTCCGCCGACTTGTTGAAAGCTGAAAATGCCAATCCCAAGTTGTCCGATTTGCATGACATCGATCGTCTTCTTAGCTGAATCAGCGACCCGCTGCAGAGCGGTCTCGAACTCTTGCCTATCCATTCCGTAGGGATATTCTATAGTGACCTTTGACTTTTCAAGCGCGAAGATGACAGTGCAGTATTCTTGCGCCACACTAGCTTTCTGGGCCTTTAGGTGTTCGTCGATTGCGTTGCTAATGTGTTCCTTCAGCGCATCGGCCGGGTTCCGGTAGAGGGTCCCCAACCATCGCAATGCGTTTCCTACATCAATCTTTATCGGAACAAGCCTGGTCATCTCGAGTTCCTCTTAGTCTTGAAGTAATTGAACCTATTTGTAGTCACTTCAAGCCATCTTTGAAACTTGTCTTCAGCAGAAAGCATGGTAAGAAGGCTCGATAGATAACCCGTGTCGAATTGATCAAGTTCTGAACGATAGATTTCCCGGACCTCTGCTGGACCATCCCGAAACCAAGCCAGCTCCTCGACCGCAAGGGTCAATAGGGCTTTTAATCGCTCCAATCTTCGCATTGCCTCCTCGCGGGATACTTTCCCCAACGGTATGTTTAAGGCCAACAACTGGGCGAGCCGTTCTGCAACAAGACGAGGAGGCTGCGATTCATTCTCAAAGCAAGCACGAAGACCGTCAGTGGTCCAACCGAGCTGTTCAGCCAATTCCTCCAATGACGAATAGCGGTGTTGAGTTCGCCACCAGTCTCGAACCTTGTTCCAAAGCCCTCCCCACTGTTCATGCGACTGCGAACTCTCCTCGACAAAAGCTCGCAGTCTTACAAGGTGGGCTCCAGAGGGGCTTTTCGCCCCATTCTTTTGAAACCACGCCCTGAAGGTGTTGAAGGGAAGGCTGAGGCGGTTGGAAACTTCGCGTTTTGATAAACCCTTCTGCTGGCGGAGGACCTCTACGGCAGCCAAGACCGTGCTTACTTCTTGCGGAGTGTTTTTTGTCATTGAGCTTCTCCACACACGGTTCGATTCCATTACGCGGCTTTGAATTATGCGCCTAAGAATCGATCTCACGAGTCCCGCCTCTTGTTCTACCCACCACCTTTGACTCGCGAACGCCCCGCGTCAGTCAAGGCCCAGATACCGCGAGGCGAATCCTTTGCCAATAACCCTTCTTCCGCGAGCCTTAACCGGACAAACTGCACGCGCTTCTGCCACCGGATGGCACCAGAAGGTAGACTCCCTTTGTCCGCTGGCGAGAATTTGTCCCCCAAGCGTTCGCCGGTTGCCTCGATGATCTCACGAACGGGCGCGGCACCTCCCCGCTCGTCAAGGGCTGCCAGTAGAGGGAGTATGTACTCATCTTCGGGAAGGAGGGAGCCGGCCGGGATTCTTGGCTCCCGATTCCGGTTGCTTCTTAATGAGCGCCGCCGTCTTCGGGCGTGTTTCTTCGCTCCCGAACGTTTCCTGCCTCCGGCACCTTCAGTGAGCGCCCCGCGAATGCTCGTTCCGGTCTTGGGCGCGCGAAGCTCATCGTCCCCTTCGGGCGCCTTGGGTCTGCTGAGATAGGTTACCTGCGCCGCTTGATAGCAGGCTTGCCAGACGAGCGGAGATTTCCCGGTCTTCGACGGGTTCCGGGCATCCAGAGCGAAGTTGCCGATGGTGTCGGCAAGTGTCTCGCCGAGCTGTCCGCGCAGCAGGTGGAGCGGGTCAACGCCCTTCCCCCAGACATAGCGGCTCCCCTTGTCCTCGAGCAAGGCCCGGAACGCAGCCAGCACGGGGTAAACAAACCCAGCGGGAACGCCGTACCGGGAGTCCTTACCGATGAAAAGGAGAGAGGCCTCTCGCTTCCCGTTGTAGGTCGTGACGCCCGTCAACCTGCCGAACTTGCCGCCGGCCACCTCCCCGCCCTTCGCCCGCACCTTGTTATACAAGTCTGGCAAGAGAAGTTGGACATAGTCGTAGAGCTCGAGGATATCGTTGGCGACTGGGTAGATCTTCTCATAGGACTTCTTGTGGTCTTTGAAGTGCTTCAGGGTCGCTGCCTTTGAGCGGTAGGCGTTGATCGGGTGCGTACGTTCGTTGAAGTTGTCCCGGTCAAAGCACGTGAGAATCGCAATGATCTCGCGAACATCGATCGGCTTTGGAGTCCCGTCGTCGAGCAGCTCGTACTCCTTGTAGGCGATTAGGTCCGCGTAGGGCCGGCCCGCGACGGCTTCCTTAAGTTCATCGAACTTACCTTGGAGTTCCATCAGGCTCTGGTCGCGTACTTGATTTGAGGTGTTGCGCGCATCCACAACTTCTGGGACGTCGTCTTGGGAGAAACCTTCCAGGATTTCTAGCCTGACGTACTGAGGAAGTTGCAGGCTGTCCCTCTCATCGACGACGATGTTGTAAGTATGCCCCCCGTCAAGGAGCCCGTGAAGGTTTCGGTCAGCCATCGTGACTGTCAACTCCGAAGCCTTATTGTCGAAGCGAACAGATTCAACGGACAGCACGATACCGCGGTTCATGAACACAAATAGCTCTGGATTGCCCTTGACACTCTCGCGGATCGCTGTCGGCACAGACCCTGTGAGCTTGGGGGCTCTGACGTTGATCTTCCGCCAGTCGCTTAGGTCCGGGAGTTGTTTTATGTCCACGACGGCGAAATAGTCTCGATACCCTTGCTTCTCAAAAGGGGTTTCGAGGTGACGAAACGAGACGACGGGGAACGTAAAACGAGCGGGATTTTGCACTCCAATCACTTCCCTTCCGGTTAGGATTTGCCCTAAACCTTCGCTTCGAGGGGTGGACCCCTACGACGCGCGCCCGCCTGGCATGGCAGGGCAACCCTCAGTATCGGCTCAGAAGGTCCCCGTTGTCAAGCTCCAACTGGCCCGAGTGCGCTCGACATCGCTCACACTTTCGGCCAGATCACCTTCCCGAAGATCTTATCAGGTACCAGGCCAATCACTGGTTTTTGGGCGAGAAACTTGCTGTTGCTCGTCGGCCGGGCTCGTAGGAATTTCCGTATTGCGTTGATTGGGTCGGTCCTGCTATTGGCAACTGTACGCTGTCGGATTACGGTCCAGATAATGTCCACTTTGCGTGTGCCGAACCCAGGTACTTTGCACGGAATCCTGCGGACGCTCCTTGCTATCTGCCTTCGCAAAGGGTGCTGAACGTAAAACAAGTGGACGTCAAAGTCTTTGACTCCGGTTCCAAGGCCCAGGTAGTGAAGGGCTGCTCCCTGGCACAATGCCGCCGCGATAAACCGGCCTTGGTAGATTTGGGCTCTCGCATTTCTCCTGAAGAAGTCTTTACGCTCGCGCTCCACGACTTTCACTAGCAACCTGAGATGTTCACTTATGATTGGTTTCCGCGAGGGCCGACGCGGCATGGTATTTTGGGCGTAGACTCCTTGTAGGGTGATATAAGCTTAACTGTTGGTTATTCGTACTGCATTTGATTCCCTTCCGCCGAACGTCCTTACCTCATTCCCTTCAGACAGGGCCTGCAGATTCCAGTGGTGCTGCGGGGGGTGCTGTCTTGAAGTGCCCCGTATAATACCCCGCTGACGCATTGACACCCCTTTGCGACTGCCCGTAGAATGAGGTGCAATCAAGATCGGCAATGACGAAGCGGGAGTAGGCGCCGGGATCGCCTGAGCGAGCCGGGTCGGGTGGGAGCCGGTGGCGAGAGGGCGCCGAACATGGCTTCGGAGCTTTCAGGCGAACGTCGCAGATTCGACGGATCTGGGTCTGCGCCAGTAGACTGAACGGGGGCTCCCGAGATCGAGCGCAGGGTGGCCGGATGCCACCCGAAGAGGCGTTGAGCCGCGAGGCCGGCGCGAGATCTGGTGGGATCACGGAGGGCGACCTTCCGTCCAGTGGACGGGAGGTTTTTGATTGAGGAGCGATTATGCCGTTCGCACACCTGGTGGGGATCTTCCCGCGGTCTGAGGCTGTTGTTGAGTTGAGCCGCGCCGTCGAGCGCCGCCGCGCGACCGCCGACGAACTGGCGGCGGCCGTCGCAGAGGACGAGCAACGCGTCATCGCCCTGCAGCGCGAGGCCGGCCTCGACTACATCGTCGACGGGCAACTGCGATGGCAGGACCTGTTGCGCCCGCTCAGCGATGGCATCCCCGGGATGCATCCGGGCGGCATCGTGCGCTGGTTCGACAACAACAGCTTCTTCCGCCACCCGGTGATCACCGGTCCGCTGCAGTCGACCGGCAAGGCGGTGTTGGCGGTCACCAATCTAAAGGCGCTCGCGGGGCTGCGCTGGAAGGCGATCCTGCCGTCGCCGTTCGCACTGGCGACGCTGTCCGAGAACGCCTCGGGCCGTACCGCCGATCAGGTGCTCGGTGACGCCGCGGCAGTGTTGCGGGCCGAAGCCCACGCGCTGGCGGCGGCCGGGTGCGCGTACGTCCAGTTCAACGACCCGGCGCTGGTAACGCGGGCCGCGTCCGGAGATCTGCCGCGGGCGCGTGAGGCGCTGGCGAAAGTGACGGACGGGCTCAAGGTCCGGACCGCGCTCCACACGTTCTTTGGCGACGCCGGTCCGGTTCTGAACGAGTTGCTGCGATTTCCGGTTGATGAGGTCGGTTTCGATCTCTATGCGGGGACCCTGAACGGGACAACGGCGAGCGCGGCCGGCAAGACGTTGCTCGTGGGCGCGCTGGATGGCCGCAACTCGCTGATCGAGGACGTCCGCGACCTGGTCGATCACGCGGTGCAGACGCGTGACCGACTCGGCGCGGCGGATATCGCGATCGTGCCGAACTGCGATCTCGAGTTTCTGCCGTGGGAGTGTGCGGCGCTGAAAGTCCGGCGTCTGGGCGAGGCGGCGGCTGCGCTCCGGGCGGCGGGGTAGTGAGGGGGTGGCGGCGATGAAGCTGTTTCCAACACAGGAGATCGGCAGCCTGGCCAAGCCCGGGTGGCTGGTGAAGGCGACCCGCGGGCAAAAGCCGTCCGATGCCGATTTGGCCGAGCTCGACCGCTGGGCCGAGCGCCTGGGTATCGATGGGACCTCGGAACTCAAGACTGTGCTCGCCTCCGAGCACGCCGACAAAGAGCGTGTGCGGGACTGGGGCGCGCTGTTCGCGATCCGGCTGCAGGAGGTCGCCGGCCTCGACGTTGTTTACGACGGCGAGGCGCGACGGATCGAGATGTACGAATATCCGGTGCGGCGCATCGCGGGCTTCCACTTCTACGGCCACGTGCGGTCGTTCGACAACAGGTACTACCGGAAGGCCGCGGTCGTCGATCGCGTGAAGCTGACCGAGCCGTTTCACCTGGACGAGCTACGGTATGTAAAGTCGGTGGCCCGGCGCCCGGTGAAGATTCCGATCACCGGCCCGTACACGCTGGCTGAATGGTCGTTCAACGAGTACTACCTGAAGACCGTTGATCCGGGCGTGCGCGATCTCCGGGCGCGGGCGTACGCGGCCAAGCGGGCGTTCACCCTTGACCTGGCCCGAGAAGTCCTGCACCCGACACTGCAGGCGCTCGCGGCCGCGGGCGCCGACTGGATCCAGATCGACGAGCCGGCAGCGGCAACGCACGTTGAAGAGGTGCCGATCCTGGTCGAGGCGTTCAACGCGGCGGCCGAAGGCGTGCGCGCCAAGATCAGCATCCACATTTGCTACAGCAACTACCGGGCGCTGTATCCCGAGATGCTGAAGATGCAGGTGGATCATCTGGCGCTCGAGTTCAAGAACACCGGCGACTACAACGTCGTGCAGATCTTCAAAGAGCACGGCGACACGCGCGAACTGGGCCTCGGCGTGCTCGACGTCCATACGGACCTCATCGAGACGCCGGAGGAGATCAGGGACAAACTACTTGACGCGGCGCGGGTGCTGGGCCCCGAGAAAATCTGGGCGAATCCGGACTGCGGCCTGCGGACGCGGACGTGGGATGTCGCCTTTACGAAGCTGCAAAATCTAGTGGAAGGCGCACGACTGGCGCGGGAAGCGGTCACGGCGCGAGCCTGAAGGAGGTATATGGAGAAGTTCTACATCACTACAGCCATCGACTATGCGAACGCCAGCCCCCACATCGGCCATGCGTACGAGAAGATCGTGGCCGACGTGCTGGCGCGCTTCAACCGGCTGTGCGGGCGGCGAGTGTACTTCCTCACCGGCACCGACGAGCACGGACAGAAGAACGTCACTTCGGCGCAGGCGGCCGGCAAGGATGTGCGGACATTCGTCGGCGAGAACTCGGCCAAGTTCCACGCGTTGAAGGATCTGCTGCACCTCTCCATAGACGACTTCATCCGCACGACGGAAGAACGCCATGCCCGCGGCGTGCGGCAGATCTGGGAGCGCGTCGCCGCGAACGGTGACTTCTATAGGAAGAACTATCAGGCGCTCTACTGCGTCGGGCATGAGGCGTTCGTCACCCTCAGCGACCTGGTGGATGGGAAGTGCCCTGACCACGGCACAGAACCCGTGGTCATCGAAGAGGAAAACTACTTCTTCCGTCTCTCGAAGTACCGGGCGCACCTGCGGCAGATCTTCGAGTCGCGGCCGGACTTCGTCGTCCCCCAGACCCGATACGCCGAGATGCTGAACCTGATCGATACGCTGGAAGACATCTCCGTGTCGCGTCCGGTGGAGAAACTCCCGTGGGGCATCCCCGTGCCGGGTGACCCGTCGCACGTGATCTACGTCTGGTTCGATGCGCTGACCAACTATATCTCGGCCATCGGCTACGGCGACGATGAGACACGCTTCCACCAGTGGTGGCCGGCACACCACGTGATCGGCAAAGATATTAACCGGTTCCACTCGCTGCTGTGGCCGGCGATGCTGATCTCGGCCGGGCTGGAGCCGCCGCAGCAGGTCCTGGTGCACGGTTTCCTCACGGCGGAGCGGCAGAAAATCAGCAAGACCCTGGGCAACGTCATCGATCCGGGTGAGGTGGCGCGCGAACTGGCGACTGAGTCCGGCGGCGAGGTGGATGTTTGCGTCGATGCCATCCGCTACTTTCTGCTGCGGGAGATCCCGTTTGGGGAGGATGGGGACTTCAGCAAGGCGGCCCTGGTCGGACGCTTCAACGCGGACCTCGCCAACGATTTCGGCAACCTGCTCAACCGGACGCTGCCGCTCGTCGCGCGCGATTTCGGCGGCCGGCTGCCCGCGCCGGGGCCCAACGAAGGGACCGATGCGGCGCTCAAGGATCTGGCGCGCACGGTGGTAGATACTGCGAGCGATCACATCGCGCGCCTGAACTTCAGCCAGGCGCTCGCCGAGATCTGGCGGCTGCTTGGCGCGGCCAACAAGTACATCGACGAAGAGGCGCCCTGGACGGCGCTCAAGCAGGGTCGGCCGGAGCGGGAAGGGACGATTCTCTACAACACGCTCGAAGCGCTACGGGTCGCGACCATTCTGCTTTCGCCCGTCCTGCCGACGGCGACCCAGCGTGTCTGGGATCAACTCGGCATAACACAGCCGCTCAGCGTCCAGCGCCTGGACGACGCGCGGCGGTGGGGTGGGCTACCTGCGGGTCTGGAGATTCGGCCTGGGTCTCCGATCTTCCCGCGCATCGACGCGCGCCGAAAAGCGGGGGTGCCGGCGGCGCTGGGGGCCGCTGCGGCTATCGGGGCCGTCCGAGCGGCCGGCGCCCCGCTTGAATCTGCGCCGGAAGGCCCGACCACCAAAGGAGGAGCACCCGTGCAAGAGATCACGATCGACGAGTTCAAGCGCCTGGACATCCGCGTCGCCGAGATCACTGCGGCCGAGCGCGTCGCGGGAACCGACAAACTGGTCAAACTGACCGTAGACATCGGCGACGAGGTCCGCACGCTGGTGGCCGGGATCGCCACGCACTACCAGCCTTCCGACCTGATCGGCCGGCGCATCGTCGTGCTCGCCAACCTGCAGCCCCGCAAAGTCCGTGGAGTGGAGTCCCGCGGGATGCTGCTCGCGGCGACGTGGGGGGAGAAGGGCGACGAGGTGGCGATCCTGGGTGTGGACCCGGGCGCACCCAAGGGCGCCCGGGTCTCGTGACAGCGACTCCCCGTTACTTCTTGAGCTTCGAGATCTTCGAGCCTTCCAGCGTCAGGTTGTACATGAGGCCCTTCTGACCCACCACGAATCCCACGATGGGTTGATTGATCTTCGAGGAATCAATGGAGCCCGCGGCGCCCACGTCGATCAGCACGACCGAGCCATCCACGCCGACCTTCCAGCCCTCGCTGGCCTGGAACTTCTTGAGCGGCGCATCCTGCAGAAACACGATGATGATGTCTTTCTTCTGGGCCCCGAGCTGGAGCCCGATCGAGGCCGCCGCGACGCTGTAGTACCCGGCAGTCTTGCCGCCGATGCGCAGCGCGCCCTCACCGTACTCTCCGCCGATTCCGATGCCGGCCTTGAAGACCCCCGCTAATACGAGGACGCCCTTGGCGGTCTGGAGGAGCCCGCTGGCTCCCTTCACCTGGTGCGTGAACCGGTCGAGCGCGGCGTTTACGCTCGCGTCAATCTCCCCCGCCGTCTTGGCCTGGGACACACCCGGCAGCATTAGGCTACCCACAAGACAGAGACAGATTGCCCAACCGACGATCCTGCTGAATTTGCCTGTTCGCATCGCTGTTCCTCCTCGTTCAAGATTGCTTTCCCGGTTGCGTTCCGATCTGGTCCTCGCCCTTTAGTGCCCTGTAGGCGCGGGCGTCGGGCATCGAGTCGGATCGTAATTCTTGCTCCGTGGATTGCAGTCCGGCCTCGGCGTCGGTCTCGGCGTCGTGGCTGGGGGCTGGATGGACCTCGGCGTCGGCGCCACCGGTCGTGGCCCGCCGGGCTGAATCTGCTGCGCCGGCCGTGTCGGCCTGAGACGAGGCGTCGGGACCGAGGGCGGGGGAGGAGTGGGAGCCGGCGCTGCGGGTTGAGATGGCCTGGTGGTCGGCGCCGGCGGGGTCGCCCTCGCCACGACAGGGCGCTGCTGCACACTGACCGGTGGCGTGTGCGCCACCGCCTGGCCCGCATGGCCCAACATGCTCGGGAGGGTGGGCTGCACCGTCGCCGAGGCCGCCACCTTCGCGTTGCTAATCTCATGCTGCGGGACCGTCATGATGGATCTGGCGACCGGGTCCGAGCGGACGAAGGTCTCCTGTCTGACCACGGTGACCGCCTTGGGCAAATGGCGATAGACGTAGTTCACATTCGTGATATTCACGACGGTGATGTTCACCACCGTGGGGTTGACGTTCCGGTAGTACGCCGCGCTGTAGCGGTACGGCGGCACGTATACCTCGCGGGGTGCCAATGGGAACCAGCCGATCCCCCCACCGGTGAGGAGCATGAAGGCCACCAACGCCGGGGCAAAGATTGGCCGGGAGCTGACCGGTCCTGGCACCCAGCCCCACTGGCTGCCGGTGAGCGCCCACCGGCCGTAGTGGAACGGCGCAAAGCCCCAGGGGGAGTCGTCAATCCAGGTCCAGCCCCAAGGCGAGATCCACACCCATTTCCCGTGGCGGTACGGCGCCCATCCCGACTGGACCCTGGGGAACCAGGTATTGCCATACCCGCCGACCGAGCGCCAGGTTCCGTAGGAACTCAGGTCTTCAAAGCCGGTCATCGTGACCGGCACATACAGCGTGGCGGCCTGGAGCGCCTGCGTTTCCCGTCGCCAACGGGCGAGGGACCACTGTCCGAACGCGTTGAGCCCCGTGGTGGGGACAATCTGGTACGGCGACGCGCTGGTGTCCGAGATGATCACGGTCTGGCCGGCATTGACGGCGAAGGTGTGGGAGGAGGTGGCGACGTCCGCCTGGCCCGACCATACGGTGATATGCGAGCGACCGGACTCATCAATAGCGATCCGGTAGTGACCGGTGCGAACCAATGTCACGGCGGCCGATGGCGTGTCGATCTCAAACTGCTCACCGGCGGCGAGCTGGTGCAGGCCGATGTCGACGGTCCCCTGGGGGACACGCAACTGGGTCGTCTGATCGTCGAGGTTGAGGAGATCCACCTCGGTTGTCTGATCCATGCGGATCGCGGTGGAGCCCACGTGGAACTCCGCGCGGGCGTTGTCATCCGCCCACAGGGCGGTGCCCGTCGTCAGCGGGTAGTTCAGGATGGCGGCCGCCCACTGGTTGATCCCTCCAGGGGCAAAGGACACCTGCCCGCTCATGTCGTTCAGACGTCCCACCCGGGCGGGCGGATCTGCGGTTTGGGCCAGGGCGATGCTTCTCGACCACGTCGTCGGAGCCAGCGGGGTCAGGATCAGGGCAATGACTGCGATGATCCCGACGACGGACTGTGTGAGGCGCATAACTACATTCCTCCTTATCCTACCCACCTTGCTGATTTCTGCAGTGCTGGAAGGCCTGAAGGGCCTCCGCATCTCCGACACATAGATACGTGCGCGCGACGGCGAAGGTTCAGGGCGTCGATCTGGACGAGCATCAGACCAGGTTTCCGCGGAGAGCCCGGAAACCTGGTCTGTGTCTGCGCCCATGGGTGCGTTTATCCGTCCTTCGGCTTACGGGGTGAAGGGCGTCCACTGGCCGGTCTGCACGTGGTTCAGGTACCGGGCATAGCCCGCTGCGGACATGAAGGTTTGACTTGAGTCGATATCAGACTTTAGATTCGGAATCGGGCCCGCCTTCCGCTCAGTTGCCGGAGGCCCCAGAGAAACACCACAGCCCCGACGAAGGCCACCACGATCGAGCCGAGGTTGAGACCGGTGACGCCAGCGTGGCCGAAGTAATTGAAGAGCCACCGCCCACGAACGCGCCGATGACCCCGACGATGAGATCCCCGAGGATGCCGTGGGGGCCCTCACGCATTGCACTCTTCGCCAGATAGCCGGCGATAATCCCGACGATGACCCAGACCCAGAAGATACTCAAATTATTCATCGCACACGCCTCCCTTTATGATCCAATCTTGTGGTCCAAAGGAAACATACCACGGCCCGGATGGACCGTCTGTTCAAGATTGCTCACAGCGGGTCAGATGCGGGAATTGTCGGGGCCGCAGCCGTCTATTTGGGACCCAGCCGTCCGGCAACCGTATCGTGAACTGTGCGTCCTCGAATGGTCACGGGAGAGGCACGGTGATCCCACCGTTCACGATCACAGAGACCACGGTGTTGAGCGCCCCGGTCCGCGTTCGATGCGTCATTCGCATGCTGTCGGCGGCCAGCAGCACCTCGACGCGGTTTGCCAGGAGGTGCCTGTCCGCCGTCACCGCTCCTTCTACACGCACCACGTCGTCAATGGCGATCTTCGCAAACGAGGTACGCCGTCCCACGACCTGGGTCTTCTCTGTAACAACAACCTGGAGGGTGCTGCCACCGTCGAGGACCGTCATGGACCTCTCGGCTTTTGCCGCCACGAATCCTTTCCAGCTCTCGAGGTTCTGGAGGGGCAGGGAGAGGTTAGCGGCTGCTGCGACCGCTGGGGATCGCAGAACGGGGCGCGCGAAGCTGGGGGTTGCGAGGAAGACGCCCACGAAGAGAACGGCCGCGCACCACGTTCTGCCACCACACATGAATGATTCCCTCCGCGCCGAGGCCCCAAAAGGGACCACGTCTCAAACAGAAGATAACACCGTACGGATCTCCAGTCTGTTCAAGATTGCACAATGTACGATAATGAAGTCATGCGTGCTTGGGGCGATGTCACTGGGCTCAACGCAGGATATGTGGTGGAGCTCTACGAGCGCTACCGCGAGGATCCCGACTCTGTTGACGCGGCCACTCGCACCTTCTTCGATCACTGGACCCCGCCGGTGGATGGGGCCGCTGCGCCTGGGACTGCGGGGCCCGCGGCGGCGGTCGACAAGATCGTGGGGGCCGCGAACCTGGCCGCGGCGATCCGACGGTACGGGCATCTCCGGGCGGCGCTCGACCCCCTGGGAAGCCCACCCCCAGGCGATCCCTGGTTGTCGCCCGCGGCCCACGGCCTGACCGAGGAAGATCTGCGCGCGCTTCCCGCCGGTCTCGTCGGCGGGCCGCTCGCCGGGCGCGCGGCCAACACCCTCGACGCCATTCGGGCCCTGCAGGCGGTGTACTCATCGACCGCAGGGTACGAGTACGATCACGTCCAGGTCGCCGACGAACGGGACTGGCTGCGCGACGCCGTCGAGACCGGTCGCTACCGTCCGCCCCGCGATCCGGTGGACGGTGAGGCGCTGCTCCGGCGGTTGACACAGGTCGAAGCGTTCGAACAGTTCGTACACCGCATCTTCCCCGGCAAGACCCGCTTCTCGATCGAAGGCCTGGACATGATGGTGCCGGTGCTCGACGAGATGATCGGCGAGGCGGTCGAGGTCGGTATCCGCGCGATCCTCATCGGCATGGCGCACCGCGGCCGTCTGAACGTCCTCGCCCACGTCCTCAACAAGCCGTACGCCCAAATCCTGGCCGAATTCAAGGATCCGGTCCGGAGTCGAAGCTTCCGAGAGGATCTCGGCTGGACCGGCGATGTGAAGTACCACAAAGGCGCGCGCACCGCGGTAACGCACGGAGATGCGATCAGCGTTGTGGTCACAATGGCCCCCAATGCCAGCCACGTGGAGTCGGCTGATCCCATTGTTGAAGGGATGGCCCGCGCGGCCGGCACTCGCCTCGATCAGCCGGGGCCGCCGCGCTTCGATCCGAGCGTGACGGTCCCCATCCTCATTCATGGGGACGCGGCGTTCCCCGGCCAGGGCGTTGTCGCGGAGACGCTCAACTTCTCCCGGCTGCCGGGGTACGAGACCGGGGGCACGATACACGTCATTGCCAACAACCAGTTGGGGTATACGACGCTGCCGCAGCATGGGCGAAGCACCCTCTATGCGAGCGACCTGGCCAAGGGCTTCGAGATCCCAATCGTCCACGTCAACGCCGATGATCCCGAGGCCTGCATCGAGGCGGCCCGTCTGGCGTTCGCCTATCGCGCGCGCTTCCACAAGGACTTTCTGATCGACCTGGTGGGCTACCGGCGCTACGGTCACAATGAGGGGGATGAACCGACCTTCACGCAGCCGGTGATGTACCAGAAGATCGAACATCATCCCACGGTGCGAAACCGATGGGCCGGGACGTTGATCCAGCGCCGCCTCATCGACGAGGGCCTGCCGGAGCAACTGGTGCGCGAGCATATGGAAGGACTCCAGCGCGCGCTGGAATCCCTCCGACCCGACGCAGAGGTGATCGACTCCCTTCCGGAGCCGGCGCCCCCGGGCGCGGCGCGGCGCGTCCAGACCGCGGTCCCGGTCGAACGCCTGCGGGCCCTGAACGACGCGCTGCTGCGCGTACCCGAAGGCTTCGCGGTGCACCGCAAGCTTGCACGGGCCATGGAGCGCCGGCGGCAGACCCTGGCTGATCTCGACGCGCGGACGATCGACTGGACGACGGCCGAGTCGCTGGCGTTTGGATCGATTCTGGAAGACGGCATTGCCATCCGGCTTACAGGTCAGGATGTCCAGCGAGGAACGTTCAGCCAGCGCCACGCCGTCTTCCATGATGCCGTGACCGGCGAGACGTTCACCCCGCTACAGGCCGTGCCGCAGGCCAAGGCCGGCTTCGCGCTCTACGACAGCCCTCTGTCCGAAAACGCGGCAGTCGGTTTCGAGTACGGATACAATGTGCAGGAGCCGGGGCGCCTGGTGATCTGGGAAGCGCAGTACGGCGACTTCGTCAACAACGCGCAGATGATGATCGATGAGTTCATCACCTCCGCGCGGGCCAAGTGGGGACAGACGCCGTCGCTGGTCATGCTGCTGCCGCACGGCTACGAGGGGCAGGGGCCGGATCATTCCAGCGGGCGGCTCGAGCGGTTCCTGGAACTGTCAGCGACGACGAACCTCCGCGTCGCCAACTGCACGACCGCGGCGCAGTATTTCCACCTGCTGCGGCGGCAGGCTGCACTGCTGCAGACCGATCCCCTGCCATTGATCGTCATGACCCCCAAGAGCCTGCTGCGCCACCCGTTGACCGCGTCGTCGGTGCGCGATCTAAGTGAGGGACGCTGGCGGCCGGTGATCGACGACGCCGAGGCCAGGCGGCGCGTGGCGCAGGTGCGCCGGGTCATCGTCTGCTCCGGCAAAGTGTATGTCGATCTGGTGACAAGCAAGGAGCGGGCTCAGCGGCGGGAGATTGCCGTCGTCCGCGTCGAGCAGCTCGAGTTGTTTCCCGCCGAGGAGTTGAAGCAGATCCTCGATGGATATCCCACGATACGCGAACTGGTGTGGATGCAGGAGGAGCCGGAGAACATGGGTGCCTGGTCGCATGCGCAGCCGCATCTGGCCCGCCTGTCTGAGGGGCGGTGGCCCGTCTACTATGTCGGCCGTCCCAGGAACGCGAGCCCGGCCGAGGGATCGTCGGCGCTGCACGCGCAGATCCAGGCCGGCCTCGTCGCGCAGGCTCTCAATCTCGAAGGGGATCTTCGAGGCGCAGGTGTTGCGCCGGTGGTGACACGGTCATGACCACGAACGTCGTCGTCCCCGAGATGGGCGAGTCCATCGTCGAGGCCAGGGTGGCCCGTTGGTTAAAGCAGGTGGGCGACCGCGTCTCGGTCGGCGAGGCCGTGGTGGAACTGGAGACCGAGAAGGTCAACTTTGAGGTCGGGGTAGAGCGCGCCGGTGTGCTCACGCGGATCGATCGCAAAGAGGGAGAAGACCTGAAGACCGGCGACGTATTGGGCGTGATCGACGAGGCTCCGGCGGAAGCCGCGACAGCGCCCCCGCCGAAGACCGCGGCGGTCGCACAACAGGCCGCCGCGCCTGTCCCGGCCGCGGCCACTCCGCAGTCGGCCGCCGCTGCCCAGCCCGCCGCTACTGCCCAGCCGGACGGGGGCTCCGGCCGGGAAAAGGCGACGCCGGTGGCCAGGCGCCTGGCTGAGGAGCACCACATTGACCTATCCGGCGTCACGGGGACCGGTCCGGGCGGCCGGGTGACCAAACAGGATATCGAGGCGCTTGTTCAGCAGCGGGAAGCCGGCAGCCCGGTTGGACCCGCGCCCCCGCATCCTCCATCTGACCATCCCCGGGAGGAAGAGCGAGTACGCATGTCGCTGCGGCGCAAGACCATCGCGCGCCGCCTGGTCGAGGCGCAGCACGCCGCGGCCATGCTCACCACCTTCAACGAGGTGGACATGAGCGCCGTCATGTCTCTGCGCCAGCGCACCAAGGAGTCGTTTCAGGCGCGCCACGGCGTTACGCTTGGCATCGTCTCGTTCTTCGTGAAGGCTGCCATCGGGGCGCTGCAAGACTTCCCGCGGTTCAACGCCGAGGTCCAGGATGACGAGATGATCATCAAGCACTACTATGACATCGGCGTGGCGATCGGCGCCGACGAGGGCCTCGTGGTGCCCGTGCTTCGCGACGCCGACCGGATGTCCTTCGTCGAGATCGAGAAATCGATCAAGGGGTACGCACAGAAAGCTGAAGAAGGTACGCTGTCGCTCGAAGACCTCCGTGGCGGGACGTTTACCATCACGAACGGCGGCGTCTTTGGCTCCCTGCTCAGCACGCCCATCCTCAACCCGCCGCAGGTGGCCATCCTTGGTCTGCATAGGATCGGCGATCGGCCGGTGGCGATCGGCGGCCAGGTGGTCGTCCGACCTATGATGTACGTCGCCCTCAGCTACGATCACCGCATCGTTGACGGCCGGGAGGCCGTCCTCTTTCTGGTCCGGGTCAAGGAACTTGTCGAAGATCCCGAGCGCCTGCTTCTTGTCGACTGACACACTGGCCTGAGGAGCGCAGGCGGCCGCCTGCACCCGAGATGCACGTTGGAGTTCCAAACACACGGCTAAAGGATAGTAAGTGGCGGAATTTCGCTCCTTCCAACCGCCACGCGTCAAACGAGAGACCGGGTCCGTTTGGCTGGGGCGCGGCCCGGGTACAATGAAGCCAGGTGAAACCTATCAGGCGTTTCACACGTCTCACCAGGATTCTCGGGCCGGGGCTTATCACGGGCGCGTCAGATGACGACCCCTCCGGTATTGGTACCTATGCCACGGCGGGCGCGTCGCTGGGGTTTGCCAGCCTTTGGATGGCGCTGGCGACCTTTCCGCTGATGGCAGCGGTGCAATACATCTGCGCTCGAATCGGGCTGGTGAGCGGCACGGGCCTGACGAGAGTTCTCCGCCAGCACTACTCGCGGACGCTGCTCCACCTGGTAGTGCTGAGCCTGCTCCTGGCGAACACGATCAACGCGGGTGTCGACATCGGCGCGATCGCGGCCGCGCTCAATCTGCTTGTACCCATCCCGATTGCCGCCTTGATCGTGCCGGTCGCCCTGGCGATTCTGGTCCTCCAGGTCTGGGGGTCCTACCGGCTGATCACAAAGGTCTTCAAGTGGCTGAC
>JBGPLF010000067.1:0-16304 GCA_041486265.1 bacterium
CTTCCCTGACTCTCGCACCAGACGCACGGCTTCAGCACGGAACTCCGGAGCATAGGGCGCGCGGGTCTTGCCCATCGTGGACCCCCTTCTGGAGGCTTGGCCTCCTAACCATGAGGTGTCCACGAAAGCGGGTCAACTCCAACTAGACAGTTCGTCGGTCACTCTGCTACTCAAGTCCGCAGCGAAACCATGAACTTGCCCATAAGTACAATTGGGCTGACCGAGGAGTTCTTGTATCCTTCTTGCAAGAACAGCCGGACTACTCATGCCAAGGTCTGCTAGTTCACACCGGAAGTCATTCAGTAATTCCCTCATGGCACCCTTAGATTCTTCATCTATGGATTGGTCCTCTGTATGTTCGGTGAGATCGTATCCTATCAGCGGCCCTATTTTGTTTCCAAGTCTCGCCGCCATTTCGCTAGAACCACTCAAGGCCCCCAACAGATCGGCCATATGCGTGAAGAGATGAGCCTTGAAACGCTTCATGAGATCCCCCAGGCTGACCAGCCTATAGGGGTGGAGTATCCAGGGAGGAAGACGGTCGGCGGTCAGCGGCTCCATTGTCCACCGCCCCGACCGTGTGAGTCAACTATATTGATGCCCAAAAAAGAGTCTCATGTTCTCACCCAGAATAGCTCTTAGGTCATCTTCATTCATAAACTTACATATCTTCGCCAAGTAAGTTAGGGACTGGCTGTAGGTGCAGTACCGCTCGATATTCGGCACATCAGATCCCCAAACTAACCGTCGACTACCGACCGCGTCGTATAGCGCTTCGATGATAGGAGAGATCTCAGCATAAGGATACTCATAGAGTCGCCCATAGCTAATCGGAAGGGTCAGTTCGAGCAGGACTCCCCGCTCTCTCGAAAGCCTCGTTAGAAGAGAAGGAACCTTTAGTCGCCCTCCTTCAGAGAATAGGTGCGTCGGCATGGCCTGGACTAGAAGGCAAGGTATATCGGGATACCGTTCGCTCCAGGATGCGAATCGCTCGAGTTGATCAAGATAGTCTTCCCGTTTGTTGTGCGGAAGCGGAGCCAGATCCCAATAGGTCGGTAGCCGCAGAGTTTGAACTTCCGACCAGAAACCGGTGAAGCGAGGCGCATCAAAGAATTCACGAAAGTCCGTCCGAAAGAAAGCGAGCGGTGCATAGAAAAGCCCACGCAAACCAGCTTCTGCTCCATGGTGGAGGCGTGCTATCTGATCGTCATGGTCGGCTATGGTTTCGTCCACTTGGATCAGGCCAATGAATCTTTCGGGAAAAGCGTTGACGGCCTTTGCAATGTAGTCGTTGAGATCTCCATAGGTGTGATCATTCTGCAAGACTGCGACATTTACGCCTGCATGATCCATCATCGCGACGAGGAGCTCTGCAGTCGCCTCGTTATTTGCGAGCAGCGGAGGCATGAACTGAAGGTAGTAGCGTATTCCATTCTTCATCCAAGTCACCCTTCCGTATGAGGAAACTCCTAGTTCCGCCTCACGATAGCCGCCAATGCTGGGCTTATTAAGGTCCCACAGCATGTCGGGTTCGTCGACTATCGCCCCGGTGTCTTGTCTCCGATACGGCTGAGGATGTCCAACCATTGCATTCTGCAAATAGAGTCGGTGCAATTGGACGCTGCTGTAGCCAGAGTCTCCACCTAACCACGGGAAGATGTGCGCGTGGCTGTCGATGACGAACTTGCTCCACCCGTTTCGAACTGCAGAGTTGGCTTCGGCTGACACGGCCTGGCCTCCCTTCGGAGTATTCGGAAACGTTCGTAACCCCTGCCACTGCTATGAGCGGTCTTAGTGCAGAGCATTCGGGATCATGTCCTCCGTCCCTTGCATCATTCACCTGGGCGCGATCCAAAGACCGTCAAGGAGAAGCACAAGTGGCACACCGTTCGCGACACGAGGAAAGACGAGGAGCGCGAACTGGCCCGGCTGCTCCCCCAAACGCACTGGGCCCTCCCATGCCTCGTGAGCAAGCCAAAGCTATTCTTTCTTTTCGGCCCATCACTCCGAGCCCACAGCAAACCGGCCCTCCTCGAGCAAGCTTCTCAGCGTGGTCTGGATGTGGACGGGCTGGAGACGCGACAGGCGGATAATGGAGGGTGTCCCGAGGGTAGTTGAAATGTGAGGGAGCAGCACCCAGCGTGGTGAATTGAGTTCTGGTCTAGGAAACGCAAGACACCACGCAAAGGGAGGCTGCTCCATGTCCACGGTACTGCGAACGGGTTCCTCCAGCAATGGGCAGCTGGCGTTGGCGGCGGCTGAGGATCTCGACACCCGCATCGCGCTGATCCAGGCCTTGATCCCCCTCGGCTTGCAGGCGGTCGAGGACATCCTCCAACACGAAGTGCAGACGCTGGCCGGGCCGCGCTATGCGCGCGGGGATGGCGCCCCGCATCTGGTGCGGTGGGGCCGGCAGCGGGGGTCGGTCTACCTGGCCGATCAGAAACTGCCGATGCAGGTGCCGCGGGTGCGCAATCGGCACGCCGGGCTCGAAGTGTCCCTGCAGAGCTACACGCAGCTCCAGCAGCCGCGCACGGCCGATGAGGGGATGCTGCGCCGACTCCTGTATGGTCTGAGCTGCCGCGACGACCGAGCGGCGGCCGAGGCGGTTCCGGAGGCGTTTGGACTGAGCCGCTCCAGCGTCTCCCGACGGTACATCCGCGCCACCGCCCGCAAGCTGGCGGCGCTCCAGGACCGGCGGCTGGAGCGCTACGACATCGTCACGCTGGTCCTGGACGGCAAACGGTTCGCCGAGGACACCATGGTGGTCGCGCTGGGGATCACGCTGCGGGGGGAGAAGGTGCTCCTGGGCTTTGTGCAGACGGGCACGGAGAACGCCACCGCCTGTGCGGCATTCCTGCGGAGCTTGGTGGACCGCGGCCTGCAGATCGCCGAGGGCGTGCTCGTGGTGCTCGATGGCGGCAAAGGCCTGCGGCGGGCCGTCCACGACGTGTTCGGCGCCCGCGCGCAGGTGCAGCGGTGTGTCTGGCACAAACGCGAGAACGTGGTCGCCTACTTGCCCAAGCCCCTGCAGCCCACCTGGCGGGCGAAACTGCAGCAGGCGTATCGTCAGCCCACCTATGCGGCGGCCCACGCGACCTTGCAGCGGCTCCAGGGGGACCTCCGGCGGCTCAACGAAGATGCGGCGCGCAGCCTGGCCGAAGGGCTGGACGAAACGCTGACGCTGCACCGGTTGGGCCTGGTGGATCGCCTGGGCCCGAGTCTGGTGACCACCAATAGCCTGGAATCGATCCTGGCGCTGGTGGAGCAGCGCGTGGGCAGGGTGGATCGCTGGACGACCAGCGACCAGAAGCAGCGGTGGCTGGCGACCGCGCTGTTGGAGCTCGAGCCCCGGCTCCGCCGGCTGCGCGGCTATCGTGCCTTGCCGCAACTGAGGCTGGTCCTGCAGGAGGGCATCCAGCCAGGGAAGGAGGTGCGAGTCGCCTAATCATGCTGGGGTTGCTCCCGAATTTCAACGAGAATTGGGACACCCTCGGATAATGCCCAACTCAGGAACCAAGTAGCGCCGCGAGGCTAGCCCGTAGACCGCGCAGGTGGAGCTGCCACGGACGGCCAAGCACTCTCGCGAAGCCACAGTTCCAGGAATTCCCGCACGCTCAGCCTTGTGGGATCCAGGTAGGTGCCGTCGTCGCGAGCACGGATCCTTGGACTTGGAGAGGGGGTGAAGTTAACGTTTGGAGAGGAGCCGGTAGCAACCGGTAACAATTCCGCTCCGGAAGCCCGGTGACGCAAGAACAGGACGCGAGCCGAAACCCGCGTCCTGCCTCGATTTCTGGTAGCGGGGGGGAGGATTTGAACCTCCGACCTTCGGGTTATGAGCCCGCCGACCACCGGCTGAAACCCGCTCCCTGACTGCATTCCAGAAGACGGCATATCCTTTGCACCAATTTTACACCGACCACCATCGATAGCCGGCGCCACCCGCGCCGCGAATCCCTCGTGTCGTGGGGCCCCCCGGAGGGAGCCGCGTCTTTCGTATCGTGCGGTGAGGGTGCGGTGAAGGAACCATGGCCGACCTTCGCCTCAGTTCCGTTTGCCGTCCCGCCGTTTGACTGTCGAAGAGGCCCATGGTAGCGAAGAGGATCGGTTGCATACGCGCACAAGCGGATCCGTCAGCGTGGAGCCGCTTGTAGCATTTCTGGGGATCTTGATAGGTGGCAAGACACGGGGGTGTACATTGAGAGAACAATGAAATGATCCACGATGCAACCATATTGGCTGATCTGCGCAAGGAAGATTAGCCACAGTTTCGGGGCAAAACATAGGCACTGTACGCAAAAAGTATACCCAGTCAGTCCTGCCCAAACGGTGGGGACGTGGTAGTGGACCCAGGAATCCTAGGGGCAAGTGCGTAACCGCAAGGGCGATCACCGCATAAGAGCCATGGCCGCGACTTCCTGGACATCCGCCTGAGTCATCTCCCAATCGGCCGCACGGGCGTTCGCCTCGACCTGCTCGGACTTCGTCACTCCCGTGATCACCGTCGAGACTGCCGGCCGGGCGAGCAGCCAAGAGACCGCCAGTTCGATCACTGAATGGCCGTGGGCCTTCGCCCACTCTTCCAGGCGGCGCACGATCGCGAGATTGTGCGGCGTCATGAAGCGCTGTTCGAACCGCTCGCTCTGATGCCCTCGGGTGCCGGGCGGTGCGGGTTGGCCTTCGCGATACTTGCCGGTCAGCACTCCCCCCGCAAGCGGAAAGTACGGGATCACGCCGATGCCGAACGCCTGGCAGGCGGGGAGCAACTCGGTCTCGACCTGACGGGCGAGCAAACTGTACTCGGGCTGTACCGAGACAAACGACGCCCAGTCTCGCCGGTCACTGATCCGGAGCGACCAGACCAGTTGCCAAGCGGTAAAGTTGGAGCACCCGATGTAGCGAACCTTCCCCTGCTGGACGAGGTCGTTCAGGGCGCCGAGGGTCTCTTCGAGCGGCGTCTCAGGATCCCACTTGTGAATCAGCAGCAGATCCACGTGGCTCATGTTCAGCCTCCGGAGGCTACCCTCTACGCCGGCCATGACACGCGCCCGGGAGGCCCCTCGCTCATTGGGCTCTTCGCCGATCTCCCACCCCACTTTCGTCGCCACGATCGCCCGGTCACGCCGTCCGGAAAGCGCCCGGCCCAGGTGCTCTTCAGAAGTGCCCTTGTTGTAGGTCTCGGCCGTGTCGAAAAAGTTGATACCGAGATCGAGCGCCGTGTGCACGATGCGTGCCGTCTGCGCCCCATCCGTGGACCGCCCAAAGGTATTGCCACCCAGCCCCACAAGCGACACTTTCAGTCCCGCATGCCCTAACCGACGATAGCGCATGGATTCCTCCCGCAGATTCAGTGCGACAACCCGCCAACCGCGTGCGGAGACAGTGTCAGAGTTTGCCCTGCGGACAAGGGAATCCTCCGCCAACCACGCGCAGAAATACGCACGATGTGCGCAGCCGATCCCGAGGTACTCTCGGATCTCACAGGGCGCGGAGGTGGGAAATGTTCAGATTCAGTCGTGCAATCGGTGCGTCGCGGGATACGCAGGAGCATCGGAGGGGCACCAAGAAATGGACCACGCGTGGTTCTTTCCGCCGGGGAAGAAGATCGTTTTGAGTGCGTAGAGCGGCGGCTCCCGATGTTGGCCGTCTGACGGCCCACGATGCGTCACAGGGATCAAGGCTCATGGCAGTATACATCGGGCAGCGGATCGCATTACTCGTTCCAGTCGTGGTCCTTGTCTTCACGGCGGTCTTCGCCATCCTGCACATCCTGCCCGGAGACCCGGTCCAGCTCATGCTCGCAGGAGCAGAAGCCGGAGTCACAACCCCGGAGCGCATTGCACAGCTCCGCAAAAGCATGGGGTTAGACGATCCCCTGTATGAACAGTACGCGCGCTTCGCCTGGCATGCGGTCCAGGGCGACCTAGGCGAGTCCATTCGGTTTCAATCTCCCGTTAACGAGTTGGTTACCGTGGCGGCCGTGCAGACGTTTGAGCTCAGCCTCGCCGGGATGGCTATTTCCTTGGCGATCGGGATCCCGGTTGGCATCATGGCCGGCTTCTACGAGAACACATGGCTGGATGGCAGCGCGATGTTCCTCGCGCTACTGGGGGTCTCCATGCCACTCTTTTGGCTCGGGCTTTTGCTTATTCTTTTGGTCGCCATTCATCTGCGATGGCTGCCAGCAATTAGCGGAGAACAGCTTAGAGGGATCGTCCTGCCTGCGTTCACCCTTGGATTCGTATCCGCCGGGCTTCTCAGCCGCATCATGCGCGCCAGCCTCATTGAGGCGCTCCGGAACGATTACATTCGCACTGCACTGTCCAAGGGATTAACCAGGCGCGCGGTGGCAATCCGTCACGCCCTGAAGAACGCCCTCATTCCCGTCATAACCATCGCGGGACTCCAGTTCGGCGGCATGCTGAGTGGAGCGGTGATCACCGAAACAGTCTTCAGCCGCCCGGGGCTTGGTTCTCTCGTGGTCAAGGGGATCCTCTGGCACGATTATCCGCTAATTCAGGGCGCCGTCCTGCTAGTATCTGTCTCGTACGTCATTGTCAACCTTATCGTTGACGTCATGTACGCGTGGATCGATCCACGTATTCGGTACCAGTAAATCATGCTAGGCTGGCACGAGCTCTCAGACGCGCTGGCGAATGGAGCCATAGATTGGGGCTTGACTTGACGGGCCGACACCCGAACCGCGGAAGCGTCTCCAGCAGTTCCGACTTCTTAGAGAGAAGGGGCCTGCCATGAATCGCGCTGAAATGCGCGAGTCTGGGGGCATGTTCGCAGATGCGGCCCGTCGACCACCGGCGACGCCCGCCGAGCCAAAACCTTCGCGACGACGCTTGCCCATGGTCTGGCGGATCTTCCTGAGAAACAAGGCTTCCGCCGCTGGCGCTGTGCTCCTCGCCGCCTGGTTGATCGTCGCGATCAGCGCTCCGCGCCTGGCGCCCTACGATCCGCTTGCGCTCAGCGGGCCAAGCCGACAGCCGCCATCCTCCACATATCTGATGGGCACGGACCTTTTGGGACGCGACATGTTCAGCCGGATCCTCTTCGGCGCGCGAATCTCTCTTGCGATCGGTCTGATCAGTGTCGCCATCGGATCGACTGCGGGGTCCTTCATGGGACTAGTCGCAGGGTATTATGGAAGCCGACCAGACGGCATCATCATGCGCGTGGTTGACGCGATGCTCGCGTTCCCGGGCCTCTTGTTGGCCCTCACTGTCATCGCGGCCCTCGGCCCGGGGCTCACAAACGTCATGCTAGCCGTGGGGATCTCTTCGATTCCGGTCTACGCTCGACTCGTGCGTGGGTCCTGCCTCGGCATCCGGGAGATTGAATACGTGCAGGCTGCCAAGGCGCTCGGAGGTTCCGATTCGCGCGTGATGTTCCAGCATGTCTTTCCCAACATCTTAGGCCCCATCATCGTCCTCTCGACCCTGCAGGTGGGAAGTGCAATCCTTGTAGGGGCGTCACTGAGCTACCTCGGCATGGGTGCGCAGCCGCCCACCCCGGAGTGGGGCCTCATGACTGCTGACGGCCAAGCTTACCTCGCTAACGCGTGGTGGATCTCGACGTTTCCCGGCCTAGCAATCTTCTCTGCCGTGATGGCGATTAACTTGCTCGGGGATGGACTCCGTGCCGCCCTCGATCCACGGTCATCCTACCGGTAGCGAGATGCCGACTGAACCGCAACCCATCCGCATTGGAATCATCGGGGCAGGCATCGCCGGCGGCCGCCATGCTGACGCGTTCGCTCAGCATCCGGGGGCAACGGTCGCCGCGGTCGCTGAGATCGACGAACAGCGTGGCCGAGAGCTAGCGTCAACCTTCGGGGCCCGTGCCTTTCGAGACTACCGCGACCTCCTTGCCGCAGGTATCGACGCGGTCGTGATCTGCCTCCCCCACCACCTGCACCTCGCCTGCGCCCGCGAGGCGGCTCGGTCCGGAGCGCACATCTTGATGGAGAAGCCGCTTGCCACCACCCTCGAAGAGGCGCATGCCATTCTCCAGACCGTGACGGACGCCGGGGTCACGTTCATGATGGGATACGTGCACCGCTTCCGCCCAGAGGTCGAGGCCGCCCACCGCCTGATCGCAGAAGGACGGCTCGGCCGCCCCGTCATGTTGTTGGACCGGTTCATAAGCGGGGGGATGCACGAGACCCCCGCATGGGTGTGGAATCGCTCGATGGCTGGCGGCGGCGTCCTCATGTATGGAGGCGTACACGCGATTGATCGGCTGCGGTGGCTGCTCGGCGACGAGGTCACGGAAGTGTTCGCCAAGACGGCCTCGTACAGCAACCCCGCGGAGGTCGAGGACGGCGTGTGCGCGTTGCTCACGTTCGCCTCTAGCGCCTCGGCCCTCCTGTACGAAAATGCCCCTGCATACGGCCGCCTGGGCGGCTGGGTGACCGAGATTTTCGGCACCCAAGGCGCACTCGTGATCACTACCGGCACCACTCTGGAATACCGGGGGACGACTGGAAGCGCCCAATGGAGCTACCAGGGAGATGATCGGTTCGCCCGTCAGGCAACGGAGTTCTTGGCAGCCATCCGTCAACATCGTCCCCCGACGGTAACTGGAAACGACGGGCTTCGCGGCCTCGAGGTGGCGCTCGCAATTTACCGCTCGGCAGCCACCGGAAAGCCGGAGCCAGTTTGAGCCATGAGTCGCTCCCCTGAACCGCCCGCGAGCGGTTCACGCGCTTACTCGATCCGTATGGGCGCCGCGCTTCCGATGTGATCAGTCACGCGGACCGGCAGCCCATCCTGACCAATAGTGACAAAGTCCTCAATATGGTACATCGGCCCAGAGCTGTGGAAGATGGACTCAACGGACAATGCCATGCCAGGTTCGAGCACAAACTCCTCTAGCGGGTGACACCAAGGGCGCTCATGCGCCCCGAGCCCCAGGCTGTGAGCGATCATCCCCCAGGGCACCTTGCCCACCGCCGCCTTAAAGAGTCCAGATGCCGTGCTGAACCACTGCGCGCCAGTTTGCCCGGCACGCGTGGCCTCCATCAGCGGCAGATGTACCTCAGCGTGCAACCGGTGGTATGTATCCTCCACGGCGTGATCCGGCTGGCCGACGACCGCCATCCGGGCCATGTCGGCCAGGTAGAGGTCGAACCAACCAAAGAAGTCGACGCGGAGCACATCGCCGGGCGCCAGGCAGAGCGTGCGAGCGACCGGACCGAACGCGGAGATCCGTTTGCCGGCGCGGCAGACCTCCATCTCCACGTGCCGGAGTTGGCGCGCTCCCAGATGAGCCGTCAGATACCCTAGTCGGTCGGCCAGTTGTTTGACCGGCTCACCGACCCGTGCGCTCTCGAACGTGGCCACGGCCGCACGCGCCACCGCCTGCTCTGCGCGGGTCAACAGGGCGATCTCAGCCGGCGTCTTCACCATCCGCACAGCCTCGAAGAAAATGCTGCAATCGAGGAACGTGGCGTTGGGAAGCATCCGGGCGAGCTGCAAGAAATGCTCGGGCCACATATCTTTGTACTCAACTCCGATCCTGCCCCGCGACAATCCGCGCTTGCTTAGCGCGTCCATCAGCGCGGGGACCGGGGACCGGTCGACCCGCACATACCCGGCTCCGTCGCGTTCTGCAGGGAGCTCGCGTGCGTAGAAGTCATACTGATATACATCCTCGCAAAACGTCGCGCCCGCATCCCGGTAGTCCGGGGCGATCCAGGCGGGTTCACCTTCCGCCGTCCAGACCGCGAAGTGTTGGCGCTCCCTGAGCATGGAGAGGTCATGGCCATAATAGCCTGAGCAGTACGCCACGTTCTCGACCGAGGACGCGACAACCGCATCGAAGGGCGTTCGGACAAGCAGTTCCCTGAGCCGAGCTACATTGGTCAGCGGAGCGTCTCTCATTGAATCGTCTCCTCTCAATCGACTTCGGCAAACCCGAATACCCCCACAGAAATCACTCGAGCGCTGCGGAGCCTGCTGACGGCATCCCCGAAAGGAGCATAGGGAGGAAGACTGGAATCACCCGGGTAAGTCCAGCACGCCGGTTCCGCATCTTGATCTCGCGACGGGGGGAGAGTGATCGAACTATGCTGGAGCCAAAGAGCACTAGGCGACAATTCATATATCGGGGGGCGGCCGGTTTAGCAGGCGCATACGCCGTTGCGACCTTCCCGTGGGCGCGCGTGCTCGCCGCGGCACCGCCGGGAGGCAATCTGGTGATCGCGACTGCCGCGAACGTCGAACCAGCCTCCTTGGATGGCCAAGTCGACCCATACACCTCAACATTCCTCTTTGACTCGTTTGTCAGCGATCCTCTCATCGTACTCTCGCCGTCCGGCAAATTCCTGCCTCTTCTGGCCACGGACTGGACACTTAGCTCCGACAGTCGTATCTGGGTATTGACGATCCGCGACGGCATTACGTTCCAGGACGGCACCGCGTGTGACGCAGACGCCGTGAAATTCAACATTGACCGTGTGATGAATCCTGACACGCACTCGGCCTTAATGGCTGCGGATCTGGGGGTGACCAGTTTCCTCAAAGCCGACGTCATGGGCAAAAACAAGGTACGGCTCATTTACAACGCGCCCTTCCCGGCCCTGTTGAGTGGCATGAGCATCTTTCCCCTGTGGTCGCCCACGGCAGTCAAGCAGTACGGGTCGAGCTTCCAGCAGCACTTGGTCGGAGAGGGCGCGTTCAAGCTGGGGTCATGGGTCCGTGGTGATCATCTGACCCTCGTAAGGAATCCAGACTATCATGGCCTGTCGCCGCTGCAGAAGCACCGCGGACCGGCCTATCTCGAGAGCATCACAGTGAAGTTCGTCGGTGCCGATGCGGTGCTCGGCGAGATCCTCAAAACGGGCGAGGTCAACATGGTCATGGGACTGCCGCCCCAAAGCCTTGCCACGTATGCCAACAATCCGAATTATCGCATCGTCACCGGGTACCAACCGGGCAACGGTCTGATGTTCACCATGAATACCGGCAAAGCGCCACTCGACGATCTGCGGGTCCGACAGGCACTCCGCTACGCGTACGATCAGAACAAAATGAACCAGACGCTATACAACGGCACCTACGTGGTCGTGTACGGCCCGCTGACCAAGTACACACTCTACTACTGGAAGGGCGCGGAGGACGTGTATCGGTACGATCCCGCCAAAGCCCAGACGCTACTAGACGGGGCCGGATGGAAGGTGAATCCTCAGACGGGCATCCGTGAGCGCGACGGCAAGCCGCTCGCACTCGCGATGGTGATGCTTCACCACCGGGAGATCGGTGAGTACCTGGCTGCCCAATTCAAGGCTGTCGGCGTGGACCTTCGGATTGAAGTCGTGCCGGGACCGGTTCAACTGCAGCGGGCGCAAAACGGGGACTTCGATATCATGTACGAGCGCCTGCGGACGTTGGAGCCCGACATTTTGTTCAGCGAGTTCTACTCAAAGAACGAACGGCCCGGTGGCTGGGCGTGGTCGCGCTTCCACAACGCCCAGCTCGACGAGGTTCTGCTGAAGACGCAGAGCACCGCGGACCCCGAACAGCGCGCCAAGTACTTCACTGAGGCTCAGAAGCTCCTGACACAGTTCGCCGTGTGTCTGCCGACGCTAGATGATCCGCAGTTCTTCGCGATGAGTACTGGCGTCAAAGGATTTCAGCTCGGGGCAACAGGCGCGTGGTTCTTCGTCAATGAAATGTCCGTTGAGAAGTAGGGGCGAAGGACCAGGCATCATCGTCCGAAATCTCGCGCCTGCGCGAGGGTAGAGCCGGCATGCTGACGATACGCGTTGGACAGTTAATAGACGGCACGGGTGCTCTGCCCCTGACAGATATGGTCGTGTCGCTGAACGGGGAGCGCATCGATCACCTTGAACCCGCAAATGCTTTTCGCCCCACTCCCATGGACGAGGTCTGGGATCTATCACAGTACACGGTCCTTCCCGGACTCATCGACGCCCACGTGCACCTCCTGGGGAACGGAGATCCGCATGATCCGAACTGGTCTGTCCGCGATGCCACGGAGCTTCCGGCCTCTGTCGCCCTCAACTGCCTAATCAATGCTCAGCAGAACCTCTCGTCGGGGTTCACTACGATCCGGGACCTGAGCTGTCGACACTACGCGGACGTCGCGCTGCGGGACGCGATCAACGCCGGACGGCTTGAAGGCCCCCGCATGAAGGTCTGTGGGCTTGGTATCACGAGCACGGCGGGCCACATGGATCGAGGGAAGCACTTTATCCCCGGCGTCATCTTGCCGGGCCCCTCGGCGACTGCCGACGGCCCCGACGAGGCGCGCCGGGCTGTGCGGCTCAATCTGCGTTACGGGGTCGACTTCATCAAGATCAACGTCACCCTTAGCGAGCTCGTGCGCCCACTGGGTGGATTGTACTCGCCTGAGATGACCCTAGACACGATGCGGGCGATATGCGAGGTCGCGCACGCGCACGGCCGCAAGGTTGCGGCGCATTGTCACGGCGGCATCGGCGTGACCTGGGCCCTCGAAGCCGGCGTCAACGTCCTGGAGCACGGCCGGTTCCTCTCCGACGAACACCTGGAGACGATGGCCCAGAAGGGAGTATTCCTCTGTCCCACCCTGAGCCCCGAAGCGCGGGCGCGGGAGCTCGGTCTGACCCCATCTGACCCACACCTTGCCCGCTGGCAGGCGCAAGCCTACGACGGCATGTACGCAACGGTCAACCGTGCACGCAGGGCCGGCGTCACGATCGTCAGCGGCAGCGATGCGGCGATGCCGGGCGTGCGCCACGGGCATGGCGGGGCGTACGAGATTGCGCAACTCGTCCGCGCCGGCCTGACCCCTATGGAAGCTCTGGGGGCCGCGACCAGTGCCGCGGCGCGCTGCCTGGACATGAGCGACGAACTCGGGACGATCGAGTCGGGGAAGCTGGCCGACTTGGTCTTTGTGGACGGAGATCCTCTTACGCACGTGGAACTCCTGCAGGACCTCCATCGCGTTCCGCTTGTACTCAAGGGCGGGCACGTGGTCGCGAACAGGCTCCCTCAGTTACTTTCGGCCTCCCGCCAGATCTCCCTGAGGTTGCACTGACCGTCTTCGGCCAGCCTGACTGTCCTTTCGCCAGAAAGGCATGGCGCCCTGGAATAAATCTGTCCCCCCAACCCTTGTTGAGCATACGATCCAACAGAAAACCCGACGTTGGGGGCCGGCCCAAAACGGCGAGCCCCCAGCGTCGCCAGATCCTGCCTATTTCTCCACGTACATGTCGTTCACGAAGAACCAGTTGCCAATCGCCCCCAGCCTAAGTCCCTTCACGCTCTTGTGCATCACGTAGTAAACCGGATCATCCACGCTCGGCAGTGCCAGGGCGAACTCGGCGACCATCCTCTGGACCTGTGTCCACAAGAGCTGCTGCTCCTGAGCCGACGAGATTTGTTGCGTCCTCAGTAAGGCGGCGTCAAGCGCGTCATCGTGAAAGCGCGACCATGCCCACCCGCCGGGTTTGTCATTCTTCGAGTACCAGATTGCAAACAGAGTCCCATCGGGCTCAAAGGTACGTTGCCGCTCGTAGATCATATCGAAGTCTCCGCTCTGCGCCCGCTGCAGTTGAACCGGTCCGGGGACCACTGTAACCTTGAGATCCACTCCGATGTTCTTGAACTGCGCCGCAAGATACTCGCCAATTTCCTTGTGGTGGAGCATCACAATCGTGAGCGTGAGGGATTGGCCGTCCTTTTCTCGGACGCCCGTCTGCGCGTTCACCTTCCAGCCAGCTTCATCTAGCAGCGCTTTGGCCTTCGCCAGATCATACTGATAAAGGTCCTCGACCCCCTTCCAGTAGAACCGGCTGTACTTTGTCAACGGCCCCTTGACCGTAACAAAATCACCATTGTATAGGGTCTTGTTGATCTGATCGGGATCGTACGCGTAGAGTAGCGCTCTCCGAACACGGATGTCGCTGAGGGCTGGCCTGCTCGTGTTCATCACAAACTGCATGCCTGTCCCTGGCTGGTAACCTGGCACCAGAGTATAGTCTGGATTGTTGCGATACTCCCCCAGGCTCTGCGCCGGAAGCTTGTACACCATATTGACTTCCCCGGATTTGAGCACCTGGCCGAGGACGCCCGCTTCGCCTACGAACCGCACTGTGATGCTATTGAGGTAGGCCGGGCCCTTGTGCTGCTGCCAAGGCGGATCGCTGACGTACTTCGGATCACGAACGAACTTAACGTGATCTCCGTGGACCCACTCGGTCATCTTGAACGCACCGATGCCTACCAAATGCTGCTGGAAACTAGTCCCGTATCGCCTCACCACCGCGGGAGACCAGATGGGCCCCACGCTGAAACCCCAGAGAGCGATCGGGACAGACGCGCTGTAGACAATCCGCAGCGTCGAGGGATTCACCACTTCAACACGCTGCAAGTAGTTCGACCCAAGGAAGTTCGCCAGCTCCGCGGAATGTGTGTTGGGATCCATGATCCGGTCGATATTGAACTTAACCGCCTCGGCGTTGACCGGCGTACCATCTTGAAATGTGAGGCCATTCCGAAGCGTGATAGTCCACACCTTTCCGTCCGGAGAAACCGTCCACCGACTGGCGAGCATCGGAATGTATTTCCCGGACGGATCTAGCCGAATTAGCGGATCAGCCACAAACGAATTTAGGACCTTTGTGCTGTCGTAAGGATCAACCTGAGAATCCATGTTCGCGGGTTCCTCATCGCCAGGCCAAGCAATGACCAGTGCCCCATCCCGCACGCCAGCAGGACCTGCGAGCGTCCCTCGCGCGATCGTTACGGCGAGGAAGAACGCCAGTACGCACGCAAGCATGTGCAGCCTCTTCACATCACTCGCCTCCTCTGTCGCTCAACTGTCGCTCAACCGCTTTTACGGGCCATACACTGAAGCGAACACGTCTCACTTAGGGTCTATGGTACCTTAAGCAGGCGCCGCCGCGTTGGCTTGGTCGGGACGGTTTGCCGACCGCGGAGACAGTAAGAAGTCGGCGAAAGTAGAGCCGACGCCGATCGGCCAGCCGTTCCATCACCCCACACAACCACCCCCAGGCCCTATAGTATCGGCGAGCAGCAGGACAGAGTAGTGGAGACACTCCGAGACCCCCATGACTCTGGGCAGCCTAAGGAAACAGCCCAAGCTCCCGCAGCGCCTCCACCGCCCCGTCGAGTGTGGACAGGTTCATGCCTGCATAGTTGGGCGAGAAGACGACCCCCTTGCCGCCCGCCCGATAGGTCGCGAGCACGCTTCGCCGCACGATATCCGGAGTGCAGCGCGCCTGGTCCTCCCGCGACCGCGGAGCGTCCACGCCGATACCCATATAGACATCGACTTTGCCATTTACTGCACGGACCGTGGCAAGGCACTGCCCGTACACGTACGTATCCGGATCAAAGCCTCTGCCCACGATCTCATCCCACGGCGCCTCGTCGAGCTGCAGAAACCGGTACATGCTCGGGGTAAAGTCCTGCGGTGAGACATCGCGAAGGATCGACTTGTGCCACTGGGCCATCTCCTGCGAGTAGACGCCCCCCGCCTGGTGTTGGTACGTGATCGGCTTGACCCAGTCGCACCATCGAGTCATTTCCGCCCACGGCCACTGGGCCTTGCGGAGCGGGTTGAGGTGGTTGCGATTCCAAACATTGAGTCCGAACTTGAGCTTCGGATTGCACCACTTCACGATGCCATACAGCTCACGGTCCAGGTCCTTGTCCCGCTCAACCCAAAACCGTTCCCAGACCAGCACCTCGGGATTGTAATAGAGCATCCGGAGGAACTCGACCAGCGCGCCGTCGCCGAACTGCTGCCCGGCGCGCGCGGCCTGGAAGTATTCGTGCGCGTTGTGAAGCGCCCGCTGAACTCGGTCAACGTCGATCCCCTGCTGATTAGCCAGGCGACGGCAGTGTTCACAGAAGCAATTCGGGGCGTTCCCGCTGATCAGATTGTCGAGCGGGCTCCGCCGCTCGTTACACCACATGACGCCGTCGATGTCATAGGTCCGACAGTAGTCCTCGACGATCGAGTGCCACCACGTCCGGTAATGGGGATTGTTGAGGCAGGGCGCGCTGCTGACCCGGTTGAAGACGTCAACTTCCAGCGTCTGTGGCATGTTTGGAATCTCCACGACGTTGGCAGCGCCATGACCCTCGTAGTGGAACAGCGGCTCCATCATCTCGGGGTAAACCTGCATCCCGCGCCGACGTGCCTCTGGAATGATCAGCTCGAGGACGTCGACATCCCGCAACTCCTCATCCTGCGCGCGGAAGTGCTTGATGAAGGTATTCCCGTAATACTCGGGATGCTCGCCGATGTAGGAGCCGCCC
>JBGPLF010000068.1:0-16200 GCA_041486265.1 bacterium
CAGCCCTTCGTCCCGGCGCATCCGGTCTTCATGATGCTCGGCGCGTGGGTGCGGTTCGACGAGCCGTCCCGGACGCTGCACGTGGCCTCGCAGATCACCGGGATCAACGTCCGGCGGGGGGACGGCGCGATCCGCGTGGTGCTCGACGCGACCGGACCCCTGCGGGCCGAAACCCGGACGCTGGTCAACCCCGACCGCTTGGTCGTGGATCTGCACGGCGGTGCCTTCCGGCTCACCGATCAGGACCTGCCCGTCGGCGAGGCTGGCGTGATTCGCGTGCGGGCCGGACAGTTTCAGACCAAGCCCTATGTCACCAGAATCGTGTTTGACCTGGAGCAGCCGGTGGACGCGAGAACGGCCACCGCCACCGATACATTTGGCTTCACCATCGAGGTGCGGCCGCATGGGTCGCTCCCCGCGGTGCAGGCGCCCACTCCCGCGCCCCCCGCCGCGAACCCAGCTTCCGTCCCAACCCCGATGCCTCCGCTTCCGCCGGGGACGCCGCCCGGCACCACGCCGGCGCCGCCGGCGGGCACGACCCCTCCCCCGCCTGTGTCAGGGGGATCGCCGGTCGAGATCGCGCCCGAGCCGCAGGCGATGCCCGGACCCGCCGCGCCCGCGGCGGCAGCCGAGCCCGCTCCTGACGACGGGGTCCCGCGCATCATGCAGGTGCGCGTGGAGCAGGCGGGGACGCGGCTCCTCGTCATCGTCGAGGGCACGATGCCGCTGGAGTACACCGTGCGCGAGTTCGTCTATCCGGACCGCCTGGTCATTGACGTCGCAGGGGCGGTCTTCGTGCCGGTCAAACAGGAGATTCCGGTGGCCGGCGCGATCGTGACCGAGGTGCGCGCGGCGCAGTTCCAGGCCGATCCGGCCGTGACGCGCATCGTCGTGGTCCTTCGTCAGAAAGTTCCGTATACGGTATCAGCGGGCGGCGACGGCGCGAACAGGATCGTGATTGACATTCCGGAGCCGTCGATTCGTGCCCACGTCGTGACGATCGACGCGGGCCACGGCGGGAAGGACACCGGGGCGATCGGCCCGACCGGCCTGCTCGAAAAAGACGTGGTCCTCGACGTCGCCCAGCGGGTCCGCGATCTGCTCGTCAAGTCCGGAGTACGGGTGATCATGACCCGCGAGACCGATACCTTCGTCGAGTTACCGGATCGTCCGCGCCTGGCCAAGCAGCAGGGCGCGACCGTCTTCGTCAGCATCCACGCCAACGCCTCGACTCGGCCGGCCTCCAACGGATCTGAGACATATTACCTGAGCCCGCAGAGCCAGGTGCTGGCGCAACTGGTCCAGGAGGAACTGGCGCGGGTGCCCAACTTGGTGCCCCGGGGGACCAAAACCGCCAACTTCCTGGTGCTGCGCGAGAGCGACGTGCCGGCCGTGCTGGTCGAGGTGGCCTACGTTTCCAACATCGACGAGGAAGCCCGGCTGCGCCAGCACCCTTTCCGCCAGCGCTTGGCCGAGGCCGTCGCGCGAGGTGTGCAGCGCTTTCTGGCTGTCTACCCCGTGCCCGCAAACTGATCCCAGGAGTCTCGCGGTGCCGCCGCGAACCCCTTTCGCGGCCTCACGATCCCACGTGCGAAGGAGTGCTTGATGCCTCGAGTCGATGGCCGTCTGCCGGACGCCCTGCGGCCGGTGGAGATCATCCGCAACTTCATTCCTCACGCCGAAGGATCGGTGTTGATCACGCTCGGACACACGCGCGTGGTCTGCACCGCCTCGATCGAGGAGCGGCTGCCCCCCTGGCTGCGCGGTGCCGGGCAGGGGTGGATTACCGCCGAGTACGGGATGCTGCCGCGCTCGACCCATGAGCGGACCCCGCGCGATCCCGGCCGTCAGGGCGGGCGCGTGCACGAGATTCAGCGGTTGATCGGCCGGTCGCTGCGCTCGGCGGTCGATCTGCCGAAACTCGGCGAACGCATGATCACGCTTGACTGCGACGTGCTTCAGGCCGACGGCGGCACGCGCACCGCGGCGATCACCGGCGCGATGGTGGCGCTCGTCGATGCATTGGCCGTCCTGCGAAAGACCGGTGCGCTCGCCTGGTGGCCGCTGCGCGAGTTTGTGGCCGCGACGAGCGTCGGGATTCTCGAGGATGACATGCTCCTCGACCTGACGTACATTGAAGACTCACGGGCCCGGGTGGATCTCAACCTCGTCCTGACCGAGTCGGGTAAGATCGTCGAGGTGCAGGGGACGGCCGAAGGCCTGCCGTTCAGCCGGCAGGAACTACTCACGCTGCTCACGCTGGGTGAGAAGGGGATTCGCACGTTGGTCGCCGCGCAGAAGGCCGCACTGAGCGAGGTGCTGGCGACGCTGCCTCGATAGATGACGTCAACGAACCTCGAAGGGGTCCAGGTCATCGTCCTGGCGACACGGAACCGCGGCAAGCTGCGAGAGCTGGAAGCGCTGCTGGCCGAGTTCCCCGTGCGCGTGCGGACGCTCGACGCCTATCCCAACGTCCCGACCCTGCCGGAGATCGGCGATACGTTTGAGGCCAACGCGACATCGAAGGCCCGCACGGTGGCGCGGCTCACCGGTCACATCGCGCTGGCCGACGATTCCGGGCTTGAGGTGGACATGCTCGGCGGCTCCCCGGGCGTGAACTCGGCGACGTTCCTCGGCCCGGCGGCCACCGATGAGGATCGGAACACCTGGGTGCTCGGCAAACTGCGGGGGTTTGAGGAAGGCCTGCGCACGGCCCGGTATCGCGCGGTCGTCGCCGTCGCCTCGCCCGACGGCACCGTGCGCACCTTCGAAGGGACCTGCGAAGGGCGCATTGCGGACCGCGCTCGCGGCGATGAAGGCTTCGGCTACGATCCCATCTTCTTCGTCCCGGCCTACGGGCGCACCATGAGTGAGCTGACGCCCGAGATCAAGAACCAGATCAGCCACCGCGCGCGGGCGCTCGCGGCCGCCCGTGGCTATCTCGTGTCGCTGATCAGTCCCGCCGGCGGACCTCCTGCGCCCCCGGCGGCGTCGTGATTCCGGCAGGAAGACCCAGCCGGTGCGACCAAATACACCCGATGGATTGGCTCGCGTGATCTGGGGTGCTCGATGGATTTGAAGCCCTTTTTACGTTATTGGTCGCTGACGCTCGCGGTCTTCACGTTCTACTTCTTTGCGATGCTGGTGGCATTGACCGACGCGCTCGAGGGTCTGCGTCAGGCGGCCCGGAAGAAGCGCGCGGCGGCAACACCCGTTCCGCTTGAGCCCAATCCGATGGCCGGCCGCACCATCGCCCAGACCATCTTCCCCGGTCCAGGGCAGCAGTTGGACGCCAAGCGTGGGTGGGTCGCCAAGATGGCGGACGATATCGTCCGCCCCCTCAGTCCCTCGGTGAAGATCGTGGTGCTGGAGGACTCCAAAGGACATCCCCTTGTCCAGTTCACCAACGGGACCCGGCTGGAATCCTACCGCTTTGATCGTGTGGTGGTCGAAGCGGCAATGGCCGGCGACACCGCCCGGGCGGCCGAGGTGAAGGATCTCTTGACGCGGCACCTGACGGCGGACTTCCTGGGCAAGGAGTCGGAGCGCCCGCCGCGGACTACGGAACTGGCCCGCGAAGCGAGTGCGAAGCCGGTTCCGGCCTCGGCGACGAAACCCGCAGCTCCGGCCGCCGCTACGCCCGCCACACCGGCGGCCGCGGCTACTGCGGAGGGAGCGCCTGCCCCCGCCGCGCCGGTCAATGAGGCCGAGATGAGCCGAGAAGAGCGCATTGGCGCAGCGCGCGCGCGAGCCGAGGCTCTTCGGGCGCAGCGGCAGCGAGACAAGCCGTCCGGGTAGGACCGCCGCGCGTCACTCCGCGCACCTGGAGTCTGATTGGCGGTTCGAACCAGGGCGAGGAGGATGCCGGCTCGCAGGCCGCGTTGCTTCCAGCCGGAAGGGGGTGGCGTACCGGGGATGGGACTCCTCACTCGACCCATCGAGGGTCCGGTGTTGATCACCGGGGTCACCGGCTTCATCGGCGGACATGTGGCACGGCGGTTGCTAGAGGCAGGGGTAGCCGTCCGTGGCCTGGACATTCGGCAGTCCCTGCCGCACTCGATCACGTTCATCCGGGCAGACATCACGGATCCGCCGTCGCTGGGGCACGCGGTGGACGGCTGCCCGACCGTCATTCACTGCGCGCGGTGGACCGGCTTGCCGCGCAAGTGGGCCGCCGCCTACGCGGTTGAGGTCACCGGTACGGCCAACCTCCTCAAGGCGTGCCAATACGCCGGAGTGCATCGCGTGGTGCACCTGAGCAGTATCGCCGCGTACGGCCCGACGCGCATCCCGGTCATCACCGAAGACACGCCGCTGTGGCCGGTCGGCATCTACGGCCACAGCAAGGTCGGTGCCGAGCGTTGCGTTGCCGCAGCTTCTGCCGCCGGGCTGCCGGTCGTCACACTTCGACCAGGTCAGGTCTACGGGCCCGGAGCGCGCGGCGGCACGTTGGAGCCCGTGCGCTGGCTGCTGGCCGGCAGGCCGGTCCTGCTGGACGGAGGCCAGGGCGTCCATCATCCCGTATACATCGACCATGTGATCGACGCAATCCTGGCTGCTGCCGCCGTGGAGGGCATCGAAGGGATGGCCTTCAACGTGGCCGACGGCGACGTGCAGTGGCGGGATTTCTACGGGCACTACGCGCGGATGTGCCGGACGCCACTGCGTTCGGTGCCCGCGCCGATCCTGTGGTTAGCAGGCATCGGTGCCGAGATTGCCGGGGCGATGACGCGCCGCCCGCCGGGCTTCGATCGCACATACGTTCGCTACGTGACGCGGCCTTCTACTTACTCAACGGAGAGGGCGCGCACGCTTCTGGGGTGGTCGCCGGTGCACACGATGGCCGAGGCCATGGAGGAGACGGAACGTTGGTTGCGGCACGAGGGGGTCATTGGTCGGCAAATAGCACCCCTGTAGAACCACTACCTGTGCGCACAGCGCTGGTCACGGGCGCGGGCGGCTTCATCGGCGGTCATATGGCTGATCGGCTCGCCCGGACAGGCATCGCGGTCCGTGGGCTCATCCGCAAGCCGGCGCAGACGGCCGACCTCGAGGCACGAAACATCCGCGGAATCATTGGTGATCTGCTCGTAGCGGAGAGCCTGATCCCAGCCGTCGCGGGCTGCGACCTTGTCGTGCACTGCGCCGCATGGGTTCACACGCCGTTCTCCCGGAATGCTGCGCCCGAAGTGAACAGCGTGGGTACGCGGCACCTGATCCAGGCGTGTCTCGCTGCTCGGGCACGTCGCGTGGTGCACGTCAGCAGCATCTCAGTCTACGGGCCGACGAGCGATCCGGTCATCGACGAGACCGCGCGCCTCTGGCCGCTTGGCCCGTACCGCAGCTCCAAGATTGCCGGCGAGCGCGAGGTCGAGTTGGCGCGGGCGCAGGGGCTGGAGACCGTGATCGTTCGACCAGGACAGGTGTTCGGGCCGGGGGACATCACGCTGTCCGGGTTTATCCGGCGCAGGCTTCACCGCGGTCTGCCGCTGGTTGTCGACGGCGGCACCGGATTCTGCCACCCGGTCTATGTCGATAACCTGGTCGACGCGCTCATGGCGGCAGCGCTGGCGCCGCAAGCGGTCGGCCTCATCTTCAACGTCGCCGACGGCGACGTGCCGTGGCACGAGTTCCTGGGCTACTTCGCGCACATGGATGGCCGGCCGCTGCGCTCGGTGCCTGCGTGGATGGTGCGAGGGATGGTCACCATCCTCGAGGGTGTGGCGTTGGTGGCTCGCCGCCCGCCTCTGTTCACGCGCGCCGAACTCGGGTACGCGCTGCGCAAGAGCCACTATTGTACCCAAAGAGCCCGCACCGTCCTTGGGTGGACGCCCCGGGTGTCGCTCAAAGAGGCGATGGACCGGACGGAGGCGTGGTTGCGCCAGGCGCACTGAACGCCGGTCCCACTCGAGGGTTTCTGCTGGCTGTTAGAGTATCCGGCCCGAGTCCCGCTGCAGCAGCGCCCGCCGCGCCAGCGGCACCGGCGGCGCCCCCAGTCCGATCAGCCCGTCGTGAAACTCACGTAGTGAGAACGCGGCGCCGCGCTCCGCGCGGTAGTCGTCGCGCAGCCGGCGCATCATGTACTTCCCCAGCGTGTAGTTGAGGTATCCGGGATCGAAGGTGCCGCGGACCGCCTCTTTGCGCGCTGTCAGCGGCTCCATGTAGGCGTGATCGATGAACATCCGCATGGCCTGGTCAACCGTCATCCCCTGCGTGTGCATCCGGATGGCAGCGAGATAGCGAACCTGCCGGACCAGCGCCTCCGCGAGATACGCCAACCGGAACTGCGGGCTGGGATCCACGCCAGCCTCGAGCATCATCTCCTCGCAATAGTGCGCCCATCCCTCGACAAAGGAGTAGGACGTTAAGACCTTCGCGACGACCGACGGGGCGCGGCGGATGTGCATGAAATGGATGAAGTGTCCGGGATAGGCTTCATGGATGCTCACATCCTTGAGCGTGGCATAGTCGAACTTCGTCAGCCACTCCTGCCGCCGCTCAGGCGGCCACTCTGGCTCGGGCGGCGTCACGTAGTAGTACGATTCGTTTGCCACCTCTTCGAACGGCCCGGCGGTGTCCATCATCGCGAAGGCCCACCGGTTGAACGGCGGGGTCTCCTCGACCAGCGGCCGCACGTCCGCGGGCACCGTCACGATCGCCCAGTCGATGAGAAACTGCCGCAGGCCGTCCAGCAGCGCGCGTGCCTCCGGGATCAGCGTCTCTTCAGTGGGATGCTTGCTGGCCAGCGTCGCCATGACCTCGCGTGGATGCGCCGACGGATCGATGCGTGCGGCCGTCGCGCCGAGGTCCTCGCTCAGCCGGGCGAGTTCGGCCTCGCCGATGGCCAGCAGACGGTCGAGCGGGACGTCCACCATCTCACCGGTGCGGAGCATCGCGGCGAAGGCCGCTTCGCCGATGGCGAAGTCCCCGGCTGCGCGCGCGCGGCACTCCTCCAAGAATCCCCGGAATGCCTTCAGCGCCTCCACCGCCGCGGATGTCGCGGTCTCGAACCGGCGCTTCAGTTTGGTATCGCCCGCATCGCCCGCCTGACGGGGCAGATCGCCGGTGTAGAACGACAGATACCCGCCGAACACGTCCAGCGCCGTCTCAACCAGCGGTGGGGCGAGCGGTTCGCGCAGGTGCGCGCGGGCCTCCTCGAGCACTCTGGGGATGTCCTCCATGTGGCTGGTCATCGCGCGCAGCCGTTCATCAAGCGGCGCGTAGTTGCGCTTGAGGTAGGGGGTGACGTCGAGCGCCCCACTCCACGAGAGAGGGTTTCGCTCGTGCTCGCGGAGCGTCTCCCAGCGGAATCGCTCCTGTTCAATCGTCAGCTCAATCAAGGCGGCATCGTGAGCCGCTTGCCCCGCGCGGGCGCCGGGGTCCAGCGCCGCGAAACGCCGCGTCCATCCGTCCAGCGTGCGCAGCCAGGCATCGATTGCCGGCTGGGCGTACTCTCCGGCCCGGCCGTCATAGAGATGGAGTCCCAGGCCCATCCCCAGCGTCGGGTAAAACTCGAGGTAGTCTGCGATGAAGCCGTGCGCCAGTTGCTCGAACCGTGCGTCGTCTTCCATGGGGCTCCCTCGGGCGGCCTTTCGGTGGTCCTAACCTACTGTCTTAGGCTGACACAAAGATCGACTCGCCACCTGATGGACACCCTATCCTACCAGATTCATTGTTAATACAGGTCGTCAACAAAGACGTTGTGAGGCTGTTGTGGCTGCTCAGCCACTCTCGACACTCAAGCCCGGCCAGACCGGCCGCCTCGGCGCCCTCTCGGCGCTGGAGCCCGATCTGGCACGCGAACTGGCGGCGCTGCGGCTGCTCCCCGGCGAAGCGCTCACAGTTGTGGCGACGGTCGGGCGCGCGGGACCCATCCTCGTGCAGGGAGCCGGAGGGACCTTCGCGCTGGGACGCCGGCTGGCGGACAGTCTCGCGGCTGAGGTCCTGAAGTGATCCTCGTGCGGCCGGGATGCCATGACACTTCGCCGCGCGCGCAAGCCGGCGGCGCCGCATCGCCCCGCGCGCAGGCGAACGGCCAGATGCAGATCGCCCTGGCCGGCAACCCCAACGTGGGCAAGTCCACCGTCTTCAACTCGCTGACGGGTCTTCAGGTTGGGACCGCCAATTATCCCGGGACGACCGTGGATGTCACCGTGGCCGCGGCGCGCATCGACGGTCACCGGCTGACCATCATCGACCTGCCCGGGACGTACGCGCTCGCGGGCCGGACCGCGGATCAGCAGGCCGCGCGCCGCGCGCTGCTGGAAGAGCGTCACGATGCCGTCATCGCCGTCCTCGACGCCACCAACCTGGCCCGCAATCTCTACCTGGTGCTGCAACTGCTGGATCTCGGCTTTCGGATCGTGGTGGCGCTGAACCTGACCGATGAGGCCACGCGCCGCGGCATCCAAATCGACGCCCGGCGGCTCGGCGATCTGCTTGGCGTACCGGTGGTGCCGACGATCGCGACACGCCGCTGCGGCATCGCCGAACTGATGACCGAGGCCGTCCGGCTGATCGGGAAGCCCACCGAGCCGCGTCACCGGTACGGGCGAGTCGTTGAGGACATGGCGGCGCAGGTGGCGTCGTCGCTGAATGGATCGCACGCGCCCGCCCGGGGACACGCGCTGCTGCTGCTCGAAGAGGGTGCAGGGGGCGATTGGCCGCCTGACACGATGACCCCCGCGGCGATCGTGGCTGCGGCCGTCGTGGCCCAGCGGGCCACCGCGCGCAGCGGCGAGCCGGTGTCCCAGGTGATCGCGCGGGAGCGGCACCTGCTCGCCGACCGCATCGCGCGAGAAGTAACGCTAAAGGCGGGAGAGGTCCCGGGGCGCCGTCTCTGGCATCTGGCGACACGCCCGGTTACAGGCGTCCCGATTTTGCTGGCGGTCCTGGGCGCGACGTTTGGCGTCCTCTTCTGGGGAGGCAGCCTGCTCTCGCGCCTGATTGAATCGGTCTGGACGCGCGTTGTATCGCCCGCTATTGCCGCGCCCCTGCTGTGGGCCTTCGGTGACGGGATGGTCACCCACGTCCTGCGATGGGGGCTGGACGCGGGCCTGCTGGCAGTGTTCACCATCGGGATCCCCTATGTCCTGACGTTCTATCTCCTGCTCTCGGCGCTGGAAGATACCGGCTACCTCAACGTGGCGGCGGTACTCGCCGACCGCGTGTTCGGCCGCGTCGGCCTCAACGGCCGGGCGGCGATTCCCCTGGTGGCCGGCGCGGGATGCAGCGTGCCGGCCATTCTGGGATTGCGTGTTCTGCGCACGGAGCGAGAGCGGCTGATCGGCGGCACGCTGGTGACCATGGTGCCGTGCAGCGCCCGGACCGCGGTGATCATGGGCGCCGTCGCCTACATGGGCGGATGGCGGGTCGCGCTGCTGCTCTATGCTGCGGTGGCCGTCCTCATCATCGGCACCGGCTGGGGGCTCAACCGGCTGCTGCCGGGTCGATCCCCGGACCTCCTGATGGAGATTTTCCCATTCCGGCGGCCGCATCTGGGCACGGTGCTCCGCAAGGCCTGGATGCGCGCGCGCGAGTTCGTGACCGTGGCCATCCCAATCGTCCTCGCCGGCAGCATCATCCTCGGCGCGCTGTACGAGACCGGGCTGATCCGCCTGGCTGCCCGCCCGCTCGCGCCAATCGTCGAAGGCTGGCTGGGCCTGCCCGCCGTGGCCGGGCTCACATTGATCTTTGCGGTGCTCCGCAAGGAACTGGCGCTGCAACTCCTGGTGGCGTTGGCCATCGCGCAGTATGGGAGCGGCGCCGCAAATCTCGCCTCCTTCATGACGCCGGTTCAGCTCTTCACGTACGCCCTGGTCAACACCATCTATATCCCATGCGTCGCCACGATGGCCGTCCTCGGGCGCGCGTTCGGCTGGCGGCGCGCGGCGCTCATCTCCGCATTCACGATCACGCTCGCGCTCGTCGCCGGCGGGCTCGTCGCGCGCCTGCTCGCGCTGGTCGGTGTAGTCTAAGCGCTGCGAAATCAAGTAGCGACCCGATTCCAAAGTCACGTTGCCGCCTTACGATGATAGTGGACGTTTTTCCGACGTCATGTGGATTTGCGTCCGAAAAGGGGGGACTGCGATGAAGCCGAGAGAGCTTGAAGCCTATCGCAAGCTGCTGGAGGATGTGATCAGCAGCCTCGGTCGTGAGGAGATTGCCATCGGAGAGACCAGTGAGGCCGACGGCAAGTTGCAGGTCTCGTTGATCAAGGGACACCATGCCTATCACGCCGAGATGCCCCTCGCGGCGTTCGCCGAGCGCAGGCAGGTCAAGGCGGCGCTGAACGCACTCCTGGTGAAGCTCAACAAGATCATCGAACAAGAGCGCGCGGACACGATCCGGCGGGTGGCATAGAAGGCATTGGCGGGCGGCGAGGGTCTGACCTACACTTATATTCCGGACGTGGCGGCGCTGGCGGAGGCGCCCGCCGGCAGCATCCTGAGCAGGACGATCTACAAGGATGCGCAGGTGAAGGCGGTGCTCTTCGCGTTCGCCCCTGGCCAGGAACTCTCGGAGCACACGGCGTCAACCGCGGCCATCCTGCATATTCTTCGCGGTGAGGCCCGCCTGACGCTGGGTCAGGACACGGTCGACGCCTCAGCCGGTACCTGGGTGCGCATGCCGCCGCGCCTGCCCCACAGTGTGCTGGCCCGCACGCCGGTTACGATGCTCTTGTTGCTGCTCCAGCAGCCCGAAGCGGCCTAGGCCTCACGACTCGCAGATGAGGTCTGCAGGTGAGAATCCTCGACCCTCGAAAGGCTTTCAGTGATAAACTTACGTTGCGAGTTCTGATCAGGACGCCCGAACTGACCAGGCCGGGGGCGATCACGTGGATCCGCCCGCAGTCTTCGTCGGCGTCGATGTTGGTTCGGTCAGCGTCAATGTTGCGGGCGTTGATGCGGATCTGAACCTCGTAGGGCTACCTGCGTACGTACGGATCGCCGCCCATCCTTCCCCTGTTGACGCTCTGAAGGCCGCCTTCGCGCAGTTCTGCCGCGTACTCCCGGCGGGATCCAGGATTTATGGCGTCGGAACCACCGGAAGCGGCCGGGAACTCACCCGGCACATTCTCCGAGCCGATCTCACCCGCACGGAGATCTTTGCCCACGCCGTCGGTCTCCTCACGGTGCTGCGCTACGGCGCCCTGGGACGGGCCACCCGAGAGCCCGGCACGATCATCGAAATCGGTGGGCAGGATTCCAAGGTCATCGTGCTTCGGGACGGTGTGCCCGCCTACTTCAACATGAACAGCATCTGCTCGGCCGGCACGGGTGAATTCCTCCAGCAGCTCGCCGACGAGATCGGCCTGCCGGTTACCGACGTCGGGGCGATCGCGTTGCGGGGCACACATCCACCGAAGATCGACGCCACGTGCACGGTTTTCATCAAGCGCGACTTCCGCCATCTCACCCAGAAAGGCGTCCCCCTGCCTGATCGCCTCATGGGCATCTGTCAGGCGATGGTGGCCAACTACCTGCGTAACGTCGTTGGGACCGCCGAGATCCCGGCGCCGTACTACTTCCAGGGCGGCGTGGCCGGGAACGCCGGAGTGCGCGCGGCCTTCGAGGACCGGCTGGGTCATCCCGTCACCGTGCCCCCATATCACGACGTCATTGGCGCCATCGGGATGGCCGCGACCGTCGCCGCAGAGATGGCCGGCGTGGAGTGTCGGCCGTTCGATGACGCATTCCTAGACCATACGTTCGAGAGCCGGATCCGGTACTGCCACGGCTGCCACAACAACTGCGAGATCACCGAACCGGTCGAGCGCGACCTGGAAGGCGTTGAGCGCGTCTTGGACCGCCTCGGCGGGCGATGTGAGCGGTCGCACGATCCGAGGAACCTGCATGACGTCCCGGCGCGGATGCCGGCGCTGACCCTGCCCGTACGCCGCGAGGGATCGCCTCAAACACTTGCTGGGATGTTCTCTCTCCGCCGGTCGATCCGGCAGGCGAGGGATCTCTACTTCGCCGGAATCGACGGCGGGTCGCAGGGCACCAAGTATGCGGTCATCCGCTGCCACGGCCAGGACGTCGAGGTGCTCGGCGTTGAGACCCTCGACACCGCAGGCGACGCGATCACCGCGATCAAGCAGGCGGCCGCCGGCATAGGGCGCCTGGTGCCCGAGGGGGCGACCCTGGGGAGCATCGGCACGACCGGCAGCGCGGGAGAGCTCGCGCGCGACATCATCAGCCGGCAGGCCGGCGACTGCGCCGACTATTTGAGCACCGAGATTCTCGCGCACTTTGCGTGGGCGACCTGGCTCTATCCGGGCGTCGGCACGGTGATGGATATTGGCGGTAACGACGCCAAGATCATTGTCCGGCGCGGGACCTCGCTCGACTTTGCGATGAACGACAAATGCGCCGCCGGAACCGGGGCATTCATCGAGGCGGTGGCCAAGCGCTTTCACATCCCGCTGGACGCCTATGGCGCGATGGCGCTCACCTCCAGGAATCCCGCGCGCATCGCCGGCCGGTGCGCCGTCTTTGGCGAGTCGGACATCGTCCACAAGGCCAGGCTGGGCTATCCCGCGCCTGATCTGCTGATGGGGCTGGCATTCGCGATCTGCCGGACCTACCTGTCGGACGTCGCGAGGGCAAGGAGATCACGCTTCCTATCGTGGCGCAGGGGGGCACGTTCCTGAACGACGCCATTGTCGCCGCGTTCCGCGAGATCCTCGCGCTCGATAAGACCGAGTTCATCCGCCACCCCGACCCGCGGTACGTCATCGGCGCCGGCGCGCTGGGGGCGGCGCTGCTGGCGCGCGTTCGGTTTGAAGAAGGGCATCACTCGGCCTTCAAGGGATTTGAGGCCGTCGCCGCCCGCCGGTATGAGACGGTGTCCCTGGACTGCTGGCACCCGGACTGCGCGCGCCGGTGCTCGGGCATGGTGGCGCTGCTCGAGGACGGAAGACCCATTGCAGGATACCGGTCGATCGATTGTCCCGCCGGCATGTTCGAAGGACTGATCGCTACCGACCGGGTGGCAGCACGCATGCGCGTGCTGATAGAAGAGAACGCATCAGGGTGGGAAGGAGGTGTGCCCAGTGGCTCCCAAAGTCGGCATCCCTCAGGCGCTCACGTACCACTACCGGTCGTCTCGGATCATTGAACGGTTCCTGCGCGAAGCAGGGGCCGAGGTCATCCGTAGCCCCAAGACCACGCCGGAGATTCATGCGGCCGCGACGACGCTGGGCAGCGCCGACTTCTGCCTCTCGCTCCGGATGCTCATCGGGCACGTCCACTACCTGGTGACCCAGCACCCGGACCTGGACTTTCTGCTCGTGCCGTACCTCTGCAGTGAGGACGGAGAGAAGACCACCACCTGTTCGAAGTACCGGGATGCGGGCGGCGTCGCGCTGCGCTCGCTGACCACGACGCTCGACTACCTCATGCAGCACAGTCCGGAGGGAGCGCGTCGGGCCGCCGCGACGACGTTCAGGACGGCAGGCGTCACCCCGCCGTTGGGAGGCCGGTTCCCTGTACTCCTGCAGCCGTACATCTGGTCGCTGAGGCGTGACGTGTTTGGAGTCTCGCCGGCGGCACGGGTCGGCGAGCGGCTCGTCCCTCAGTCCCTGCAGCGGTTTCTGACGCCTCACCTCCGGCGGTGCGTCGCGCCGTTCAATACCGCCTACGATGCCGTGATGCGCCGCGACACGAGGCTGCTCGACCGCTTCCTCGCGGATGAGCGCGCCGTACGTGTCGCCATGATATGCCGCGAGTACCTCGTCGGCGAGCCCCTACTCACAGCCGACCTGAAGGCCTGGTTCATGAAGGCCGGCGCGCGGGTCATCACGCCTGCGGATGTCCCGGCTGAAGACCTTCTACCTGGGCCGCAGGCGCCGTGGGCCTTCTACGACACGCACCGGCACTTCGATGCCCTGGTCGAGTTTCTCACTCCCCATGTCGACGGCTTCATCTTCGCCGGATCCTTTGGATGCCATCCCGACGCGTTCATCCTCGACCTGCTGCTCGACCGGGTCCGCCAGAGGGGAATCCCCGCGTGGATCTTCAAGTACGACGAACAGGTGGGAAGCGCGGGATTCCAAACACGCTACGAGACGATCATGCGCCTGCTGGAGCAGCGGCGCGACCGCCGCGTCGCAGGCGAACTCCAGATTCCTGCGGCGCAGTCACTGCCCGTGGCGAGCGTATCGGCCGCCACCGATGCGAGGCGCGCCTCGACGCTCGTCACCAATCCTGCCGCAGAGGAGCATCGCGTCCCGCTGATCACGTGGCCGTTCATGAGCGACCACATCGAACTGATCGTGCAGGAACTGGTCACCCAGGCCGGCCTGACCCCGTTTGTCCTGCCGCCCACAACCGCCAGCGACGTGACCCTGGGCCTGGGGAGCGACACCTTCACGGACTCCTGCTGTCCCTACGCCTTCAGCGTCGGCAGTTTCATCGAGACGCTGCAGACGTATTTCCAGACGCATTCCGACGGTCCGGCCCGGCGCATCGTGGCGCTCACGGCGCGGGGCGAGGGCCCGTGTTCCTTTGGTCTGTATCTGCTGGGCCATGCCAGGGATGTGCCCGCGGCCTTTGGCGACGTCTTTCGGCGCGGCGGCCACACCCTGGAGTTTCTCTCGGTCGGGCTCTCCGACGTCACCCGCTTCATTCAGGAACTCGCCGAACTGGGGAACCGAAAGCGCCTGGCGCCGATCGTGGACTACCTGCGCAAGTCCGAAGACGGCACGCTGGACCGTCTCCCTGCGTGGCGCCGGCTTGCCGAGGGACGCCGCCTGTGGGCGACCCTTGCCGAATTGCTGGCCCCGGCGAGGGCGAAACTCACCGCGCTCGAAGCCATTCGGAGCAAGGCCCTGATCGTGCGTCCGCATGAGCGCATCCCTGGGGCCACGACCGACATCTACCGGGGGAGCATCAGGGGTCTGGCCGGAGCGCATACGGTCGAGACCGTGCACGAGACCCGCGATCAGGCGCTGGCCGAACTCGCAGCCGTTTCCCAGGATGGTGAGATCAGACCTCGCGTGGCCGTCGTCGGGGAGATCTATGTCGTCCAGGCATCGTTCGCGAACCGCGGCGTCATCGATAATCTCCTGGCGCTACGGCGTCGAGGCGGTGGAAGGCACGACGCTCTCCTACGTGATTGAAATCTGCGAGCGCGATCTGCGCAGACGGGCCTGGGTGAACACATGGCCGCTGCGACCGATCCTGCACGCGTTGTGGCGCAGGAACATCATGCTGCTCAACCAGCAGTTTGACGGCGCGGAGTCGAAGCCGTTCATGAATCTGGGGGTCGGGGGCGAAGGGAACATCAGCGTCGCGCACGCCCGGCGCCTGTTGGAAGCTGGCGCCGACGGCGTCGTGCACCTTTTCCCCTTCAAGTGCATGCCGGAAGGGATCGCCAAGGCGCCCATGGCCGAATTGTGCCGGCTCTTCAATGTCCCGTATCTGCCAATGTCCTTCAACCGCGAACTGGAGATCGAGCGCGTGAAGACCGAGATTGCCACGTTTGCCGCGCTGCTCCACGCCCGCGTCGGACAGCTTGCGGCGGCGGGCCGGGAGGCGTACCACCGCGCCAGGGCGCAGGAGATCGCGCGGCGCAGGGCCCTCAGCCGGGCCGTCAATCGTCTGCACCACCGGTACCGCCGTCACCGGTTCGCGGTGGCGTAGCGCCGGGTCGCCAGAAGTTTCATTGACGCTTCGCGAGTTACTCTGCTACGATCGCTTCGTCGGGGCGTAGCGCAGCCTGGTAGCGCGTCTGGTTTGGGAATAGGCATCGACGGCCAACCGCATATCGGCTGAAACGCAGGCAGGACGCTGAACGCGGCGTCCTGTCCTACTTTCAGCCTCCGGCGGTCCTTTCGGTTTGTTTCGGGTGGGTTGGCCTGGATGCGGGGAAGTTGGGCCGGTTATGGCAACGGGAGGGCAACAGCCCCGACGCAGGATCATCCCCCCCTGGCGCAGCAACTGCATCCATCTCCGCTTCCTGAGCTGTCACTGGAGCGCCAAGGTACGCGGGTACACGCCACGCTGCGCCCTTCGGGCAGACCAAATACGACCCTCTGGATCATCCCCCCGGCTGCGACCCGGCCCAGTAGCCTTTTTTCGAGCCCAGGAGATCGCAAAGGCGGGTCGCCCAAACTTCGGCCGCCCGGCGAGATTCGAGTATGTGACCTCCGGTTGAGGAGGCCACGTCTCGCCAGCGAAACCTGAGTGGGGCCTG
>JBGPLF010000069.1:0-16180 GCA_041486265.1 bacterium
CATTTCTCGGTGCGCCAGCGGCGCTTGTGATCTCCGGCGGGATTGCATCGGCAGGCGCGCTTGCGTTGCGGCCCAGCATCCGCTTGATCGATCTAACGCGCCAAGAGACGGCACGGGAGCAGGCTCGCGGATGAACTGGGACCTGTGAGACCCTGCTGACAAGCCGTGAGAGTCAACAGTCACGTCCTTCCGGGGATGCAGGCAGGGGCCGTACGTGGCCTTGGGGCGCGGCGTCTAGGTCGTAGGCGGAGACCCTGACCCTGACTGGCTTTCGGTTGGAGCGAGCGACGGGATTTGAACCCACGGCCCTCGGCGTGGGAAGCTTCAAGCCGACGCCGGCACGGGCTTGCCGCCCCTCAGGTCCCGGACTAGCCTAGTAGGGTTCTGATGCGCCGTTGTGGCTGTAATCTGGCTGTACTCGCGTACATGACCGAAGGTGGAGCCGTCCGGGAGGAATCGCGGAAATCCTTGTCCAGTAAGGGTTTGGAGCTGGTGGAGACGAGGGGATTCGAACCCCTGACCCCCTGTGTGCAAGGAGGTGCTCCGTTGAGGGACTGGAACGCGCCCCGGAAAGGCTTTCCGGAGATGCGTGCGTTCGGTGGGCTGCCGCCGTTCCAAAGGTACCAGAAGCCAGCCCGTGCGACGGTGTTGGCGCGGCAGGGCGCTTCGTTACTTGCGGCTCCGTGGAGTCAGGGGTGCTACTCCCTTGCAACTCCCCGGAGGGTGTCAGGAATCGCCGAAGGCCGCGTCAGGACTAGGTTTTCTGGTGGTTCTCGTCGGGCTCATAACCCGAAGGTCGGACGGTTCAATCCTCCCCCCGCTAACAAAGATCTTTCGGGCGGCCTCAGTTCAACCGCAGCCGCTCTATCGCGCTGGCCCGCCGGTGCGCCTGCTTCAAGTCGGCGCTGACGAGGCTGCTGTACCGCAGCGTCGTATTCAACGATTCATGCCCCAACAGTCGGCGCACCTCGTCGAGGCCCGCCCCGCCCCGCAGCCAGGACGTCGCCGCGAAGTGGCGAAGCGCGTGCGGATGCAGGCGGCGATGCCCGGGCAGGTCGGCTTTGGCGCTTAGGCGATGGAGGATCGTCACCAGGTGACGGTGCTTCACGGCGTGGCCCTCACGACCCACGAACAGAAACGCCTCGGGCGCCGGCCGCGGATGCCGTGCGAGCCAGGCTTTCAATGCCCGCGTCGTCGTCGGCCCAATGAAGGCCACGCGATCCTTGCGGCCCTTCCCGGCGCGCACGAACAGGCCGCGATCGGCCGGGCGCCAGTCCTCGACCAGCAGGTGCAGCCCCTCGCCGGCACGCAGTCCTGAATCGGCGAGCACCAGCAGCAGCGCCCGGTTCCTGGTCCCTTCCAACGTGTCGGGGCACGCCGCGATGACGGCCAGCAGCTCGTCGTCGGTGGGCACGTCGGGTAGTGTCTTCGGCGTGCGCATGGTGAAGCCGCGCAGCGGGGTCTCGGTGAGGGTGCCCACCTCGACGCACCAGCGGAAGAACGTCTTGAAGGTCCGGTACGCCTGGTGCTGCGTGCTGGCGCTGCGGTGCTGGAGGCCGGCGAAGAACCCGTGCACGGCCAGCGGGATCACGTCGGGCACCTCGGCCAGTAGGTGGGACAACCACCAGGTATAGACCTGGAGCGTCTTCGCGGTGCACCCGGCGACGCGCTTGGTGAGCAGGAACGCGTCGACGGCGCTGGTGAGGGGGTGAGCGTCTGCTTTTTCGGCGGGTTTCGAGAGGGGTGAAACGGCTGAAACCCGCGTCCCTATTGAGTTGGAGCGGGCGATGGGAGTTGAACCCACGACCCTCTGCTTGGGAAGCAGATGCTCTACCACTGAGCTACGCCCGCTCGCTATCCGGGATTATAGCACGTCATTCGTCCTCGAAGAGCCGCTCTCCTCGATGCAGGCGCTGGGCGATCCGGTACGTCTGGCCCTGCGCGCGGACGGTCGGGGCATGCGCGGCCAGATACCGGGCGGCGGCCACGAGCACGTGCACCGCATCAGGCGAGTGGCCCGCGCCGCCGGCCACCGGACGAGGCTCAGCGGCCACCCGGGGCTGCGCGCCCCGTAGATCCTTGAACTGCCGGTGCGCCGCCTCCACGACCTGGATCGTGTGGAAGTTGCGGTCCTCACGCAGCAGTAGCCGGCCGAGCGTGGCGATCAATAGGTCCGGATCTCCGCCACCGTACAGGTAGCGCGCCACGAGCCGTCCGGATTCGTTCACCTGCTGCTGCCGGTCGAGGAGTGCGGTCAACTCTTCAAGCAGCACGCCGGCATCCGCGACGGGCCCTTCCGGTTCCGGCAGGCGTGCGGGCGGGACATTCAGGAACCGGTCGAGGAACACGCTCATCGCCGCATCGAGCACGCCGCGCAGGAGCGCGACCGACGGCGCGCGGCGCAGCCCCTGCTGCACGGCGTTGGCGAACGTGAATGTGTGGAGCGCGGTGTCCCAGTCGCTAAATTCGTTGCTGGTAGGGAACCGCGCGATCCGGAGCGCCGCCGCCTGAGTAACTGCGCCCGCGACATCGTCTTCGGTCGCGCCCTGGCGCAACGCGCCCAGCAGGACGTCGACGATCGCCTGAGCGTCCTCGCCGAGCAGCGCGGAGATCAGCTCCACCCGGCCCGACCAGGTTCCACGCCGCTCGCGGCCCAGTCCGAGCGTGCGCGGGAGTTCCTCGAACGCATGCTCCAGGATGGCGACGATATCGACAGGATGCCGCCAGGCGTTGGACTCCTCCATCCGATCGGCGCTGGCATACCCTGGCACCAGGCTGCTCAGCACGAGACCCGCGTGATCCCATCCCGCCACATCCAGCGCCTCGAAGGCCTTGTTGGTGAAATCCACTGGATGGCCGATGTCGATGTACCGGTGGTCGGTCGCCGCGGAGAACAGCATGTCCGCCATCACCCGGTGGTCCGCCCCGGCCTCAATCGCCGACGCGATGCAGCGCTCCGCACCCTCGGCATCGCGCACCTCCACGAACTGCCGGAACCATCGCTTGATCGCCGTGAAATCCGAGGTCTTGTCCGGCAACGGCCGCAGCGGAAAGCGCGGCGGCATCCCGTCGCTGTTGGCGGCCACGGCCGACAGTCCCTGGTACAGCGCCATCGGCCGGTCCGCGGGGTCGAGCGACGGCACTAGGTTCATCAAGCAGGTGTGGATGGTCAGGCCCTGGCTCCAGCCGTCGCGGCGATAGTTCGTGCCAAAGCCCAGGCCGATGCGGAAAGGCACCGCAGGCTTCTCACCGCCGTCGAGCAGCGTGATCGCCGCCTTGGCGAGCACCAGCGGGATGTTGCGCTCCAGGCCGTCGCGCAGGCGATCGCGGTGATGCGCGAGCGGATCGGTGTGAACCGCGAGATCCACCCAGACGTCGCCGTCGCGAATTTCGACGGAAAACGCCCGCACGTCGTCGGCCCACGGGTCGAACGTCCCGCCCGTGGCCAGGTCGAAGCGGGCGTGATGCCAGTGGCAGGTGAGGATGCCGTCGCGCACGGTCCCGCGATGCAGCGGGAACCCCATGTGCGGACAGCGGTTGTCCACCGCGTAGACGCGGCCGTCCTGGGCGAGCAGGGCCAGGGTGTGCCCTTCGAGTTGCACGACCATGCACTTCGAGGATTGCACTTCAGCGAGTCGCGCCGCGCGCACGTACCGCGCCATCTCCATGATCTCGATCCTCCCCCCGTGATCGTAGATCGTCTCGACCCATCGGCTTGCTAACTGCAGTGTTCGTCGCGCTTCGATGAACGCTTCGTGGGACGCTTCGCCATCCACCACCTTCGCCGATACCCAAGCGCCCCCACCCCGGCGAGTACCAGTACGGCAGCGCCGGTGCCCCACGGCCAGCGTGGGAACCCGGGCGCGGTCTGCGCAGACGTGTCGGCGGGCTCCGGCGTCTGCATCGCGCGCGCGACTGAGGGATTGCGGTCTTCCTTCCGATAAGTCGCGCGCACCTGCCAGACCCTCCCCGCCGGCCAACGTCCCACATTGTAGAGATGATGCGTGAACCCGCCGAGGGCGGCGGCCGTCCCGCCGGCCGGAGGGGTCAGCGTGAATGCGGAAGATCGCAGCGGCTGTTCAACCGAGATCGTCAGAGCTTCAATTGCAAGCGGAAATACCAGATCCAATGCAAATAGACGCTGCGGCAATCCGGTGATGGCGTCCACGTAGTATTCAAACTGGAAACCGCGGGCCTGGATCGTGAAGGTGGCCATGAGCCGGTCCCCCTGCTGACGGTACTGGCTCGGACTGGACCAGAGCTGGCCGTCGTCGCTGCGATAGGCCGAGGCGTTGACCTGTCCGCCCGGCGGAATCGTGAACGTCAGAGTGTGCGGGAGGCTGGCATTGGCGGACAGGGTGCCGCGGTAAATCACGAGCAGCCGGGGGTCGTCGTGCTCGGGCCAGATGTCCACGTTCAAGGAAGAGATGGTCGTCTGCGAACCTGCAGCGATCCCGGCGGCTGCTGCGGCTGCGACAACACCGACAGCGCATCCAAGCATCACGATCAGCGCGGGGAGCGCATAACGCGCCGGCTTCATCTGCTACCGCGTCATAGGTCGGCGACGGACGGGACGACCTCACGCCCAAACACCATGAGCGGCGTGATCTCGTGGACGTTCGGCATGTTGAAGATCACATGCTGGATCCCGATCGCTGCCAGCGCACGGCAGGTGTTGACGACATCGGAGGGCGTCATGGCGCCCGAAGCCAGGTTGGCGGTGCCGAGCGCGGTCCGCTCGATCTCATTGTACGGCCGTCCAACCGCTTCGCAGTGGCGCTTGAGCACATCGAGCTTCCGCCCGATGACCGCTGCGCCGGCGCTGGCAAACAGGTTGCACGCATCGCCGTACTTCGCGACGAGCCGCAGGGTCTTCTTCTCCCCCGAGCCGCCGATCAGAATCGGCGGGTGGGGGCGCGAGAGAGGCTGTGGGCTGTTGATCGGCTTGGCCAGGTGATAATGCTTGCCGTTGTAGGCCCTGGTATCTCCCGACCACATCTGCTTTGCAATCTGTAGGGTCTCCTCGAGGCGCTCGAACCGCTCCTTTAGTGATGGAAACGGAATGCCCAATCCGACGGCCTCTTGCTCGTTCCAGGCCGCACCAATGCCGAGAGTCGCACGTCCTCCCGACAACACATCGAGGGTCGAGACGGTCTTGATCAGATAGCCGGGATGGCGGTACACGACAGCGGTCACCATTGTGCCGAGCCGCACGCGCTTCGTGGCGCCCGCCAGGAAGCTGAGCGTACTGTAGCCCTCCAGCATGGGATCCTCGGGCGGGCCGAGGTATCGAATCTGAAAGAAGTGATCCATGACCCACAGGCTGGCGAGACCGGCCTCATCAGCGGCCGCGGCCACCTCGGCGAGCTTCGCGGCGCCATTCGCGGGCCAGCCGGGCCAGTTGAAACTCGGAACCTGCAATCCAATCTTCATGGGACCTCCCTGATAGCCGCAAATATCCTCACTATGGCAGTGGGGTTACAAGTAAGAACCGCCATATAGGGCGGGCGATTCCCCGTCCGGACAGACAGGGAGCACGCTGCGTTAAATGGTGCCGACGAGGATGGGCTTGGTGGTGGGACGCGGTGACCCGCTGGGCCCGCGCTCGACAGAGATCGCCACGGCCTGATACCGGCCGAAGTCGGCCGCGACGGGCACGATGATCGGGCGCCCCAGCACCGGACGGAACACGCCGGCGCTCTGTGGCTCCTGACCCGCGATCAGCCACAGTTGGTAGACGAACTCCGCGCCCGGATCCCCAAGATCGCTGACGACCAACGCGCCCTGCTTCCGCTCGGGGTCGTACACGAAACGCACCTTTGCCTGCACCGATCCGGACAGCGCGGCGGTCTTCGTCGTGGGGCTCGCCAGCAGGACGAGGACCTGCTCCTGTGTGGCCAGGCGGTCGTTGAGGGCCACCAGGCGCTGATTGACGGCGGCCAGGCGCTGGTTGAGCGAGAAGCTGATCCCCGCCAGGATCAGGGCGAGGGCCGCGGCCAGGGCCAGACCGAGGGTCCCGGCGCGCGGAATGGCCGGGCGCGCCTGGGGCTGAATCGCAGAGAGCACGCGGGCGCGCAGGGCGGCCGGGGGATTCACCATGCCCACGCCGCTCGCCAGGTCGGCCGTGACCTCGCGCAGCACCTTGAGGTCCCGCTGGCACTCCTCGCAGGTCTCGAGATGCGCCTCGACCTCGCGCGCGTCTTCGGGCGACGCCGCGTTCAACGCGTAGGCCGCGAGCGATTCGCGCAGTTCGTCGTGTGTCACCGGTCTGTCTCCGCGACCGACCCCAGCTGGCCCCGCAGACGGAGCATGCCGTCCCGCATGCGGGTCTTCACCGTCCCCAGCGGGACCCCCAGGCGTTCGGCGATCTGCTGCTGCGTATACCCACCGTAGTACGCCAGCGCGATCGCTTCCCGCTGGCCCTCGGAAAGGGTCGAGAGCGCGTCGCGGACGCGAGCGCTCTCGACCGCCCGCAGCGCCTGCCCCGCGACGTCGGTTGGATCGGTCATCGTCTCGTTGAGGGGTTCAGCTGTGCGCAGGCGGCGACGCCGGACCGCATCCACACTCTTGTGATGCGCCAGCGACAGGATCCATGCGCGTGGGTCGCCCCGGCGCGGATCGAAGTCGTGTGCGCCGCGCCAGATGCCGAGAAAGACCTCCTGTGTCACCTCTTGCGCCGTCTCCCGGTCGCCCAGGATCCCCACGGCGAGCGAGTAGATCGACCGATTGTACAGATCGTACAGGGCCTCGAACGCGCGTGTATCCCCCCGAGCCGTTCGTGCCAGCAGGGATTGCTCATCTGGGGTCCGCATCCACCGTTGCTCCGTTGCCATGCCTGTTTGGACACGGTCCTGCCCGGTTCCTGTGCCGCTTCCATTGCGGATGCCCTCCTGATTGACCGTTCGCACGACGGCCTAACGGAGATGCCGCCGTCTCGAGGTCACCGACCAATCCGGCGCGAACCAGAAGCGAACAGGTGGATCGGGGTCAGGCGAGCGCGGCGTCGATCTCATCGAGGACGCGGGGATCCGACTCAGTCGCGAGGGCGGCGCCAAGCGCCGCCCTCGCGGCATCTCCGCCAATACGGCCGAGCGCCCAGGCCGCGTGTCCCCGCACCACCGGGTCGTCCGGGTCACGCAGCGCGACGACCAGTTCGGGGGCAGCCCGCTCGTCGCCCAGATTCCCCATGGCAATAGCCACGTTGCGACGCAGGCCGCCGCGTTTCGCCCGCTTGATCGCGCTGCGGCGGAACCGTCGCTGGTACTCCGCTTCCGAAATGTTCAGCAGCGGAAGCAGCAGCGGATGCGTGCCGGTCTCGGGACGGGGATAGAACTCGGGGTGCGACGCCGGCTGTGCCAGCCGGTTGAACGGACACGCCTCCTGGCAGAGGTCGCAGCCGAAGATCATGTCCTGCAGGATCGGCCTGACTTCGCGCGGGATCCAGCCGCGGTGCTCGATCGTCCAGTACGAGATGCATTTGCGGGCGTCAACCACACCGGGCTCGACGATCGCGCCGGTCGGGCACGCGTCGGTCCCGTTCATGCAGTTCCAGCACAGGCCGCAGTCTCCGGATGCCGGCGGATCAGGCTGCAGCGCCAGATCAGTGAGGATCTCTCCCAGCACCACCCAGGTGCCAAACGCTTTGGTGATCAGGCAGGAGTGGCGCCCGCACCACCCCAGCCCCGCGCGCTGCGCAATCGCGCGATCGAGCAGCGGGCCGGTGTCAACATAGTAGTGGGCGAGCGCCGCGCCCTGCGCCACCAGGACCGCCGCCAGGCGCCGCAGCCGGTCCTCCATGACCAGGTGGTAGTCGTCACCCCAGGCATAGCGGAGATGCGGCCACGCAGTTCGCCGTCCCGCGTGGGCTCGGGCTCACCCGTGTAGTAGTTCATCGCGACGGCGACAATGGCGCGCGCCCCGGGCCGAACGCGCCGGGGATCGCTCACCCGGTCGCGGTGCGCCGCCATGTAATCCATCCCGGCGTGCATGCCGGCGTCGATCCACCGTTGATACGCCGCGCCGGCGTCGTATAGCGGCTCGGCTGTAGTGATACCGGCGAGGTCGAACCCGATCTCGCGGGCCCTGGCTTTGATCGTCGCTTCCAGAGTCACGCGTCCGCGGCGGCAATCACGGAGGCAGCAGGCCGCAGCCCGACAAGCGCTACGGCGATCACGACGGAGGCCCCGACAGACATCAGGAGCGGATATGCGGGATTCGTGCGATAGGCAAATCCACCAACAAACACGCCGGCCGCCGAGAGCGCCGCCGACAGAATCCCGCCCAGCGCAAAGGCCCGGCCGACCATCACTGCCGGCGAGCGGGCACCGATGTACGCCTGACCCAGCGCGTTGAGGGGGGCGCGACACCGCATCGCGGCCGCCAGCGGCAGCAGCGCCGCCGGGCCATAGCTGGTGGCGAGCATGCCCGTCAGGAAGATCACCAACTGCGTGGAGAGCGTCGGGAGGAGCCCGAACCGATCGCCGAGCCGCCCCACGATCGGTGTAAGCAGCACCGCGCCCAGCGCCTGCATCGAACCCAGGACCCCGATCTCCGACAGGGACAGGTGGCGCGCCTCACGCAGGAACGGCGTCACGTACGGCACGGTGATCTGCTGGACGAAGATCATACCCGCGTAGATCCAGATCGCCGGGACGATCGGCCGCACCTCAGTCCATGCGAGATTGCGAGCGCCCGGGCTCGGGATCGTGCCCGGCCCGCCGTGCTGCAGCCGCACAATCAGGAATGACGACAGGAAGAACAAGACGAACGCGATCACCAGCACCATCCGGATGCCCCACCGGTCGGCAATGAGCCCACCGATCGCCGGCGAGACGAGAAAGCCTAGCGAACTGATGGTTCCCATGACGCTGAACGCCGACGCGAGTTGGGAGGGCGGCACGCGCTGCGTGACATACGCATTAATGGCCGGCAGGCCGAAGTACGTCAGGTCGTAGAGGAGCAGGCCAGGCAGGAGCCACAAATAGCTCTTCGCCGCGATCAGCATGAGCGGCACCGGTACGCCGATGATCCACGACACGACGATCACCGTGCGGCGGCTGAACCGGTCGGCCAGCATCCAGCCGACGAAGAACCCCGTGGCCAGCATCAGGTTGCGGAGGGTGAAGAGGGTCCCGAGCTGGACCGGAGTTGCGCCAAGCTGCCGCGCGTAAATGGGAATCAGTTGATCGTAGAGGGCGACCCCCAGCATCCACAGCAACAGAGCGATGAACAAGAGCCGCAGGTTGCGATCCGACCACGAGGACATACCGTCATCACTATAACATCGTGCGGACCTGCACACCCTTTGATGCAATCCGCGCCGGGAGCACCTGAAACCCCGCGGCGCGCAGGGCGGCCTCGCAGGTCCGTTTGGCTCCGGCCCGTACGAAGACGACGACGCATCCCCCGCCGCCCGCGCCGCAGGCCTTGCCGCCGAGCGCCCCTGATCGCCGCGCCACGGACAGCGCGCGCTCGATCAACGGCGTGGACACGCCGGTTGCGAGTTCGCGACGGTGGCTCCACTCTTCGCCTAGCAACTGCCCCAGCGCATCGAGGTCCGGGCGCGCAGCGCGTCGCGCGTCTGCCGCGCCACCTGCGCGATGCTGCGCAGTCGGTGCACCGTGTTCGGGGTGCCGTCGAGGTAGGCGCGCACAACGCCCCAATTCGTCAGGCCCGACGAATGAGGCCGGCCCGTATAGGCGATCACCAGGCGATCCTGGAGCGACCGCTGCAGCAGCGGGGTCTTGAGCAGCGGCTCGACGTAATCGCCCCTGAGGTCGAAGCGGATCGCATTGACCCCACCGCTGGCTGCCGCGAGATGATCTTGCCGGCCGGTCAGCGTCCGCAGCGACTGCACTTCAATGAGCGAGGCAATCGTCAATAGCTCCTCGCGTGACCGCTTCCGGCGCGCGAGCCGATCGAGCCCGGCCAGCAGCGCCACCAGAATCGCGGACGAGGCTCCCAGCCCCGATCCCGGCGGCGCCGACGAAGCCAGCGTGACCGCGAGGCCCGCGCGCGGGGCCGCAAAGCGGAGCGCGCGGCACACGGAATCCATGGGGCCGCCGACCGGCAGGGCGTCAAGCGACTCGGCTTCGACCCGGTGTCCCAGCCCGTGCGATGTAATCACGAAGCCGCTGCGGGCGGGCGCGAGCCGAACCCGCACCGGAATCTCGACGGCCGCGTTGATCGTCCAGACATCCTCTTCGAGGAGATAGATGGGATGGATATCGAGGGTGCCGCCGGCCAGGTCCACCCGCGTGGGCGCGCGCGCCTCGATGATCATCGGACCAGCGCGTCCAGCGCGCGGCGGAACGATTCGGTGGCGCGCCCGATCCCGCGCGCGGTGCGACCCGCGACGATAACGCCGATCATGATGGACCAGACCTCCGGGATGGCGAAGTACCGGCCGAGGTCTTCCGGCCGGATCTTGCGCTGGGTCGGAACGATCATGTGGCGGCGAGCGAGCATGCCCAGACGCGCCAGGGCGACGAGATCGTCGGCCGCCGGATCGAGACCGTAGCCGTCCGGCGGGACGAGCGCGGCCTCCAGCCAGTCACCCGGTAGCGCGCCCAGCGCGCCGAGCGCGTCGGGCGGGTAATCGTGCGGGATCGCCGGGATCACCGGCACACCCACGTCATAGAGGAACAAGGGCAGGCGGGTGATGTAGGCGTCCAGGAAGGCAAATCGCCGCAGGCGCGGGACATCGTCGACCGTCACCATCACGTCCTCGCCGGGAACCAGACAGGTCGGCAGGCCGACGGCCAGGACCTCGTTGAGATTGTCGTCTTCATCATCAAGAGAGCCAAACCGTGTGCCCGACGCTCGGTGGCGTACGTTGACGTGGACTTTGAGCAGGTCAGCTCCAGCGCTTGCTGCTGCTCGGGCGAGTGCAGCATCGTTCCGCGGAAGGCTGACGATCAAGAGGCCCCGGCGGGACAGTGAATCGTCCATGCGCTTATCCAGCCGGGCGGCGCGGCCAGATCATAGGAACGCGCCTCGATCGCGAAGGACCTGTCGCAAGATCTGCGGATCGAGGGCCCGTGGCGACACTCGGGCGCGCGCGGCCATCGCCGCAGCGGTGCCTGCAGCTTGCGCGATGGCCATCACAATTGCAGCCACGCGGAAGGCTGCAAACGCCTCATGAGTTGCCGAAATACATCGCCCGGCGACCAACCAGTTTTCGCCCCCACGCGGCAGCAAGCACCGATACGGGATCGTATAGTACTCCCCCGCCGGCAGCCGCCTGGTCGTCAGCCGGTCGGACACCGGGTCGTGAATGTCGATCGGATATCCGCCACAGGCGATGGCATCTTCAAATTTCCGGGCGCTCAGGACATCTTCAGCCGTCAGCATGTAGTCGCCGACGATCCGACGGGTCTCGCGAACGCCGATCTGGGCGGGCGTCTCGAGCAGGTACGCGGGCGAAAAACCGGGAAGGCGGGCGCGTAGAAAATCCACGACCGCGTAGGCCTGCTGCCGGCCTTCGATCTCCGCCGCCGCCAGATCATCGCCGTGGATCCCCAGCCGGTTGACGACCCGCGTCGTGTTGACGATGGCTTCCCCCGCACGGACGCCCTCGAATACCAGGAGGCGATCCCGCGGGATCGTCCACTCGCCGCGTTCGCGCGCCTGGCGGACGAGCGCGCCGAACCCGGCAAACCCTCGGCTGGGCAGTCCCCGCAGCCACCCGACGTCGATCCGCCCGTGAATCCCCTGGCCGTGTTGGATCTCGTCGGGATGCTGTTCAATGTGATCCATCACGGCATCCCAGTCCACCCCGCCAAGCCGGAACATCAGCGTCATCGGCTGCGGCCGCTGATCTTCGGGCCGTCCGAGTTCGGCCTGCGCGCCCGCCGCGACCGACAGGTCGCCGTCGCCCGAGGCATCGATAAACACGGGCGCCCGGATCTCCGTCTCGCCATCTTTCTGCCAGACACGCGCAGCGCGCACCACCCCGCCGTCGGCACGCGCATCGAGGAACACGGCATGAAACCACAGCTCCACACCCGCGGCCACCGCCATCTCCAGCATGACCCGCTTGAGTCCTTCGTAGTCGAACGGGGTCACGGTGTCGCAGAAGTCAATCGGATCGGGCACATGGCCGGGCGACGCCCCGATCGCCACCAGGCGCTCGACGATCTCGCCGGGAATGCCGGCGACGACCTGCCGGTCGCCGGCGTGAAACCCCATCATCGGCGCGACCATCGCGGCGGTCAGGGTGCCGCCGAGGAACCCGTAGCGTTCCACGAGCACGACGCGCGCGCCTTCACGCGCCGCGGCAATGGCGGCGACGGTGCCGGCGGGGCCGCCACCGATCACGGCGACGTCGAAGCCTTTACGGGTCATGACGTCTGCGCCTCACAATCCGTGCGCCTCATCGGAGAACTGCACCTCGACTTCGAACAAGCGGTCCCAGGGAAAGGCTACGCTCGCGAAGCCCGACGGGCCCAGCGCTTTTTCAACCGGCGGGAGGATCTGCTCACGATACAGGCGCAGCGCGGCGTCGCGTATCGCAGCCCGAGCCGGTCCCAACTGTAAACGGTTGGCGCCCAACGACGGGGCCACCTCCTGGGCGAGATGGGGGCGTACGACCGTCTGGTATCCCCAATCGTCAAGCAGCCGGCGGGCGAGGTAACGTCGGCGGGCCTGCCGGAGCCGCGTCTCGCTCAGCCGGGACCGAGCGTGATGGTAGAGGACGACCTGCGCGACCACCGTGCCCAGGCTATTGCTGCAGGTGTTCCATCCGGCGTACCCGGCCAGCCCCGCAAAATCCTCCCGGACCAGCAGCGAGCGGACGAGCGCATCATCGGCGCCGTTGGCGAACCGGACGTCGGCGCATCCACAGACGATGCCGCGTCCGGCCGCCTCCGCCAGCGCTGCCGCCACCGTTCGGGTAGGCGCGGGCGGTGCGCCCCGCTGATCGAGCGATTCGCGCTGCTGGACGCCCGGGAAGTTGTGGACCCACAGCAGGATCTCGGCATCATCATCGACGAGTTCGCATCCCGCGGACTCGAGATGCCCGGCGACGGTTTCCTCGAGGGGATGCGGCTCGTAACGCGGCACGCTGCGCCGGGCTTCTGGAAATGAGTAGCGCACGGCGATCTTCGGGGCGCGGCGGGCCGTGTCGGTCGCGAGCCTGGCGAGCAGCCTCGCGTTGAGTTCGTCGGCACCAACCGACACGTACACGCGCGTGCCGTCGGTCCGCTCACGAAACCGGCGGAGCACCGCCAGGTCGGCCCGGGTGAGGCCAAAGGGCTCGGCGTCGTCCTGTCCAATCAGGAGCGACGCCAGGTTCCCCCGGGCCGCGAGCGCGATCAGTTCCAGATTGATCAGCAACTGGCGGCGGCGGCGGCGCAACGCATCGTCAACCACTGCCGGGGGCACGCCCTCCAACGCCTCCAATCCCCGGCGCAGTCGCATGTCATCGCCCGTCTGCTCGCCCGCATCGAGATTCGCCGAATACGTGCGCAGCTGGTCGCCGTAAGGCCCCCAATACGTGGGCTCTTCCTCCGTGCCGCCTGAGGGAATCCGCGGATTCACGGCGCTGAGGTAGGTCGGCACCCGGGTGGCCAGGCGGATGAGCCGGTCCAGCCGGCGCCAGAGGACCTCCATCGGATCGACGCTGAGACGTGACGGCACCAGCCCGCCGTGGACGAGCACTTCGGACGAGGCAATCAGCGCATCGGACGTCGCGACCTCCCGCTCCGCCCAGCGAAACAGGGCGTCCACGTCGGCGGGCCGGCGGCGATGCCCGAGCAGGTCCTTGGGCGGCGTGTCCCAGGTCGCGCCGGTCAGCGGCAGCAGGTCCAGCACCGTTTCACGCGTCGCCGGCCGATCGTCGAGCGGGATGACCAACACCCGCTTCACCGGACCGCTCCCATGGTCAGGCCGCGCATGAAGAACCGTTGCGTGAACAGGAAGACGACGATCATCGGCACGGTCATGAGCACGGCACCGGCCGCCACCGCTCTGGTGTTGTGGGCGAAGAGACCCGACAAGTACAGCAGGCCGACCGCCAGCGGATATTTCTCAGGAGACTTCAGCACGATCAGCGGCCACAGGAACGAATTCCAGACTGCGACGAACTCGAAGAGCGCGAGAGCCGCCAGCGCCGGGGTGATGACCGGTAGCATCACCCGCCACCAGATCGTCCACTCAGAGGCGCCGTCGATGCGGGCCGCGTCCTCGAGTTCCATCGGCACCGTCAGGAACGCCTGTCGCAGCAGGAAGATCCCGAACACGCTCACCGCGCCGGGCAGCAGCACGCCAGCGTATGTGTCGATGAGGCGCAGCCGCAGCAGCGTCACGAAGTTGACGATGAGCCCTACGTGCCCCGGCAGCATCAGCGTGGACAGCAGGAGGGCGAAGACCAGCTTTCGGCCCGGAAACTCCATCCGCGCAAGCGGGTAGGCCGCCATCGAGCAGAAAAGCAAATTCAGCGTCACGGCGATGCCGCACAGGACGATCGTGTTGAGGAAGAACCGCGGCAGGGGCATCGTGCTCCACACCACCGCGAAGTTGGCCAGCGACGGCGGCCAGGGAAGGATCTGCGGTGGAAAGCCGAAGACGCTGCCGGTAGTGCGCAGCGCGATGGAGATCAGCCACAGCAGCGGGAATGTCGTGAAGAGGGCCAGGGCGAGCAGCCCGGCGTACCGCAGCGCTTGCGCGCCCGGGGCGCGGCGCATGGATCGTCCCGGCGCCGGCCAGTCAGTAATACGTCCACCCTCCCTGCCGGAAGATGCGGAAGATCACCCCGGACAGCAGCATGACGGCAGCGGCCAGTACGACGGCGAGCGCGGCCGCATAGCCGAGGTCCAGCCGCTGAAATCCTTTGTCAAAAATGTAGAAGAACATCGTGTACGTGCGGAGCATCGGCCCGCCGCCGGTCATGATGTACACTTCCTCGAAGACCTTCAGCGCCGCGATGGCCGAGATGGTGGTCGCGAGCAAAACCGATGGCCGCAGCAGCGGCAGCGTCACCAGACGGAACACCTGCCACCGGGATGCGCCGTCGGCGACCGCCGCTTCTTCAAATTCAGGCGAGACCCCCTGCAGACCGGCCAGGTAGATGACCATGTAATACCCAAGGCCCTTCCAGAGGGTTACAAACATCACGGCGTACAGGGCCAGGTCGGGGTTCCCTAGCCAGGAGATGGGACGGTGGAGCAGACCGGCTTTCATCAACACGAAGTTTAGCACCCCATCCTGCTCGAGCAGCCAGCGCCACATGAGACCGGCGACGACGACCGAGGTGATCACCGGCAGGTAATACGCGGCGCGGAACCAGCGGATGCCGCGCAGCGGAACATTGACGGCGACGGCGAGCCCAATCGAACATATTTGCAACACCGGTACCACGAGTAGGAATTTTACCGAGTTGCCGAGCGCGATCCAGAAGTACCGGTCGTTCCACAGCGAGCGAAAGTGCTCGAACCCGACGAAGCGCGGTGGTGAGATCACGTCATACTTGAAGAGACTGAGGGCGGTCCCAAACGCCACCGGATAGAACGTGAACGCGCCCAGCAGCGCCAGCGCTGGAAACATGAAGAGATAGGCGGCTATCGTCGCGCGCCACCGTCGGTGGCTGAGGCCGAAGGGGCCGGTGACCGGTCTAGCCCCCATGGGGGACGGGCGGCATCATGGCCGGCTCGCCTCTCTCGATCGATCCAGCGCCGTGATGGCAAAGATCGCCGGCGCCGCATCGCTGCCGGCCCTCTCCAGATCGACCGCCACGATGGCACGCTGGGGATCGGGGTTCGTCCAGCAGAGCATCGAGAGCCGCACCCCGATACCGGAACGCGTCAGGCCCATCCAGGCGATTTCGTGATCAATGGAGACAGGATCGTCCAGCCAGGTCCCGATGTTCACGAGATAGCGCACTGGGATCTCCGCGCTCCCGCCATCGGCGAACCGCACGCGGTAGACCGCGACCGTCTCTCCAAAGCGCGACGCCGGGTACGGCAGCGTGTGCAGGAAGCAGAGCGCGCCCGCGGCAAACCCGGCGCCGATCGTCACCCGATCCGGCAGATCGCGGTCGGGCCCGTGGCCGCCGCGTAGCATGACCACGGCGCGGCCGCCTCGTTCCTGCGGATCCAGCACGACAAACTCCACACCGGCCAGCCGCTGCGCTCCAGACGGTAGATTCCGGAGGTCGTATCCCGGTCCCTTCCCCAGCCAGCCC
>JBGPLF010000070.1:0-16066 GCA_041486265.1 bacterium
CGTCGCGTGGATCGACGGCCTGGGGCTGCTGAAGGTCGGGCCGACGTCGGCGGGCGCGGATCCCGGGCCTGCGTGTTATGGTTTGGGCGGCACGGCGCCCACGGTGACCGACGCCGATCTGCTCCTCGGGTATCTTAACGCGGATTACTTCCTGGGCGGCCGCATGACGTTGGATCGCGAGGCGGCCGAACGGGCTCTCCGTACCATCGCCGAGCCCCTGGGCCTGAGCGTGACAGACGCCGCGTCCGCCGCCCACCAGGTGGTCAACGAGAGCATGATTGGGGCCACCCGGGTGCACGTCGCAGAGCGTGGGGGGGACCCCAGGCGTCTCTGGTTGATGGCCTTTGGCGGCGCGGGACCGGTGCACGCACACGCCCTCGCCCGGCCGCTGCGCATGCCGGGGTACATCTGTCCTCCGGGAGCGGGGGTGACGTCCGCGCTCGGCTTCCTGACGGCGCCCGTCTCGTTCGAATTCTCCCGGAGTGTAGCGGCCCGGCTCGCCCAGAGAGTGCTGGTGCAGCTGGAGGCGATCTTCGCCGAGCTCGAAGCCCAGGGCCGCTCGACCTTGGCCGCATCCGGCGTCAGGGAATCCGAGATGCGGTTCATCAGGCAGGCCGACCTCCGTCACGTGGGACAGGGTCATGAGATCGTCATGGCGCTGCCGTACGAGCGCCTCGCCGGGGTGGACCTCGACCTGGAACTGCGGCCGCTCTTCTACGCGAAGTATGAGGAGCTCTATGGGCACGCCCACCCCCAACTGGCTCTGGAAGTCACGACCTGCCGCCTCACAGCAACCGGACCTAGGCCCCGCGTGGTTCTGAACGAAGAGACAAGCCGTGCGACGACCGGCAGAAGGGCCTTGAAGGGATCGCGCCCAGCGCATTTTGCGCAGGTCGGCGGCTTTGTGGACACGTCCGTGTATGACCGAGATTTGCTGACGGCGGGCACGTCCTTCGAAGGACCGGCGATTCTCGAGGGGAGTGACTCCACGATCGTCGTCCCGCCGGATGGGCTCGCGACTGTCGATCAATTTCTGAACGTCATCGTGAGAATCGCTGGGGATCGGTGACGCCGGAATGGCACAACAGCACGCGATGAGAAGGCGGGGGACTGCCGGCCGATTCGATGCCGTGACGCTGGAGATTCTCTGGCAGCGGCTGATCACGATCATGAATGAGGTCGACGGCATCATCGTGCGCAGCACCTTCTCGACGATCCTCAGCGAGGGCCGCGACTTCGCCTGCATCCTCGTCGATCCGCAGGGGGCCTCGCTGTGCCAGTCGTCGCTGAGCACCCCGAACTTCTGCGTGGTGCTCCCCCGGACGGCCAAAGTCTTGTTGAAGCGATTTCCCCTGGATCTCCTGCGGGAGGGGGATGTCCTGGCCACCAATGATCCCTGGATCGGAACCGGTCACCTGCCCGACTATATCCTGCTCGCCCCGGTCTTCTGGAAGGGAAAAGTCGTCGCGCTACTCGGTACCGTGTCCCATGTGTCCGACGTGGGAGGACACCCCGCGGAAATCGAAGGTACGGATGTGTTCAGCGAAGGCCTGCGCATGCCGGCATTCAAACTCTACGAAGCCGGGCGAGAGAACGCCCTGGCGTTTGAGGTGATTGGGAACAACTGTCGTGTGCCGGACATGCTGCTCGGAGATCTGCGCGCGATGGCCGGAGCCCTGAAGATCGGCGGGGATCGCGTCCGCGAGTTCCTGACCGATTACGGCATGGATGATATCGAGGACCTGTCCGCCGAGATCCTGAACCGGTCGGAGGCGGCGATGCGGGATCGGATCGCCGCACTGCCCCACGGCACCTACGAGTTCGGCATGGATATCGATGGCTACATTCAGACCGTGCACCTGCACGTCAAGGCCGAGATTACGGGGACAGAGGTGTTTGTCGACTACACCGGGTCGTCTCCGCAGACCCTGAACGCGGCGATCAACGCCGTGTACAACAGCACGTACGCGACGTCGATCTATCCCTTCAAGTGCGCGCTGGCTCCCGACATCCCGAACAACGAAGGGCTGTTCCGCCCGATTCACGTATCGGCGCCCCAGGGCTGCATCCTGAACGCCACGTTCCCCGCCCCTGTGAAGGCCAGGGCGAAGACGACCAACAACATCAACCAGGTGCTGTTCGGCGCGCTGTGGCCGGTGTTCGGCGAGCGCGTTCAAGCGAGCAATGGCGGGATCTGGCCGCTCGTCCTGATGGGCGAGGATGCGTCGCTCGGCCGGTTTCTCGTGGATCTCCTGCCGCACGGCGGCCGGGGAGGCATGCCGACCCTCGACGGTATGATTCCGGTGTCCTATCCGACCAACAGCATGGTCACGCCGTGCGAGGTGATCGAGGCCAAAGCCCCCGTGCTGTTCGAGAAGAAGGAATTGCGATGCGACAGCGGCGGTCCGGGACGCCGGAGAGGGGGCCTCGGCCAGGTGATCGTCTTCAAGGTCGTAGGCAGCCATCCGATCACGTTCAATCTGACGCCAGACCGGGTCACCACACTGCCTCAGGGGCTGAACGGGGGGCGGCCCGGGAGGATCGGCGAGGTTTTCATCAACGGTGAGAAGATCCTGCGGTTCCCGCCGATCCAACTGAACCCGGGCGACGTGGTTGAGCTGCACATGCCGGGAGGAGGGGGATTCGGACCGGTTGAGGAACGGGAGCCGGCGCGCATCCTGCATGATCTCGTGACCGGGTATATTTCCCGCGAGGGAGCTGTGGCTGATTACGATGTGAGCCCCGAGCACACCCGGGACGCACCCGCTCCCGACCGCTAGCGGCCTGAGTGATTTGGATGGAACGGTACCTCGCGCGCCGCGTGCTCCAGATGATCCCGGTGCTGATGCTCCTCACGCTGATCGTTTTCGTGGTGATCCGGCTGAAGGGGGATCCCATTGCGCAGCTGGCGCCCGTCGATCTGATGACCCCGCAGGAGATCGAGCAAGTGCGGCACGCCTACGGTTTTGACAGGCCGGTGCTCGTCCAGTACGTTGATTTCCTCGGGGCCCTGACGCGAGGAGATTTCGGCACCTCGTTCCGCTACCGTCAGCCGGCCATGCCGCTGGTCGTGGAGCGGCTGCCCAAGACGCTGGAACTGGCGTTCGTGGCGGTGCTGGTGGCCTGGGTCGTGGCGCTGCCGCTGGGGATTATCACGGCCGTCCGCCGCAACTCCCTGACGGATCTCGTGGCCACCACGGCTTCCGTCCTCGGCCGCGCGCTGCCATCCTACTGGCTGGGAATCATGCTGATTCTGGTCTTTGCGGTCTGGCTGCGCTGGCTGCCGGTCTCCGGCTCGGACACCGGGGTACACCTTGTGCTGCCCGCCGCGACCCTCGGGGTGGGGCTTGCCACCGCTCTCACCCGGCTAATCCGGAGCAGCATGCTGGAGGTGATCCGGCAGGACTACATGACCACGGCGCGGTCCAAGGGGTTGACGCAGCGCACCGTGCTGCTGCGTCACGGGCTGCGCAATGCCCTCGTTCCCGTGGTAACCCTGTTTGGCCTCCAGACGGCGTGGCTTCTGGGCGGGGCCGTCATCGTGGAGCAGGTGTTTGCCTGGCCGGGCATGGGGCAGCTGATGGTGAAGGCCGTCTTCACGCGCGACATGTCCATCGTCCAGGCCGGCGTATTCGTCTTTGCGCTCATCGTCATGGGGCTGAACCTGGCTGTGGACGTGCTCTATACGGTCCTCGATCCCCGCATCCGGTACGACTGAGCGATGCGAACTGGGGCGTCGTCGTCCATCATGGCGGTCCCGGCGCCTCCGCGGCGCGCGAGGACGCTGGCTCGCCGGTTGCTCCGCAGCCCGGTCGGCATGGTCGGCGCCGTGATTGTCGCTGTCGTACTCTGCATCGCCGTCGCGGCGCCGCTGCTGGCCCGGCACGATCCCACGCAAGTGGCCTTCGACCGGCCGCTGCGACCACCCGCGTGGATCAGCGGCGGCGCGTGGGCGTTTGCGCTGGGCACCGACAGCCTCGGGCGCGACGTGCTCTCGCGCGTGATCTACGGGTCGCGCGTATCGGTGATCGTGGGCGTCTGCGCCGTCTCGGTGGCGAGTATGATAGGCGTCTCCGTCGGGTTGCTGGCCGGTTACTTCGGCGGGACACTGGACGCCATCATTGGCCGCGTCGTTGATACCGTCCTGTCCGTGCCCTTCATCGTCCTGGCCCTGGCGGTCGTCGGCGTGCTGGGACCGAGTCTAGTCAACCTGATCGTCGTGCTAGGTGCTGTGGGATGGGTCAGCTATGCTCGCGTCGTGCGGGGAGACGTCCTGTCCGTTCGCACGCGCGAGTATGTCCAGGCCGCGGCGGCGATTGGCCAGACCGAGCGTTGGATTATTCTCCGCCACATTCTGCCCAATGTGGCGCCATCGGTCATCGTGCTGGCCACCCTGGATGTGGCCACGGTCATCATCGCGGAGTCGGCGCTGTCGTTCCTGGGATTGGGCGTCCAACCGCCGACGGTGACGTGGGGCAGCATGCTGGCCGACGGCCGCCAGTATGTCGCGACGGCGTGGTGGCTGGCCGTGGCCCCCGGGATGGCCATCACGATCACGGTACTCGGCATCATCTTCTTCGGGGATTGGCTGCGCGACGTCCTGGATCCGAGGCTGCGGTAGCCGATGACCAGCGCGGTTTTTGACGGGAGGCTACACTGACCCCATGAGCCGGGGGACGGTGCTCGTGACCGGGGGCACGGGATCGGTCGGCATCAATATCGTGCGCCGCTTGGCTCACGATGGATGGCTGGTGCAGTGCGTCGCAAGGCGGGCCGACCAGGTCGATGCGGCGCGCGACCGCTTCCTGGCTCCGGTCAGGGATCAGGTCGTTTTCATCACGGGTAACGTGGGATCGCCGGAGTTCGCCGATGCGATCTGGAAAGAGCACCGGCCTTCGCACATCGTCCATGCCGCGGCCATCACCCCGACCCAGGAGACGGAACGGTCGGACGGCGCGCGGATCCTCGAGACGAACATTATGGGAACGGTCCACGTGCTCGAGGGCGCGTGGCGGGCCAGGGTACGGCGTGTTGTCTACGTCAGCTCGGCGGCTGTGTATGGGCAGACCGATGAGGGCAAGGCGATCACCGAAGACACGCCTCTGAATCCGCAAGGGCTCTACGCGATCGCCAAAGATGCGTGCGAGAAACTCTGCGCCTATTACCAGGCCCTGCACGGATTGGAGACGGTCGCGCTCCGAGTGGGGTGGGTGTACGGGCCGATGGAGCGCCCGATGCCGCACTCTCGCACCCATGTCTCGCTGGTCTATGAATGGACGCGTCTGGCCCTGGCCGGCGAGGAGATCCGGATGCTGCACCTCGATCCCGTGCGTGACTGGATCCACGCCGATGACCTGGCGCGCGCCGTCGGAGTACTGCTCGGGCAAGATCGGCTGGGCAGCCCTCTGTACAACCTCTCGGGGGGGCGCGGCTACCACCACCGGGAGGCGCTCGACACGCTGAACCGGATCGTGCCACTGCGCTACCGGCAGGTCGGCGATCCAGCCGAGGCCAACGTGCCGCCCACGCTCTCGCGCAGCCGCCGCGGGCCAACGAGTAGTACGCGGCTCTTAGAAGAAAGTTCTTATCGTTCACAGTTCAACCTTGAGGAAGGCCTGCGCGACTACGTCAAGTGGCTGCGTGAGGATCAAGCGTGACCTTTGAGCCCAATGTTCAGATGAGACGGGTGACGGAGTAGACGATGCCGACACGCTGGCCGATCACCCCGCGTGATCTTCTCCGATTTCAGATGGTCAGCGATCCGCAGGTTTCACCCGACGGCCGTTCAGTCGGGTGGGTGCGCACGTGGATCGATGCCGAAGCCAACCGGTATCATTCGGCGCTGATGATAACCGATGTGGCGAACGGTCGCTCCCGCCAGCTCGAGGCCCCCGGAGACCTCTGCACCCGTCCGCGGTGGTCTCCTGACGGGAGGTTCCTGGCGTACCTGTCCGCGGACCGGCTCGATGGCGGGGTGCCGCATCATGGAGGCGCTCCGCCGTCCCACGCGGTCTCGCAGCTGCGCGTCATCCGGCCCGACGGCCGCGCGGCATGGACGCTCACTAGCCTGAAGCACGGGGCACAGGAGCCCGTCTGGTCACCCGACGGGACCCGTCTGGCCTGCACGACGCGCGTCGATCCGCGCCGCGGGCTGGAGCTCACGGGTGACGGGACAGATGACGACCCGTACGCCCGCTACAACCGAGACGTCCAGGTCGTCCGCCGACTCCGGTGGAAGCTCGACGGCGTGGGTTTCTTCGGTGACACCTGGAGCCAGATCGTGTTCATGTCCTTCGATCCGGATCGGGCGTCGGGCGCGCCCCCACCGGCCGCCGATCTGCTGACGATGGGGGAGTTCGACCTCACGGGTCCGATGTGGTCCCCGGACGGCTCAAGGCTGGCCGCCACTGGTAACCTCCAGTACGACGCGGACGGGAGCAGGCGCGCGTACGTCTATCTCATCGACGTCGCCGGGTCACACCCGGCCCAACCAGTGGAGCTCTTCGGGCTCCAGGAGATGCGGAGCCGCGACTTGTCGTGGTCGCACGACGGCGACCTGCTGGCTGTCTGCGGCCACGACGTCCCACGCATCGGTCACTACGGCAACCAGCGGCTATGGATTGTCTCGACGCGAGACGGGAGCGCGCGGTGCGTCACCTCCCACCTTGACCTGACCTTCGGCGACTACTCGCGGAACATGGACATGCGCGGATACGGAGGCGACGACCGGCCACGGTGGCTGCCCGGCGGCGGCGGTTTACTGATTCTGGCGAACGAGCGCGGGGGGGTTCACTTGTGCGAGTTCTCGCTAGAGTCGGGACAACTGACCCGGCTGACCTCGGGGAATCAGGTGGTGAGCGCGTTCAGCGTCGACCGGGCCTGCCAGATGATTGTGATGCTGATCGAGCACGACCTCGACCCCGGGAACCTGTACGTAATTGAGCGAGAATCCGGGCCGGCGCCGCGTGGTTCCGTCGGGGCGCGACAGCGCCTCACCGGCGTGAATGACGACCTGCTGGCCGAGGTCGAGCTCTCGGTCCCCGAGCGCTTCCCGTTCGCCTCGGGCGGCATGACCGTGGATGGTTGGATCGTCCCGCCACTGCGCCGCGAGCCGGGAGTGAAGTACCCGGCGATCCTCTACACCGGCGGCGGGCCGGGCGGGATGCGCGCGTGCGTGTTCGTCCACGAGTTCCAGGTCTACGCCGCGAACGGGTACGCGGTCGTGCACTGCAACGCCCGTGGCAACCAAGGGTACGGCGAGGCGTTCTCGACCGCGACCCGGGGCCACTGGGGCGACCTGGACTACGAGGACAACCTCGCCTGCATCCGCACCGCCTGCGAGCGGTTCCCGTATCTCGACCGTGATCGCCTGGCCGTCGCGGGTGGCAGCTACGGCGGGTACATGGTCTTGTGGATCGTTAGCCACACCCAGGAGTTCAAGGCGGCCGTCGCCGATCGCTCGCTCTTCAACCGCTACTCGATGACCGGTACCTCTGACATCGGGTTCTTGCTCGACACGGTGGAGTTCGATGCCCGCCGGCCGTGGGAGGCGCGCCAGGCGTACCTGGAGCGATCGCCCTTCCATTATGTCGCGGACATCCGCGCGCCGACGCTAGTCGTGCACTCCGACGCCGACCTCCGCTGCCCGGTGGAGCAGGGCGAGCAACTTTTCACCGCGCTCAAGCGCCTTGGGGTCGCGACCGAGTTCGTGCGCTTTCCGGGTGAGAGCCACGACCTCTCCCGTAGCGGCGGGCCCTGGCACCGCGTCTTCCGGCTCGACCGCTACCTCGACTGGTTTCGCCGCTGGTTGTAACAGCCGGCAGGAGTTGCAAGGAAAATAATCGTATTACGCACACGTCGCAAGAAATCTTGCCACGCGCCGCGACCCCACGGAGATGTGGCGCAGGCATGGAGGATGGCATCCGGTGGCGCAGGCCCGCGCTCGCATCGATCCGATCACGCTCGAAGTCCAGTGGCAGCGCCTGATCAGCATCGTCGACGAGATCGACACTGTCACGATCCGAACGTCATTCTCCACGATCGTCGGGGAAAGCCACGACTTCGGGTGCGTCCTGATGGACCAGGATGGCGCGGGCCTGGCCCAGGCGCAGTGGAGCCCCCCGCAGTTCTGCACGATGATGCCGCTGACCACCAAGGTCATGCTGCAGAAGTTCCCCCGCGAGACGCTGCGGCCGGGCGACGTCCTGATCACGAACGATCCGTGGATCGGCAGCACCCACCTGCCCGACTACAACGTCATCTCACCGGTGTTCCACCGGAGGAAAGTTGTGGCGTTCTTAGGTACGGTCGCGCACGTCTCGGACGTCGGGGGCCATCGCGGCGACCTCGAGGCTGCGGATGTGTTCCAGGAAGGTATTCGGGTCTTGCCCACCTTCTTCTTCCGCGACGGCCGGCCCGTGGACGTCATTCACGAGTTCATCACGGCTAACTGCCGGGTGCCCGAGATGGTGATGGGCGACCTGCACGCCATCGTCGGCACGCACCGGATGGGCACGAAGCGCCTCCAGGAGTTCCTCGACGACTACGGTCTGGCCGGCCTGCGCGAGCTAGCGGCCGAGATCATGGACCGCTCCGAGGCGGCGCTTCGGGGCGCGATCGCCGCGCTGCCCGACGGAGTCTGCACCTACGAGGCCACGGCCGACGGCTACCTCGAGCCGTTCACCCTGAAAGTCCGGATCGAGATTAAGGGCGACGAGATGTGGTTCGATTTCGCGGGTTCGTCGCCACAGCAGCAAAATGCGGCGATCAACGCCGCGTTCAACATAACGTATGCGACGACCGTCTACCCCATCAAGTGCATGCTGGTCTCACGCATCCCCAACAACGACGGGCTCGTGCGGCCTTTGCATGTGACCGCGCCCGAGGGCTCGATCGTCAACTGCACGTTTCCCGCGCCGGTCAAGGCCCGCGCCAAGGTCATGAAGCACATCCCCCCGCTCATCTTCGGTGCGCTCGAGTCGCTACTGCCCGGTGAAGTGATCGCAGCCGCCGGTGGGATCATGCCGTTTCACTTCCTCGGCGACGACCCGCGCTTTGGGACGTTCAACGTCCACGTGCTCCCGCACGGGGGACTCGGCGCCACCCGCGACGCGGACGGGTGGCAGCCGGTGGCCTATCCGCACAACAGCACCGTGACGCCGGCCGAGATCATGGAGCTGGGGTGCCCGGTGCTCATGCTCCGCAAGCAGATGATCCCCGACTCGGGTGGCCCAGGTCGGACGCGAGGCGGCCTCGGGCAGGAGTTCGTGCTGAAGTGCGTGGCGCAGAACCCCATCACCGCGACAGTGCGGCCCGATCTGCTGCGCTATCCCGCGCCGGGACTGGCCGGGGGCGGACCGGGCGCGCTGGGCCAGGTGCTGCTCAACGGGGAACAGTTGCACCGGTTCCCGCCATTGGAGCTCCGGCCGGGCGACGTGCTGGTCCTGCGCGTCCCCGGCGGCGGCGGCTTCGGGCGGCCGGGCGAGCGCCCGCGTGAGCGGGTGCGCCGCGACGTGGCGCTGGGTTTCGTCACGGCCCGCGCGGCATACGAGCAGTATGGGGTCGAGATCGAACGTGAGGTCAAACGCGCATGACGGGCAACAACGGGTACCGGTTGGGATTCGACATCGGCGGTACGTTCACCGACTTCGTTCTGATCGACGGCGCCACCGGCGCCGTGCATTCCTACAAGACCCTGACGACCCCGTCGGATCCGTCGCAGGCCGTGCGCGAAGGATGGACAGTGCTCCTGGACCGCGTGGGGATCGCGGGGAACGATGTCGAGACCACGATCCACGCCACGACGCTCATCACAAACGCGTTGATCGAACGCACCGGTGCGCAGACGGCGTTCCTGACGACCGAGGGGTTCAGCGACACCCTCGATACGCAGCGCGAGATGCGCTACGACATCTATGATCTCCATTCGCCTCCGGTGGAGGCGCTCGTGCCCAGGCCGCTCCGGTTCGAGGTCCGGGAGCGGATGGATAGTTTCGGGGACGTGGTTGAGGCGCTCGATGAGAAGAGCCTGGAGGCGGCGATCAGGGCCATCCGTACCGCCGGCGTGGAGGCCGTCGCGGTGTGCTTCCTGCACGCCTACAAGAACCCCATCCACGAGCAGCAGGCCGGGACGCGCCTCGCCCGCGCGCTACCCGGCGTCAGCGTATCGCTCAGCAGCGACGTCGCGCCGGAGATCCGCGAGTATGAGCGGATGTCCACGACCGTGGCCAACGCGTACGTCCAGCCGCTCGCCGGACGATATCTGGCGCAGATGGAACGAGACCTGGCCGCAGGCGGATTCCGCCGGCGGCTCTACCTGATGCTGAGTAGCGGCGGGATCACAACCGGCGAGACCGCGGCACGCTTCCCGATCCGGATGGTCGAGTCCGGACCAGCCGCCGGCGTGCTGGCGACAGTTTTCTACGGCGAGGGCTTGGGCGTGCGGGACCTGGTCGCCTTCGACATGGGCGGCACAACGGCCAAGATGTGCCTGATCAAGAACGGCAGGCCGGTCATGGCACACACGTTCGAGATCGCGCGCGTGCACCGGTTCAAGCGCGGGAGTGGCCTGCCGGTGCGCATCCCCGCCATCGAGTTGATCGAGATCGGCGCGGGCGGGGGCAGCATCGCCTGGGTCGACGAGATGGGCCTGCTGAAGGTCGGTCCCCGGTCTGCCGGCGCCGATCCCGGGCCCGCCTGCTATGGCCTCGGGGGACGCTCTCCGACCGTGACCGACGCTGACCTCTTATTGGGATTCCTAAATCCCGACTACTTCCTCGGCGGGCGCATGAAGCTCGACCGCGCCGCCGCTGAAGCCGCGGTCGGTGGGCTCGCGGCGACCCTGGGGCTGGGGGCGACCGAGGCGGCGCACGGCATCTACCACGTCGTGAACGAGAACATGATCTCCGCAACGCGCATCCATATCGCCGAGCGGGGGGAGGACCCTCGTCGCCTGGCGCTCTTCGCCTTCGGCGGTGCAGGACCGGTGCACGCGTGCGCGCTCGCCCGCGCGCTCAAGATGCCTGGGTACATCTGTCCCGCGGGCGCCGGTGTGGTCTCGGCGCTGGGACTGCTCACGGCCCCCGCCGCGTTCGACTTCGCGCAGACCTACGTTGCGCAGTTGACACCCGAGCGGCTGCACGCCCTCGACGAGGTGTACGCAGCGCTCGAGGAACAGGGCCGGGCGCGCTTGCGCGAGGCCGGGGTTCCCGACGATCAGATGAGCTTCGAGCGCAGTGCGGACATGCGCCACCACGGCCAGGGGCACGAGATCCCCGTTGACCTTCCCTGGCAGCGGTTTGCGACCGTCGATCTCGACCGTGATCTGCGGCCGCACTTCTACGAGCAGTATGAGGCGCTTTACGGCCACGCGCACCGCCATCTGCCGGTCGAGATCATGACGTGCCGCGTGCGCGCGGCCGGGCCGCGTCCTCAGGTGGCCTTGCCCCAGGCGCCGGCGGGATCCGGACGTGCAGTACCGAAAGGGCGCCGGCCGGTCTACATCCCCGAGCGGGGCGGCTTCACCGAGGTGCCGATCTTCGATCGCGCGGAGCTCCCCGTGGGATCGGAGATCGAGGGCCCTGCCGTGGTCGAGGAGATCGACTCCACCGCGTACGTCGGGCCCGATTCCCGCGCCGTCGTCGACGCCCACCGCAACTTGGTTGTCACGTTTACCGATAGCGTCCCGACTACCGCCCCGAATGGCTCTGGAGGATAGCAGGTCATGAAGATCACCGGCGTGAAGGCCACCGCGATCAGCATCCCGCGCAGCGCGGCGCTCACCACATCGTACGGCAGCCGCGATGTCGCGGATACGGTCGTCGTCGAAGTCCAGACCGATGAAGGGCTGGCGGGCATCGGCCAGACCGCGGTCGACGCGCCGTTCTACGGTGAGACGGCGGAGGGGATCCTGGCGAACACCCGGGCGTACCTGGCCCCGGCTGTCATCGGCGAGTCGCCACTCGACATCGAGCGCCTCGGCGCTCGCATGCACGCCGCCCTGCCGCACCACTGGTCGTCGCACGCCGGGGTCGAGCTGGCCCTGTGGGACTTGAAAGGGAGGGCGCTGGGCGTCCCGGTTTATCAGTTGCTCGGCGGCCGGGTTCGCGACGGTGTGGATCTCATGAGCTTCGTTCATCGCGGCGACCCGGCGACCATGGCCCGCGAGGCCGACGAGAGACTGCGCCGGGTGCCGTACCCGGTCTTGAAGATGAAGATCGGCATCGATCCCGACGAGGACGTCGCCCGGTATCGGGCCGTTGCCGAGGCCATGGGCGACCGCGCGGTGATCCAGGCCGACGGCAATGCGGGCTACACGATCTCGCAGGCGATCCCGGCGCTCACCGCAATGGAGCGGATCGGTCGGCTCGGGGCGATTGAGCAGCCGGTTGCGAGCACACGCGACCTCGCCGAGATCGCCCACCGCATCCCAGCACCCGTCATGGCTGACGAGGCCATCTATCCGCCGGCGGACGCCGTCGAGGTCGTTAGGTTGCGCGCCGCGTCGATCGCCCTAATGAAGATCACCAAGCACGGTGGGATCCTGCACGTGCAGAAGATCGCCGCGATCTTCGAGGCGGCCGGGCTGATCCTGTCGGTGGCCATCTATTATGATGTCATCGCGGCCGCGGCCGCGCACATCGCCGCGGCGATTCCGTGCGTGCGCTGGCCGTCGCCCGCCACGGACCTGCAGGATACGATCCTGACGAAACCGCTGGAGGCGAAAGGCCTGCTGCTCCCTGTGCCGGAGGGCCCGGGGCTCGGCGTGGCGCTCGATCCCGACAAGATGGCCAAGTACGCGCTCGACCTGTGACGATCCAGGCCGTCTCGGGCGGCGCGGATGAATCTCGACAAGGGAGAAAAGGGGCACAATGGCACGCGACCGTCTAACCGTCGGCAACCTCACCGTCAACCCGGGGGAACGGGCCTACGGCTTCCTGTTCGTTGCGACGCTGGCAGCCCGCACTGAGGTTCGGATTCCCATTCACGTGCTGCACGGCCTCGAGGACGGGCCGACGACCTGTCTCGAGGCGACGCTGCAGGGCTGGGAACCGATGGGGGCCGAGATCCTCCGGCAGGCGCTCCAGCGGGTCGATCCGACGCAGCTGCGCGGTACGATCCTCTGCCTTCCCTTTGCCAATCCTCTGGCCGTCGAGTTCGGAGGGAGCATCGAAGGCGCCGGTCAACGCGTCAACCCCGCCGACCAGATCGACCTCAACAAGGTCTGGCCTGGGAAGACCAGTAACGCTTGGCTGACGGAGCGAATGGCCGCCGTGATCTGGAACGAGATCATCATGCGGTGCCAGTACCTGCTCGACCTGCACGACGGGACGGCCTCCTCAGACGAACTGCCGGTCGCCTTCCCGCACGCGTTTCCGCCTGATCCCGCGTCGGCCGTGGCCGCGGCCGGCCCCGCCGACGGCGTCGGTGGGGGCGCCATCGTGGGCACTGGGGCTCAGCCGGGTGGACTCTCGCCCGCCCAGATGCAGGCTGTCAACCAGAAGATGCGTGAAATGGCCATCGCCTTCGGCTCGCGTGTCATCTGGTGGCGCGAGCAGCCGCTCGTCTCCACGATGTTGTCCGGGGCCGCCGCACTGGCCGGCATCGTGCCTCTCGTGGCCGAGGCCGGCGGCGCCAACACCCTAGATGCGACCATCGGCGAGGCCGTCGAGTGCACGCTGAACGTCCTCAAGTATCTGAACATGATCGACGGAACGCTGGTCTTGCCGAAGCGCCAGATCATGGTGAGCAACTACGCGATCATGCGATCACAAACCGGCGGGTTCTACCACGCCGAGCCGGGGACCCGCCTCGGCGTGGAGGTTCGGAAGGGCGACCTGTTGGGGCGCGTCATTGACCCCCTGACCAGCGAGGTTACTGAGGAGTGTCGGGCGCCGACCAACGGCCTCATCATTAGTCGGCGCGTGATCATGCCGCTCAACCCTGGCGGTTACATCGCCCACATCGCGGACACCGACTCGATCATCTGGGAGCGCATGAACGCGTGACTGACCGTCAAGCGATCGATCCCGTTACGCTTGAGGTGCAGTGGCAGCGCCTCGTCAGCATCGTCGATGAGGTCGACACCGCCACAATCCGGACCTCGTTCTCGACGATCGTCGGCGAGAGCCACGACTTTGGGTGCGTCCTGATGGACCAGGACGGCGCGGGTCTGGCCCAGGCGCAGTGGAGCCCGCCGGGATTCTGCACCCGGCTGCCGATCACCACACGTGCGATGTTGCGCAAGTTCCCGCGCGAGACCCTTGAACCGGGCGACGTCCTCATCACGAACGATCCCTGGCTGGGCAGCGGCCACCTGCCCGACTTCAAGGTCATCACGCCGGTCTTCCACCGCAGCCGATTGGTTGCGTTCTACGGCACCGCGGCGCATGTCTCGGACGTCGGCGGTCACCGCGGCGACCTCGAAGCTGTGGACATCTTCCAGGAAGGCACCCGCATCATGCCCACGTTCTTCTACAAACGGGGACAGCCTGTCGAGGTCCTCCATGAGTTGATCTCGGCGAACTGCCGGGTTCCCGATATGGTCATGGGCGACCTGACCGCGATCGTCGGCACGCACCGGATGGGCACGAAGCGCCTCCAGGAGTTCCTCGACGATTATGGGATGGACGACCTGGCGGCGCTGTCCGCCGAGATCCTGGACCGCTCGGAGGGCGCGCTGCGGAGGGCGATCGACCGACTGCCCGACGGCGTGAGCACGTTCGAGGTCACGGCCGACGGGTACTTCGAGCCTGTGACCCTGCGGGTGCGGATTGAGGTGCGCGGCAGCGACATCTACTTCGACTACACCGGGACGTCGCCGCAGCAGAAGAATGCCGCCATTAACTCTTCATTCAACATGACCTTCGCCCAGACCGTGTACCCGATCAAGTGCATGCTGGCGCCGCGGATCCCCAACAACGACGGGCTGGTTCGGCCGCTTCACGTCAGCGTGCCGGAGGGCTCGATTCTCAACTGTACCTTCCCGTCGCCGGTGAAGGCGCGGGCGAAGATCGGGAAGCACATCCCTCCGCTCATCTTCGGCGTGTTCGCCCCGTTACTCCCCGACCAAGTCATCGCAGGCGCCGGGGGAATCTTCCCGTTTCACTTCATCGGTAGCGACCCCCGCTTGGGCACCTTCAACGTCCACGTGTTGCCCCACGGCGGGCTTGGCGCGACACATGACGCGGACGGCTGGCATCCCGTTGCCTATCCACACAACAGCACGGTCACCCCAACCGAGATCATGGAGCTGCAGTGTCCCGTCCTGATGCTGCGAAAGACGCTGCGGCGCGATTCGGGCGGGCTCGGGCGGCACAGGGGCGGGCTGGGGCAGGAGATCGTGCTGCTGTGCAGGGCGAGGGCGCCGATCACCCTGACCATCCGGCCGGATCTGTTGAAGTATCCCGCACCAGGTATCGCCGGCGGCCTGCCAGGCGCGTTGGGGGCAGTGTACCTGCGCGGCGAGCGTGTGGAGCGGTTTCTGCCACTCGAGTTCCGACCCGGGGACATCTGCATCATCCACGTCCCCGGCGGAGGCGGCTACGGGCCACCGGGCGAGCGCGAAGTCGATCGCGTGCGCGCGGACGTCGAGATGGGATTCGTTAGCGAGAATACGGCCGTCGAGGCGTACGGCGCGACCGCTGCGTCTCGTGCCTGACTCGACGCATGCCAGCGTGAGCGCGGGCGTCTTCAGCTAATCGCGATCAGAACAATCGGGCAGTCGTCGGGGAACTAATCGCGGATCGCGGCGACCCGGTCGACCGGGTGCGTCATCCGAGGTGCGCTTCGGTAGGCGTGGAGAAGAGGCGTACGTAGCAGCGCAGAATTCGATTTCACGCTCTCAAGCATTACCGCGTGACCTACGAGTATGGCGTTCCGGATCAGCCCATGTCGAACTCGTGTACGGGCAGGTTCTCATCTACCTCGCGCAGTCTCCGGGCCACTCGCGCTCGGCTCTTCGTGGAGATGGCAACGATCAGTGCGTTGATACAGGACACCGCCGCCGTGTAGGAGTTGTGGAAGCTGGACGAGTCGACGGCGGTCTGAAGGACGCAGTCGGCATTAC
>JBGPLF010000071.1:0-15969 GCA_041486265.1 bacterium
CGTCGATATTGCTAGAGCCGTCCTTGTCCGAGTCGAGCTTTTCGACGCTGCGCAGGATCTTCTCGTCGATGAGCTTCCCTGCGGCGGCTTTCTGCAAATCCTTCCCGTATGGATTCAGCTCGGTCTTGCTCGGCGGCATCTTCGAATGACACACGAGGCAGGGCATGGCCTTGGCGAGATCCGTACCTTCTTTGGGCGCATAGACCTGCTTGAACACCGCGCTGTCCGGGGCCTTGGCGGCCGACCAGGTCGCCGCCCCGGCGACCACGAGCAGCGCCGTGGCGATCAAGAGCAGATAGACGAGCCGTCGCATCGTGAACCCTCCTTGCACCTTTGGTCGATAGTTTATCCAGAAAACACCCTACGGGCAATCGGGCGGGGCCCTGATTCAGCGAGGGACGCAGGTTTTAGAGATTAGCCGAAATGACCTGATCAGGTCCTGCGCCCACCCGATGCTGCCTTTCCGGCCGGGACGGACAATAGATATGGGGCGGCCCGGCCGCTCCAGGCGCGACCAGGAGGTCCGTGTATGAGTACTGTGACCGCACCCAGCGATCTCGAGATCGCCCAGCAGGCCCGTCTCCTTCCGGTGGTGGAGATTGCGAGACGGTTGGGCCTGACCGATGACGACCTCGACCTGTACGGGAAATACAAGGCGAAGATCCACCTGGATGTCCTCGGCCGCCTGGCCGACCGTCCGACCGGCAAGTACATCATGGTGACGGCCATCACCCCCACGCCGTTGGGTGAGGGGAAGACAACGACGGCCATTGGATTGGGCATGGCCCTGAACGCGCTGGGCCACCGTGCGATTAACACCCTGCGCCAGCCCTCGATGGGACCCACATTCGGCATCAAGGGCGGGGGGGCCGGCGGCGGCCGGGCGCAGGTGGTCCCGATGGAGGACTTCAACCTGCACTTCACCGGCGACATCCACGCGGTGGGAGCGGCGCACAACCTGCTGGCGGCGATGATCGACTCGCACCTCCATCACGGCAACGAATTGCAGATCGATCCGTACTCGATCACCTGGCCCCGCGTGGTGGACATGAGCGACCGGGCGCTGCGGAACGTGATTGTCGGGCTTGGCGCCAAAGAAGATGGGCCTCCCCGCGCGGCGGGATTCGACATCACCGTCGCCTCCGAAGTCATGGCCATCCTGGCCCTGGCCAACGACCTGCCTGATCTGCGGCGCCGGTTGGGCCGGATCGTCATCGGTACCACAAAGGCCGGCATGCCCGTCACCGCGGAGGACCTCAAGGCGGCCGGAGCGATGGCGGTGTTGTTGAAAGACGCGTTGATGCCCAATCTGATCCAGACGCTCGAGAACACCCCTGTGATCGTGCACGCCGGGCCGTTTGCCAATATCGCACATGGCAACAACTCGATCATCGCCGACCGGATGGCGCTGAACCTGGCGGACTACGTGGTGACCGAGAGCGGATTTGGGGCCGACTGCGGCGGCGAGAAGATGATCAACGTGAAGTGCCGGCACAGCGGCCTGGCGCTCGACGCGGCCGTGGTGGTCGTCACGGTCCGCGCGCTCAAGATGCACGGCGGGGTGGGCCGCGTGGTGCCCGGGAAGCCGCTCCCGCCGGAGTTGACGAGCGAGCACCTCGAGGCCGTCGAGCGCGGCTGCGAAAATCTGTCGAAGCACATCGAGAACCTGCGGCTGCACGGCCTGCCGGTGGTTGTCGCCATCAACCGCTTTCCAACCGACACCGACCGCGAGTTCGACGTGGTGAGGAACGCGTCGGTGGCGGCCGGCGCGCTGGATGCCGTGGTCAGCGATCACCACGCGCGCGGTGGGGAGGGCGCGTTTGGTCTCGCCCGGGCGGTGATCAAGGCCGCCGAGCAGCCGAGTGAGATGCGATTTCTGTACCCGCTGGAGATGGCGATTCGGGAGAAGATCGAGACGATCGCGACGCAGATCTACGGCGCCGACGGGGTGGAGTTCGAGCCGCTGGCCGAGAAGAAGATCGAACTGTACACCCGGTTGGGATACGACCGGCTGCCGATCAACATGGCGAAGACGCACCTGTCGCTCTCACATGATCCGGCCCTGCGGAACAGGCCGCGCGGTTTCCACCTGCCGGTCCGTGATGTCCGCGCGGCGGTGGGCGCGGGATTCCTGTATCCGCTGTGCGGTGAGATGCGGACGATGCCGGGGCTGCCCAAGACGCCCGCGGCCGCGCAGATTGATCTTGATCTCTCGACGGGAAAGGTGAAGGGCCTGTTTTAGGCAATTCTCCCTTCACGGTTTCTGTGTCGGAGGCGGCGGATGTACACTGAACTGCCGGTCGAATCGTTTCTCGAGAAGCTAGCCTCGTCGGCGCCTGAACCCGGCGGCGGCGCGGCCGCCGCGCTGGTCGGGGCCACGGGTGCGGCGCTCGTCAGCATGGTGGCCAACCTCACGATCGGCAAGACGCAATACGCGGCGGTGCAGCGTGAGATGGAGCAGGCTCGGGCGCAGGCCGGCGCGCTCCGGGCGGATCTGCTGGCGGCGGTCGATGAGGACGCCGAGGTCTTTCGCCGCGTGATGGCAGCGTATGCCTTGCCGCGCGCCACCGACGGGGAGAAGGCGGCGCGCCGGCAGGCGACGCAGCAGGCGTTGAAAGAGGCATCCCGGGTACCGGCGGAGGTCGTCCGGCTATGCCAGGAGGTCGCGGCGCTGAGCAGGGTGGCCACCCAGAAAGGCAACGTGCAGGCGGTCTCGGACGCCGCCATCGCGGCGCTGCTGGCGGACTCAGGAGCGCAGAGCGCCGCCCTCAACGTCAAGATCAACCTGAAACTGATCACCGATGCCGCGTTCAACGAGCCGCTCTGGGCCAAGATTCAGGCCGCGCTTGAAGGCATTCGCGCCGTGCGCGATGAGGTGCTGAAGATCACCACCGAGAGGATGGGCTGATCGCGGATGGCGGCCATCATCGACGGCAACGCAGTCGCCGAGGCGATCCGCGCCGAACTGCGGGTGGAGGTCGCCGCGGTTCGTGCGGGGGGGCGGGTGCCCGGCGTCGCCACGGTGCTCGTCGGGGATGACGCCGGGGCGAAGATCTACCGCCGGCAGATCGAACGCGCGGCCGCGGAGATCGGTCTCGCCCATCGGGACGTCACGCTTCCCGCCGACAGCACGCCAGGAGATGTGCTCGGCGCGATCCGCGCGCTCAACCGCGACGCGGCGATCCACGGCATCCTTCCCTTGCGGCCGCTGCCCAAAGGGATGCCGGAGGGTCCGGTGCTCGAAGCCCTCGACCCGGCCAAGGACATCGACGGCCTGCACCCGATCAATGCCGGCCGGCTGGCGCTGGGCCAGCCCACGCTGTATCCGGCCACGCCGTGGGCCTGCTTCGAACTGCTGGAGCGGCACTTCGCGCTCGCCGGCGTGGATCCCAGGGCTGCGTTCGAAGGGAAGGACCTGGTCATCGTCGGCCGCAGCGCCATCGTCGGTAAGCCGGCCTACTTCCTGGCGCTCCAGCGCAACGCCACCGTGACGACCGTGCACTCGTTCACCTGGCGGGTTGGGGCGCTGCCGGTACACACCCGCCGCGCCGACATCCTGATCGTGGCGATGGGAAAGCCCGAGTTCATCACGGCCGGCATGGTGAAGCCCGGCGCCACGGTCGTGGACGTGGGAATCAACGTGGTGCCGGTGCTCGATGCGTCAGGGAATCCGGTGCTCGACGACCGCGGCAGGCCGCGGCGCAGGACCGTGGGCGACGTCGCCTTCGACGAGGTGAAGGAGGTCGCCGCTGCCATCACCCCGGTGCCCGGCGGGGTGGGATCGGTGACGACGGTGCTGTTGATGAAGAACGTGATCCAGGCGGCCGGACGTTTTGGGTGAGGCGCGATCATGCGGCTGCACCTGAAGATCTCGCTGTGGACCATCGCCATCCTCCTCGTCGTCGGCAGCATCTCCCTATACGCGCTCTACGCCTTCCAGCGGCGCGCCGCGATCCAGCAGTTCGAATTGATGGCGCAAACGCTGACCACGACGATCCTCAACAGCCTCGAGACCACGATGGTGCACAGCGACCAGCCGGAGATGCGGGAGATCATCCACCTGATCAAGCGCGAGGAGATGATCCGGGATGTGACGATCTACTCGCGCTCGGGCAAGGTGTGGGCGTCCTCGGGCTTGCACACGATGGTCGCGGGCGGCGAAGAGCCGTCGTTTCATCGCACACTCGGCGAGCGACAGGCCGTGACCCTCGAGGTGCGAGAGGCCGGCGAGCTCGTCGTCTTCACACCGGTCGTGAACAAACAGGCGTGCCAGGGCTGCCACGCCGCCGACCCACCGGTGCTCGGGGTGATCGGCGTGTCGCTGTGGACGGTTCCCATTGCCAACCAGCTCCGCCGCAGTGCCCAGTTGCTCGCGGTCCTGGTCGGCTTCACGATCCTGCTGGCGCTGGGGACGCTGAACTTCCTGTTGGGACGCTCCGTGCTCGATCCCCTCTCGGCGCTGGTGACCACGGTGCGGCGCGTGGCAAGCGGTCAGTATCAGGCCCGCGCCGAGGTGCGCGGCCACGATGAACTGGGCGTGCTGGCGACGTCGATCAACGAGATGGCCGAGCGGATCGACCACTACACGGCCGTCCTGAACACGCAGATCGGCGACCTCACGCAGCGGCTGGCCAGCCTGGGGATCTTCGGCCGGGCGCTGACCGAGGCGTCTGATCTCTCCGCGGCGATGGAGGAGATGACCGGCGGCGTCCGCGAGGTACTGCGGGCGGATCTGGTCGCCATCTACCTCATGGAGGACGGCCGGCTGCGTCTGGCGCACCGCTCCGGCGACGGTTCGCTTCCGCAGGCGATCGAGCCGGACCAGGGGGTGATCGGCGCGGCGCTGGCGCGCCGTCGTCCTGTGCAGAGCCCTGATAGCGATCTCACCCTCACCGCGCCCGAAACCCTGGGGGCGCTCCTCGCCGTCCCGCTGCTGACCAAGGACCGCGCGCTCGGCGTCCTGGCGGTCGCGCGGGCGGCGACGTGGCCGTTTGTCGAGGCGGACGTCAACCTGCTGGCCACTCTCTCGAATCACCTCGCGGTCTGCACGGAGAACGTGCGGCTCTTTCAGGAAGTGCGCGTCAAGGAAGTGCATCGGGGCGAACTGCTGAGCAAGTTGATCTCGGCCCACGAGGACGAGCGCCGCCGGATCGCCCGGGAGTTGCACGACGAGGTGAGCCAGTCGCTCACAGGGGTGATGATGAGCATCACGGCGGCCGAGGGTCTCCGCGACCCCGAGGCGCTGCAGCAGCGGTTGAGCACCACCTACGCGTCCGCCGAGGCCACCCTGGAGGAAGTCCGCAAGCTCATTCACGATCTGCGTCCAACGGCGCTGGACGACCTCGGGCTGGTCTCGGCGGTGCGCGTGCACGCCAGGAACCTCCTCGATCCCGCGGGGATGCAGTTGACCTTCGAGGCCTCCGGGTTTGGCCACCGGCGCCTGCCGGCCGCGGTGGAGACCACGGTCTTCCGCGTGGCTCAGGAGGCGATCACCAACATCGCGCGCCACGCCCGGGCCGATACGGCCACGGTCAGTCTGAAGCGCAAGGACGGGCTGCTGACACTCCTCGTTGAGGACAACGGCGTGGGATTCGATCCGGCGCAGGTCACGGGCCGGCGGGAGGACCGACGGCTGGGCATTGTCGGGATGCAGGAACGCGCCGCGCTCATCGGCGGCGATCTGCGCATCGAATCCCAACCCGGCCGGGGCACTCGGGTGTTGCTGACCGTCGCGGTCGAGGAGGCCAGTTGAAATGGCGGGAGAGGTCCGCGTTCTGGTGGTCGATGATCACGCCCTGGTCCGCGAGGGGATCAAGTCGCTGCTCCGGGGGATCCCCGAGATCGCGGTGATCGGCGAGGCTGCGGATGGGCTGGAGGCGATTGAACAGGCGCGCAAACTGACGCCGGACGTCGTGCTGATGGACATCGGGATGCCGCGCATGACCGGGGTGGAGGCGACCCGGCACATCCGCCAGGAGATGCCGGATGTCCAGGTAGTGGCCCTGACCATCCACGACAGTGAGGAGTATCTGTTCCAGATGCTCCGGGCGGGCGCCACCGGATACGTCCTCAAGAAGGCGCATCCGTCCGAGATGCTGGCGGCCATCCAGGCGGCAACGCAGCAAGAGACCTACCTGACGCCGGCGATGGCGAAGGGGCTCGTGACCGACTATCTCAGGCGGGTCGGCGCTGGCGAAGAGCAGTCGTCATATCATGAACTCACCGACCGCGAGCGCGAGGTGCTCAAGCTCATCGCCGAGGGGTACACGGCGCCCGAGATCGCGGAACTCCTCCATATCAGCGTCAAGACGGTGCAGGCGCATCGCGGGCACATCATGGAGAAACTCGACCTGCACCGGCCGGCGGCGCTCATCATGTACGCCATCCGCAAGGGGCTGGTCGAGCCGGACGGCTAGTCCTCCGGCCACCCTGAAGGCTCGCAGCACCCCGAGGCCGCACTCAGGCGCCCAGGCAGATCAGTAGGCTGGACCGGCGCCTTTCAGACATCCGCCTATCCCCAATTGGAGGTTCACCCGATGCCGGCTGGACCGGCCGGGCTTATGGTGAAGGGGGAGGTGGACGCCGTGATCAACCAGGAGCAAGGGCCGCTGCAGCGGGCCGGGCCGGCGCGCACCCTGCCTCGGGCGGCTGCGCTGAGTTTCACATTCGGCCTGATCGCGCTCAGGGTTTGCTGGCTTCCGGGCGTGAACTGCGCGCTGGCAGGGGCAGCCCTGAGCCTGGGGATTGTGGGCTTCTGCCAGATCCTGCGAGCCCGCGGTGCGTGTGCGGGTCTCGAGGAGGCGATCTCGGGCGTTGTCCTTGGCGCCATCGTGCTCGGGTTATCAGTGTTCTTCATCGCTGCGCTCGTCGCCGCCTACCGATAGGAGACCAGCGTAGGAAGTGATGCAGGCCGGCATGACGCCGGTCGCTGAACTTCATTTCCTGAGGTTTACGCCGCTTCCTCGCGCGCCCAACTATGGACGATCGCTTTCGCCCGGTCTGCGACAGCCTGCAGAACGTTCCTGACGGGATCCGACAGATCGTCGCCGATTGTGACGGTCGGTGTCCGCTCCACCGCGAGCACGTGGATCTCCTCCGGGAGGTCGAGCCCTGTAGCCGCGCCGAGCGCCAGCGCCTCGCCGTATCCCAGGTAGTGAGTCGAAGGGCTTCGCACCACGGAGGCGGTCAGCGTGTATTCCTGGACCGAGCCCGGCGTCCGGCCGCTGACCTGCGTGTCGATGAGCAGGACTTTGCGGAACCCGGCGACGGCATCCAGGAGCGCCAGGCCGGATCGCGTGGTGATCTCGACGGTGGCTCCGGCCGGCAGGCCCCCGTCATCCAGCGCACCGGCGACCAGGAGCCCCGCCGCATCATCGCCCAGCAGGTCGTTGCCAACCCCGAGGACCAGCACGCGATCGGCGGTCATCGCCTCATCTGGCGCAGAAGCGCTCCGGTGCTGTCATAGATGGAGGCCACGAGCGGCATCGCGCCGGGCAGCGAGTGCGTGGCGCACCCGTGGCAGGGGTCGTACGCTCGAAACGCCATCTCGACCATGTTCAGGAGCCCCTCGTCCACCTGACCCTTGTGGATCAGGGACTTGGCCGCCCGATCCACCGACATGGCGATGCGCGCGGCGTTGTTCTGCGTGGCCACGATCAGGTTGGCCTTTGTGATCAGGCCGCGCTCGTCGGTCTCGTAGTGGTGGAAGAGGGTTCCCCGCGGCGCTTCAACCACGCCGATGCCGACCGACGGGCGCTGGGTGGGAAGCAGCCGCAGGTCGGTGCTCGTGATCTCGGGGTCCGCCGTGAGCTCGCGCAGGCGCTCGGCGGCGTACAGCAACTCAATCACGCGCGCCCAGTGGTTGGCCAGCGTGTGGTGGACCGGCTTCCCGCCGAGCGTGCTGAAGAACTCTTCGTAGGCCTGCTGCGCGAGCGGCGTGGCCATTCCGTCCGCAACGTTCAGGCGGGCCAGCGGCGCTACGGAATAGATGCCGCTGTCTGCGCCCTCGACGAAGCCTTTCCAGCCCACCGGCTTCAGGAAGCAGAATTTGACGTAACTCCACGGTTCCACGTGCTCGGCCACGTACTGCAGATAGTCCTGTGCGCGGAATCGCGCGTACTCCTTGCCCGTCGCGTCGACGACACGCAGCATCCCCTCGTAGAAGTTCACGTGATTGTTGGCATCCACCAGGCCCATGTAGTAGGTCTTGTGCGTGTAGGCCTCGGAGGTAATCAGCGCGACGTAGTCGGGGTTCGCCAGCACCACGCTTCGGAAGACACCCAGGGTGAACTTTGCAAACTCCACGGCGCGCTCAGCCACCTGCTGGAAGCGGGGCAGGTCCTCCTTGGCGATCCCTTTGGCGACACCGCCGGGCAGCCCGAGGACAGGATGGATCGTCTTTCCTCCGAGATACGTCTCCAGGTCGCGGAGTTCCCGTCGCATGGCGATCACCTGCTTGCCGACTTCCACGCCGACGGTGGCCAGGACACCAAGCACGTTGCGCTGCTCCTTGGGCGCGGTTGGACCGACAACGAAGTCCGGGCCTCCCAGGAAGTAGAAGTGCAGCGCGTGGTCCTCGATCATGAAGAGCGAGTAGTCGAGCTCGCGCACCTTCTTCGCCGCGGACGGAGGATCGACGTGGTAGAGGTCATCCAGCGTCTTGACCGACGCCATGTGGTGTGCCAGCGGGCAGACCCCGCAGATGCGCGAGGTAATCTGGGGCATGTCCTCGGCCGGCCGCCCCCGCGCGAACGCCTCGAACCCCCGCAACTCAGGCACCTGGAAGTAGGCCCGCTCGACCTCGCCGGCTTCATCGAGGAAGATGTCGATCTTGCCGTGCCCTTCGAGGCGCGTGATCGGGTCGATGAGGATCCGCCGGCGCTGCATGTAGGCTCGGTCGGCCCGCTCCTTCCCCGCCTGCCACGCCTCCTGTGCGACGTCGGAGATGTGATCGGTCATCGCCCCTCACCGCGTCCTTTCTGGCTGTCTCTAGGCCACCGGGACTTTTGCCCGTGCGGCCGCACCGGTTGCTGCCGCCGGCATCTTGCACTCCAGGACCTGGGTCGGGGAGACCACTTCCGTGCCGATCCCCAACTGCGCCGGCGAAGCGCCGAGCGCCAGGCCCATCAACTGGGTGAAGTACACGATCGGCAGTGCGAACGTCGTGCCAAACATCCGGTTCACGTGCCGCTGGTAGCATTCCAGGTTGATCTGACAGAGCGGGCAGGTGGTCGCGATGAGCGCGGCGCCGCTATCGACGGCGTTCTGGAGCAACTGATGCACCATCGTCAGGGCGGCCTTGCGGTTCGTCACGATCAGCGATCCGCCGCAGCACCGGAGCTTGAGCGGGTACTCGACAGGCTCTGCGCCGATGGCAGACAGCAGATCCTCAAAGAAGCGGGGCTGCTCGACGTCCTCGTGGTCCTTCTGCGGTCGGACGATCTGGCATCCGTAGTAGGGCGCCACGCGCAGGCCCTTCAGCGGGTGCGTGACCCGCTTCTTGATCTCGCCCAGCCCGACGTCCTTGATGAAGACGTCCATGAGGTGCCGCACCTGCACGGTCCCCCGGAACTCCAGGCCGTCCTCTTTTATCGCCTCGTTGATGTGTTCGGCCAGATCCGGATCGTGCTTCAGGTGGGCGTTGGCAAAGTACATGTTCTTGAAGCAGCCGCTGCACGGGGCGACCAGATCGGCGCCTTCCTTCTCCGCCATGGCCAGGTTTCTCGCACAGAGGGTGTAGGCCAGCAACTCGTCGACGTGAAAATAGGCGGTGGCGCCGCAGCAGTTCCAGTCCTCGAGCTCCCTGAGCTCTATGCCGAGCCGCCGCGCGGTTTCGACCGTCGAGACGTGATAGGCCGACGCCATCTTCTCGAGGGAACACCCAGGAAAGTAGCTGTAGACCTTCATGCCCCTGGCCCCACCGGAATGATTCTGCTGAGCATGCCCCTGAAGTTTCCTGGCCGTTTGACCCTGTGCGGCATGAGAGGAAGCCGGCGCGTTCTCACCATGTGCAGCGCGGTGAGCGCTTCGTACAGCATCGCCCGGAGGCCGTTTCGGAAGAGATACGGGGCCACCAAACCGGGCTCGTATGACCGTCCGTGTTTCACGATCATCCGGACGAATCGCTTCGAGAAGTCCGGCCCGATGGCGTGACGCCGGGCACCGTTTCTCCACATCGAGTAGCGCTTGAGCCCATACATCATGTAGGCGATATCGATCCCTTTCGGGCACCGGACGGTGCAGGAGTAGCACGAGGCGCAGGACCAGAACGTGTTGCTCGAGAGCACCTCGCGCTTCCGGTCGGCCCGGATCAGGGCGATAATCTCGCGCGGCGAGTGGTCCATGAACTCCACGACCGGGCACGTGGCCGCGCACGTGCCGCACTGGATGCAGGCGCGGATCGGGCTACCTTCCGTCGCATAGAGAAGGTTGGCGACTTCATCGGCGAACGAGAGTTTGCTGGCCATCTGATGCACGTCCTATCTGCTTGCTGTCTTCCGTTTCTCTGCGGCCTGCAGCAGGCTGCTCACTCGGTCCAGCAGGAACTGGGGCTCCACCGGCTTCTCCACCAGCTCGTCCACGGGGAGAAGGTGGGGGTGCACCGGCTGGCCCGGGAACAGGAACGCGATCTGCTCCCGGATGCCCGTAATGATCAGGACAGGCATCTCGCGGAGCTGGGGATCCTTGCGCAGCTTGCGCGCGAGCATGACCCCTTCCGCGCCCCGGCCCATCATGATGTCCAGCAGGAGCAGGTCGTAGGGGCGGGTCTTCAGGGTGTCAAACCCGTCCTTGGGATTGTACGCGACGTCGACCTGATAGTCGGCGGATTCCAGGATCGATTTGATCCCGTCCACGAAATCGGGGTCGTCGTCAATGATTAACAGCTTTGCACGGTGGTTCATGTGGCACCTCCTACCTGCGTGGTCCGCTGAAGGCTCGCCTCCTGTGCGGGCCGTGTTTCCTCATCCATTCTGAGCGCCGGCAAGGTCATCACGAACGTACTGCCTTTGCCAGGCGTGCTTTCCGCGCTGATGGTGCCGCCGTGGGCCTCGAGAATCCGCCGGGTGATGGCCAGCCCGAGCCCGGCTCCCGCCTCTTCCGCCTGTCCGGTCCTGCCGCGGTAGAAGTCCCCGAAGATGAAGGGCAGTTCTTCGCGTGGGATCCCCGCGCCAGAGTCGGAGACGCTGATCATGACGTGACCGTCCTGGTGCCTGGCGCTCACCAGGACCTGGCTCCCGGCAAACGAGTACTTGACGGCATTGCCGACGACGTTCACCAGGGCTTCGACCAGGGTGCCTTCGTCGCCGGACACGGAACTCAGCGGCGCGCCGATGGCCGTGACGATTTCGATGTCCTTGCGTTGCGCGAAAGGCTGGACGCTCTCGATGGCCTTGGTGATGACCGATGGAACAGAGGTTGGTCTAAAGCCTTCCTTGATCTTCTGGATGTCGACGGTGAACGCTCTCAGCCAGGTCTGGATCATCTTCAGGAGGTCGTCAATCCGGGACTTGAGGCGGTCCAACCGGGTTTTCTGGTCCTCGGTGAGGACGGCCGATAGCTCCGCCGTCAGCAGGAAGAGATTCTGCTGCGTGGCGGCGAGCGGGCTCTTCAGCTCGTGCGAGACGATGGCCGCGAAGTTCTCTCTCAGCACCTCGCGCTCGCGCCGCAGCGCCGCTGCTTCCAGGACGAGTTTCCGTCTCTCCACCCCCCGCCGGGTGACGAGGCGGAACTCTTCCGGGGTGAAGGGTTTGGGCACGAAATCGTAAGCCCCCTTCTGCATTGCTTCCACGGCCGAGCTCAACGTCGCGTACCCGGTGATCACGATGCTCACGATGGAGGGATCGTAGGCGTGGACGTGTTGAATGACCTCCATCCCCGACATGCCGGGCATCTTGAGGTCCACAAAGACCAGGTCAGGGTGGAACTCCTCGACCTGCTTCAACCCGAGGACGCCGTTGGTCGCGGTGGCCATGGTGCACCCTTCGCCCTCGAGGATCAGCGTGCACGAGTCCAGCACCACTTCCTCGTCGTCGATGATCAGGATCTTGGATGGGCTCTCCACCTGCTACGCCGCCTCCTGGTTCGTGATCGGGATCCGGACGGTGAACACCGTCCCCTTCCCCACCTCACTCGTCATCGAGATGGCCCCCCGGTGCTTCTGGACGATGCTGTGACTGATGGCCAACCCCAACCCGGTCCCGTGGCCGGGGTCTTTGGTGGTGAAGAAGGGGTCGAAGATCCGGCCCATGTCCTCGGGACGGATGCCGTGTCCGGTGTCGGTGAATTCCACCTCGACAACGTTTTGGCTCGGATCAAGCCGTGTGGCGATGGTCAGCCGACCGGCCCCGTCCATCGCCTCTGCCGCATTGATGACCATGTTCATGAAGACCTGCTGCATCTGGGAGGGATCGATGACGATACGTGGCAGATCTTTCTGGAACTCCCTGACGATCTGGATATTGTGGAACTGGGCCTGGTTTTCGACCAAGGAGACGCACTCTTGCAAGAGGGTGTTGACGTTCGACAGTTTCATCTGCGGGGGTCTCGGCCGCGCGAAGTCGAGCAACCCTCGGATGATCTCCCGGCATCGGTCCGCCTGCTTGGCGATCTTCTGGAGGGACGTCTTCATGGGGCTGTCGGCAGGCAGCCGCTCCAGGAGCAGGTGCGAGTACGTCACGATGCCCTGGAGGGGATTGTTGAGCTCGTGCGCCACGCCTGCGGCCAGTTGCCCCGTAATCGCCAGTCGCTCCGATTCCTGGATCTTCGAGCGCGCGTAGTCCTTTAGCTGCTGGTCTCTCGCCTTGAGTGATAACGCCATCGCGTTGAACGCGGTGGCCAGGTCCTGCAACTCGTCATTCGTCCTGATGTCCACCCGGGCATCCAGATTGCCGGAAGCGAGCTCCTTCGACGCGGTCGACATCTCCTTGACCGTGGTCGAGACCCTTCTGGAGATCAGGAAGGACACGGCCATGGCGACCAGCGTGCCGACGAGCGAGATGGATAGGAACCCGGCCACGGTCCGCCGCCTGATGTCGGTGTATTTCTGCTCCAGCACCCCGACGTAGAGAATGCCAATCGTGCGCCCGGCGATGTTCTTGATCGGCTCGTAGGCCGTGATGTACCAGTCGTTGACCACGAAGGCCCGGCCAATCCAGGGCCTGCCTTCGCCCACCACCTGGTCATACACATCTGCGGCGATGCGCGTGGCGATCGCCCGCGACCCGTCGGCGTTGAGCACATTGGTCGAGATGCGCACGTCGTCTTGGAAGATGGTGGTGGTGCCGACGTCTTTTCCGTTGTACTTGACATCTTGGAAGACGGTCTGCTTGATCTTGTCGACAATCTGGAAATTCCTGTTCACCAGGGCGCCGCCATAGAGAAGTCCGATCAGTTGACCCTGGGGGGTCAAGATCGGCGAGGCTGCCATCAGCAGCATTCCAGAGGTTTCTTCCGTCTCGACACGGGGCCGTGCCCTCGGCGTGTCGATGAGCACGAGATGGGCCCGATCGGCCAGGAGCGGGGATTCCTTCCTCAAGTCGGCGGCCGGCATGATCGACAACGCCGCGACGGGTGTCCTGCTGCTCATCGCGGCCGCCACGAGGTCATCGTGAATGCGGTTGTCGCCAAAGACCGGCGGGTTGCTGGCGCGGAACAGGACGGTGCCGGACGCGTCGGTGATCGTCAGGAGGTCCAGTCCTTCGGCCTGCCTGATCCGCGTGAGCTCATTGGCAATCACATCGCGGTTTCCTATCAGCAGGGCGGTCTTGACCAGATACTTGTCTGCGGTGAGGCGGGTGACATCGTTGATGTGGGTCAACCGGCCCAGGAGCAACTCGCGCGCGGCATTGAGGTCGTTCCGCACCGAGGTTTGGGCCTCCGACACGATCAGCCGGCCGACGAGGTGGGTCCCGACGACGCTGAAGACGATCACCGTGATGGCGATGATCAGGAGGTAGCTGAGGATCAGTTTGGTCGCAAGGGGAAACGCCACCCCGTTCCTGCGCCCGCTGCTCGCGGCCCGCGCCTGGTCTCCGACCAGCGGCCGTGCGCTTTCGATCATGCGGCTTCCGCAGCCTTTGACAGTGGCGCCACGGCCGGCGCGGCGTCCGAGACCTTGCGCCGGAGACGTGATGCCGGGAGTGAGTACCGGTAGAATGTCCCCACCGGATCAGGGATGGTGGCCAGGATCGCTTCGATGGCGCCGGGATCAGTCGCGTCGACCGCGGAGCCGATCGCGGAGATCAGCTTGGCGCCAAAATCCTGGACGCGTGAGGTCGGGCCAAAGCATCCGGTGCACGGCATGTGCCCGCGGAGACACAGCGCCTCGCACCCTCCCCGGGTGGCCGGCCCCAGACACAGCAGCCCTTGCGCCAGCAGGCACGTCTCCGGATCGATCAGGACCTCGTGGGGCCGCTTGAACGCGCTGATCAGCAGGCGCTCGGGCTTGGTGGCCTTGAGCGGGCACTGGTCGCACAGCGCGACGTCAGGGGCCAGGACGCTTCCCCGGGGCGGCAGCTTGCCCTCCAGAATCGCCATGACCGCGTCTTTGATCACCTTCGGCGTCGGCGGACAGCCGGGGAGGTAGTAATCGACCTCGACGACCTGATCGAGCGTGCGGACGGTGTTGTGGAAGGCCGGCAGCGTGGTCGCCTGCCCGTTGACGGGGAACGTCTCGGCCGGCCGCGTGCCCTCAGGATTCACCATGGAAGGCGCCTCGTCGTAGACGGCGCGGAGGATCGTCTCGCGATCCATCAGGTTCGCGAGTCCCGGGATGCCTCCCAATTGCGAGCATGCGCCAAAGGCGATCAGGATCTGCGCCTTGCGCCGCAGCAGATGGGCCATCTCTTCCTGTTCGCTGGTTCGGATCGCGCCGTTGACGAACGCGACGGCAATGGACCCGTCCGGACGCGCCTCCACATCGGCACGCTTGAAGTCGAGGGCGACGGGCCACAGGACGATCTCCACCGCGTCCGCCACCGTCAGGATGTCCTCGGCGAGATCCACGACGGCTTCCTCGCATCCGCCGCACGCGGCGCACCAGTAAAAGGCGACCTGCGGTTTGGTTGTAGTGGACATCCCGCTCACCTCCCGTCCGATCCGGTCAAAACCGCCATTGCCGGCTCGGCGGCTTCGCGGCCGAGCAGCTCGGTGTCCCATCGCGCGCGCCTGCCCGGCAGGTCGAGGCGTCCCAGCCCGCGGATCGTCTGGGTCATCTCTCGGATGACCCGGGCCACCTTCTCACCTTCCGAGGCAGAGATCCATTCCAACCTGAACCGTGCATCCTCGATGCCCATCTCATGGAGGACCCGCCGGAGCAGGACCACCCGGCAAAGCGCCTTGTAGTTGCCCTCGGCGTAGTGGCAGTCCCCGGGGTGGCAGCCGCCGATGAGGACGCCGTCGGCGCCCTGCGCGAAGGCATCGACGACAAACTGGGGATCGATGCGGCCCGAGCACATCACCCGGATGATGCGAACATTCGCGGGATACTTCATCCGCGAGGTCCCTGCCAGGTCGGCCGCGGTGTATGTGCACCAGTTGCAGAAGAACGCCACGATCGTCGGCTCGGATCTGTCCCCTGTCCCGACTCGCTGCTCGTCCATCGTCTCTCCCTCCGTGTGCCGGCTCATCGGGCCCTACGCACCAACCAGGACCCCCTGGATCTCGGCGAAGATCTGCTCGTCCTCGAAGAGGTGCTGGCGGATGGACCCTGAGGGACAGGCCGCCACACACACGCCGCATCCCTTGCACAGTGCCTCGTTGATCTGTGCTTTGGCCGTTTCTGTATTGAACGTAATCGCGGTGTACGGACACAGCGCCACGCACGTCTTACATCCCGAGCACTCGTCTTCAAGTATGTACGCCGTGTTGGGCTCCAGCTCGAGGCTCCCCGCGTCGATGAGCGCCATCGCTTCTGCCGCCGCCGCGCCGGCCTGCGCCACCGAATCTGGAATGTCCTTGGGTCCCTGACAC
>JBGPLF010000072.1:0-15957 GCA_041486265.1 bacterium
AGCTTCCGTTGGAGCTCGACCTCACGTCGCCCATCGAAGAAGAGCTGTTGAGCCTGGCGGTGGAGTCGATGACGCCGCTGGAGGCTCTCCAGACACTGGCCGATCTGCGCGAGCGCGCGCGGGCTCTGCGGATCCGCCTGGCCGACCGCGGCGAACGCCGCGTCCAGTGAGCCTCATTCGCGTCCTGGACCGGTCTGTCGCCGAGCGGATCGCTGCCGGCGAGGTCGTCGAGCGCCCGGCCTCGGTCGTGAAAGAGCTCCTTGAGAACAGTCTCGACGCCGGGGCGCGTACGATCGGTGTGGACGTTGAGGGCGCCGGGCTGCACCTCATCCGGGTCGTGGATGACGGCACTGGTATTCCGGCCGAGGACGTGCCGCTGGCGTTCGAGCGGTTTGCCACCAGCAAGATCGCACGCGTCGAGGATCTGGAGCACATCCGCAGTTACGGGTTCCGCGGCGAGGCGCTGCCGAGCATTGCCGCCGTCGCCCACGTCACGCTGACGACGCGTACACCCGAGGCGGATCAAGCGGCCCGCGCGGTGCTGGCTGGCGGCACGCTCGAGCGGATCGGACCTCATGGCGCGCCGCACGGTACCACGCTCGAGGTCGCGAGGCTGTTCTTCAACACGCCGGCCCGCCTGAAGTTCCTCAAGTCCCCGGCCAGGGAGCAGGCGCTCATCGCGGAGGCGGTGCAGCGGGCCGCGATGGCCCATCCCGACGTGGTCTTCACCTTGAGGCTGGACGGCCGTGAGGCTGGCCGCTGGCCCCGCACAACCGCAGTGCAGCGCGTGGCCGACCTGCTGGGCGCGGGCGGCGCCGATGATCTGATCGGTCTCGAGGGCACGGTGCCGACGGGGACGGCGTCGGGATGGCTGGGGCGGCCGGAACGGGGTCGGCCGAACCGGACGGGGCAGCATCTGTTCGTGAACCGGCGACCGGTGCAAAGCGGTCTGCTGCGGCGGGCCGTCGAGCAGGGTTACGCACAGTTGCTCCCGGTGGGCCGGTTTCCCGTCTTCGCGCTCTTCGTCGAGGTTGATCCCGCGTCGGTGGACGTGAACATCCATCCACGGAAGCTCGAGGTGCGCTTCAAAGACGAATCGCACCTGTTTGGGGCGATTGTGCGCATCACCCGGGAGGCGCTCCTGGCGAGCCCGCTGGTACGGCAGATGGTAGGGTCGGCTGCCGCGCTCTCCGGTGCCGCTCCGCTGGGCGGCGCGCTCGCTCCCGGCGCCGCCTTCGAACCTGTTCCTCTCATGCTGGCAGCCCGCGAGGCGCAGCAGGTGTACGATCCGCGCGCCATCCGCGCGCTGCCTCTGCTCCGGCCGCTCGGGCAGGTGCTCAACACCTACGTCGTGGCTGAGGGAGTCGAGACGCTCTTTCTCATCGATCAGCACGCCGCCCACGAGCGCGTGCTCTACGAACGTCTGCTGGCCGCCCGCCGGAAGGGCGGGGTGATCAGCCAGGGTCTGGCCGTGCCGGCGACGATTGAACTGACCCCAGCCCAGATGGCGTTGGTGATCGGTCACCTCGACGTCCTGGCCCAGAGCGGATACACGGTTGAACCCTTCGGCGCCCGCACCGTGGTGCTCCGCGAGGTGCCTTCGCTGGTGGGCGGCCGGGTGCCGGACGACCTCTTCCGCCGTGCGGTCGGCGCGCTGGCAGAGGAGGGAGAGGGGGACGCGACGCTCGAGCGGCTCACGATCGCGACCGCGTGTCACACGGCCATCAGGTCGGGCGACCGGCTCAGCCCCGATGCGATCGCGGCGCTGCTGGCCGATCTCGCCGCCACCGACGACCCGTTCACGTGCTTCCACGGCCGTCCCACCGTCATTGCCATTTCGCGCGAACAACTCGAGCGATGGTTCCTCCGGGGATAGCCACCACCGGCCGTCTCGCCGTGCTGTGTGGACCGACGGCGGCCGGCAAGACCGCTGTCGCCGTGGAGCTGGCGGCGCGCCTCGATGCGGAGATCGTTGCGGCGGATTCACGCACGATCTATCGGGGAATGGACATCGGGACCGCGAAGCCCACGGCCGAACAGCGTCGCCGCGCGCCGCACCATCTGCTCGATGTGGCGGATCCCGCCGATCGGTTCACGCTGGCCGACTACCAGCGGCTGGCGCGCCAGACGGTCGTGGAGATCCGCGCCAGGGGGCGGCTCCCGCTGCTGGTCGGCGGCACCGGCCTCTACATCCGTGCCGTCGTTGACGACTTCTCGATCCCCGCGGTGTCGTCCGATCACGATCTCCGCGCCAGGCTGGAGGCTGACGAGCGCGCCCGGGGCGTCGGACACCTGCACGCCCGGCTGGCCGCCCTCGATCCTGCGGCGGCGGCGCACATCCATCCGCATAATCTTCGACGCGTCATCCGGGCGCTTGAAGTGACCCTGCTCACCCGCCGTCCCGTCTCGGCGCAGCAGCGCCGGGGCGTGGCCCTGGGAGCGGTCACCATGGTTGGGTTGACGATGGCACGGCCGCGTCTCTATCAGAAGATCGACGAGCGCATCGAAGCGCAACTCGCCTCTGGCCTGATTGACGAGGCCCGGCGCCTGCTGGCCCAGGGCGTCTTGCCCGATGCGCCGGCGATGCAGGCCCTGGGCTACAAAGAGATCGCGGCATGGCTGCGGGGTGAGTACGACTATGCGGAGGCCGTCGGCCGTTTCAAGCGCAACACGCGCCACTACGCTAAGCGTCAACTCACCTGGTTCCGCCGCGATCCCCGCATTGTGTGGGTCGACGTGGGAGACCTCGCGGCTGACGCGCTGGTCGCGGGTGTGCATGCTATCATGGACGCAGCGTTTGTCACACACGGGAGGGCATGATGCAGTCGCAGCGACTTCGTCGGATCGGCGCCTACCTCTTTGCCGATCTCGACCGCAGGCAGGAGGAACTGCAGGCCAAAGGCATCGACGTCATCAGCCTGGGGACCGGCGACCCCGATATCCCGACGCCGGCGCACATCATTGATGCGCTAATGGAGGGGGCGAGCGATCCGCGCACCCACCGCTACCCGCCATACCGCGGTACCGCCGAGTTCCGCCGGGCGGCGGCCGCGTGGTTCGAGAAGCGCTTTGGCGTGCCCCTCGATCCCAATCGCGAAGTGCTGGCGCTGATCGGTTCTAAAGAAGGCCTGGCGCACCTTCCGTGGGCCACGATGAATCCGGGCGAGGTCGCCCTCGTGCCCGATCCCGGCTATCCGGTCTACCGATCATCCACCATCATGGCCGAGGGTGAACCGGTGTTCATGCCGCTCGCGGCCGACCGGGGATTCCTGCCGGACTTCGAGCGCATCCCCGCGGCCGCCTTGTCGAAGGCGCGTCTGCTCTTCCTGAACTATCCCAACAACCCCACCGGCGCCGTGGCCGATCTCGCCTTCTTCGCGCGCGCCGTGGATTTCGCGCGCCGGCACCAGCTGCTGTTGGTGCACGACAACGCCTATTCAGAGATCGCCTACGACGGCTTCCGCCCGCCGAGTGTTCTTCAGGCTTCGGGCGCCAAAGACGTGGCGATCGAACTGCTGTCGCTGTCCAAACCGTACAACATGACCGGATGGCGCATCGGTTTTGCCGTGGGCAATGCGGAGGCTATCGGCGCCCTGAGCACGCTCAAGACGAACGTCGACTCGGGCGTGTTCGGAGCCGTCCAGCGGGCGGGCGTAGCCGCGCTCACCGGGCCGCAAGATGTCTTCGCGCCCACGCTGGCCATCTATCGCGCCCGCCGGGATCGAGTCGTATCCGTGCTGCGATCCCTGGGGTGGAACCCGCCCAGTCCGAGGGCGACGTTGTACATCTGGATGCCGACGCCGAACGGCCAGTCGTCCGTTGAATTTGCGGCGGACGTGCTGGAGCGGACGGGCGTCGTGATTACCCCTGGGATCGGATACGGGCCATCGGGCGAAGGGTACGTCCGCATCTCGTTGACGACGCCCGACGCGCGTCTCGACGAAGCCCTGGCACGCATCCGCCGGGCGTACGGATAGGGAGGGGGGGCCATCGGCACCGTCTCGGTCTTGGGGCTCCCTCGTCTCATCGAGCCCACCCACCGACAGATGCTCGAGGCGCTCGGGCGCCGTCGGGCTCCGCAGAACCGCATCGCCGGGCAGGACCTGGTCGAGATCCTGGCGCACCTCGCGCACGCGTTGCGCCGAGAGATCGGTGTCTTGCTGGACCGCCACGGTGTAGTTGTGCACGTCGTGGTCAGCCGGCGCTGGCAGTCGCTGGTGGATATGCTGCGGCAGCGGTCGGGCGGGCGCGCGCGTGGTTGGCGCTACATCGAGGCCCACCCCCAGCCGGATGGGCGCCCGGACGAAGGCGATCAGCGCGTGCTGGCACAGCTTGACCTGGATCTCGTGGCGACCCTGGGCAGCCAGCGGGGGGGACCGACAGATCTCTGGCTGCTGGAACCCGTACCGGCGGGTGGGGCCGACCGCAACGGAGCGCCGATCATCGAGGGACCGTACCCGCTCGACACGCTAGACCATCTGGACCTGGCACCGCGTATTCGTCAGGCCGAGGCCGCCCGCCGGGCGGCGGTGACGACAGCCACTGGAGAGGGCGAACCCGAGCGCGCCGTCCTGGTGGGGCTCGACCGCGGCGACGCCGATCATTCCCTGGAAGAACTGGCCCGCCTGGCCGAGACCGCCGGCGCGCGGCCGGTCGGCACCGTGATCCAGCGGCGGGCGCGACCCGATCCCGCGCGGTACCTCGGCCGGGGCAAGATCGATGAGGTGTTGCGCGCCACCGAGGCCCACGCCGCGGATGTCGTCCTGGTGGATGAGGAACTGACGCCGGTGCAGCAGCGGACCCTGGAGCGCGACCTCGGGGTCAAAGTGCTGGACCGCACCGCCCTGGTGCTCGATATCTTCGCCCAGCGCGCCCGCAGCCGTGAAGGCCGGCTGCAGGTGGAGCTGGCGCAAATGAACTATCTGCTCCCGCGGTTGACCGGCCGCGGTGTCTGGCTGTCGCGGCTGGGCGGTGGGATCGGCACCCGGGGGCCTGGCGAAACCAAACTCGAGGTAGACCGCCGGCGGATCCGCGCGCGGATCACCGACCTCCAGCGCGAGATCGATGCCATTCAGCGCCACCGGGGTCGCCAGCGCGGACCGCGCAAGGACGCCGCCGTGGCGCAGGTGGCCCTCGTCGGCTACACGAACGCGGGCAAGTCCACGCTGCTCAACGCGTTGACCGGCGCGGGGGCCTTCGTGGACAATCGCCTGTTCGCGACGCTCGATCCGACCGTGCGCCGCCTCGTGCTCCCCAACCGGCGGGCCATCGTGCTCGCCGACACCGTCGGATTCATCCAGCGGCTGCCCACGCAACTCGTCGCGGCCTTCCGCGGGACGCTGGAAGAAGTGGTCCACGCGGACATGCTGCTGCATGTGGTTGACGCAAGCCATCCCGACTGGCCGGCGCAGGTCAAGGTGGTCCATGAGGTGCTGAGCACGATCGGAGCGGGCGGCCACCCCGTCCTGACTGTGTTCAACAAGGCCGACCGGTTGAGCCCCGACCAGGTCCGGCAGTTGATCGTTGACCGTCCCGATGCCGTGGTGATCTCGGCCGCGCGGGGCGACGGCCTGCGCGATCTGCTCGGTACGATCACCCGCCGGCTGCCCGAACCCTGGATCCGAGTGCGATTGAAGGTCCCGTACAGCGATGGAAAGCTGTTGGCCCGCATCCACGCCGAAGGGCGTGTGCTAAGGCAGCGCTTTGACGAGGACGGAGTGTCGCTCGACGCCGAAGTGCCGGGACCGCTGGCCGTCGTGCTGCGGACGCTCAGGGGGATAGTGAAGTCGCGGTCTGGCTAGCCCCTGCGGGACCAGTTCAGTCCTAGCCTCAGTTCAACCGACGGAGCACCGCGATGGCTTTGCCTTCCACCACGACATCACGGGCGTAGATGGGCGCCATCGTCGCGTTTTCCGGCTGCAGCCGGATCCGGTCGCCTTCCTTGAAGAAGCGCTTCACTGTGGCCTCGTCGCCCAGACGCGCGACCACAATGTCACCGTTCGTCGCGGTTTGCTGGCGGCGGACGATGAGCATGTCACCGTCCAGGATCCCGGCGTCGATCATGCTGTCGCCGCGCACCTTCAGGATGAACCCCTCGGCGCCGTTGGCCAATTCGGCTGCCACAGGAAAATGGTCCTCGATGTTCTGTTCGGCCAAAATCGGCACACCGGCGGTCACCTGGCCGACCACGGGGAGCGACACAACCCGGTGCTGGGGACCCCGGCCGTCCCTGAGAATCTCAAGGGCGCGGGGCTTGCTCGGGTCGCGCCGCAGGAAGCCCTTGCGCTCGAGCGCCCGCAGGTGGCTGTGGACCGTCGAGCTGCTCGTCAAGCCCATGGCCTGTCCGATCTCACGGACCGACGGGGGATACCCGTGCGACTCGGTGTAGCGCTGCACGAACGTCAGAATCTCCTGCTGCCGGTGCGTCAATCCTGACGCCATGAATGAATCCCTCCCGAGGAATGCTGCGGCATTATCATAGCAGTCGCCGGAGGGCGATGCAAACATGTGTTCGTGTTTGGGCATCGTGGGAGTCAGCCCCGGGCCAGGATGCAATCCACGTGCCCCTTGTTCAACTTCGCATAATGTCTCTTATGTAAAGTAGAAACGGGACGCGCTCCGACGCTCTGCGATCACCGCCTTACGCAGAGCAACTGGTGTCACGAGTTGACGGCCTCCCTCCCCGCTGGTACGCTCCTCGCAAGCGCGGCCGCCGCAGCCTAGGCCGGGCGCGGTGCGGCGTTGTATTCGAGCGTGACGATGTCTTCTAATACGCCAGCCGGGTCCTGGGAAGAATCGGTGGATGTGCGTGGCCGCCGCTTTGTGCTCCTGATCGAGGGGCCGGTGCCGCCCGGCCGGTACGAGATCCGCCTGTGGGAGGGCAAGCGTACCCCCGGGGGCGGCGAATACCTGCGGGCTCCTATTCGGGGCCGCGACATCGAGGAAGCCCGGGAGCGTGCACTGGAGGTGCTCCACAACTACGTGGGTCTGGACTGGTTCCGGCTGCTCGCCGAGGCCATCGCCCGCGAGGTTGCGCCCGGGGCTGAGATCGAGGTCGGTGAGGATGCCCGGGATGTGGTGATCAGACTGCGGGGTCCCTACACCCTGACCGTCCCCCTGGCCGTGTCACGCGACGACGTGGTCGATCCAGATGCCGACGAAGAGCGCCTGCGCGCGATCGTGCGGACCCACCTGCAGGCGTACGCCCGGGCGCGATGATTTGCCGAAGGGACCCGTTGGTCGATTGCGATAGGTTCGCTCACGGGCCGGGCGCGCTGCCTGCCGGTTCCCCGGTCACCTCGACCGTGGACGCGCGGACCATCTTTTCGCTCTTACCGGCTCGCACCTCCACGATGATGGTCAGGACGCCGTACTCGGGCTCGATGCGTCCGACAACCCCTTCCTCGCCCCCGCTGCGGACGCGGGTGCCCGGAGTGATCGGCCGTCCGGTCGAGTCCCGCAGTTCCATGCCTCGTTTCATGTTTGATGCCTCCTGTGTTGCTTTCGCTCTTGATGGTGCCGCCGGCTTTTCACACCGCGGGCGGCTCACACCGTTCGATGATCATGGCGATCCCCTGCCCGACACCGATGCACATCGTCGCCAGACCATACCGGCCGCGCCGGCGCTGCAGCTCGTAGACCAGTGAGGTGAGGATGCGGGCGCCGCTGCATCCGATTGGATGGCCCAGCGCCACTGCCCCGCCGTTCGGATTCAGTTTCCCCATCGGGATGCCCAGATCGCGAACGCAGGCCAGCACCTGGACGGCGAACGCCTCATTCAATTCGATGACGTCGACGGCTTCCAGGGTCAGGCCCGCCCGCTCCAATGCTTTTCGAGTCGCCGGTATGGGCCCAAGTCCCATCACGCCCGGGTCAACGCCGGCCACGGCCGACGCAACGATCCTGGCTCTTGGGGTCAGGCCGAGCGCCCTGGCCCGCTCCGCTTCTATCACGAGCAGGCCGGCCGCCCCGTCATTGATCCCCGACGAATTGCCGGCGGTCACCGTGCCGCCCTTGCGAAACGCCGGCTCCAGTTTGGCCAGACCCTCGGTCGTCGTCTGCGGCCGAGGATGCTCGTCGGTGTCCACCACCAGCGGCTCGCCGGATTTCCCGCCGGGCTTTGGAATCACCACGGGGATGATCTCATCGCGAAACCGCCCCGACGCGATAGCCGCCGCCGCCCGGTGCTGGCTCAATAGCGCGAACGCGTCCTGCTCTTCACGCGTAATCTTGTACCGTTCCGCCACGTTCTCGGCCGTCTCACCCATGCTGTAGGGCGGGTACATCGCGGCCATGCGGGGATGAATGAAGCGCCACCCGAGCGTCGTGTCGTGCACGCGCACGTCACCACGTGGAAAGGCATGCTCGGGCTTCGGCATCACCAGCGGCGCCCGGGTCATGGATTCTACGCCGCCCGCGACAAAGACCTCCCCCTCCCCCACCCGGATCGCGTGCGCGGCGGCGACCACGGCCTGCAGGCCCGATCCGCATAGCCGATTGACCGTTTGCCCGGCCACCGTCACCGGCAGGCCCGCCAGCAGGATGGCCATCCGCGCGACGTTGCGGTTGTCCTCGCCGGCCTGGTTCGTGCACCCAAAGATCACGTCTTCGATGGTCGCCGGATCCAGGTTGTTCCGGCGCACCAGCGCCTGGATGATCAGCGCCGCCAGATCGTCGGGACGCACGTCCTTCAAGGCTCCCCCATAGCGCGCCACCGGGGTGCGCACCGCGTCAACGATGACGGCCTCAGGCATGGGCCCCCTCCGATCCAATCTCTGGGTCCGCGACGCGCTCCCTCCCGGCCGCCACGAGCCGGCGCAGCAGGGGCGCCGGGCGATACCGCGGATCGCCGTGTCCGGCGCACAACCCTTCCATGACCGTGAGGATGGTGTCCAATCCGGCGGCCTCCGCGCGCTCAATCGGCCCCTGGGGGTAGTTCAGGCCGAGTCGCATGGCCACATCGATCTCCGCCGCCGAAGCGATCCCTGCCTCGAAGGCCACAATCGCCTCGTGGCAGAGCATCGCCTGAATCCGCGGGAACACCCCTGCTACCCCGTCACCCACTTCAACGCCTTCCTTGCCTACACGTGTCCAGAACGCGCGCGCGCGGTCCAGCATGTCTCGGTTCGTACGCAGGCCGCCCTGGATCTCCACGAGCCCGCGGTCGGCCAGCGGGGGTAGGGTGGCAAATCCCACGATCCGCTCCGGATGACGGGCCTGCCGGGCCGCCTCGGTGGTGGATGCGCTCAGTGTCAACGTGAGCACCAGGGCACTGGCCGGCAGGTGTGCATCGATGCGCGCGACCGCGCGGGCCTTTTCGTCAACCGATTCGGTCGAGGCATCGATGGCCACCGCCACCTTCCACCGTGCAGTCCTCGGCGGCGTTGCGACAACCCGCCATCCGGCCAGTCGCAGCGCCGTCCTGAGGTCGGCGGCGACGCGATTCGTCCCGATGACTGCGACAGGCACACGTGCGCGCGCCGCGGTCCGGTCTGCAGCCGGCACCCGAGCGCCTTGTCTTCCGGCAGAGGTTTCGGTACCGGCGCGAGCCGATCCTGACGCTGCCACGGTGTAGTCGTAGAACCCCCTTCCACTCTTTCGTCCCAGCAGCCCCGCATCCACCATGTGCTGCTGCAGCGGATGTGGGCGGTACCGCGGATCCTGAAAAAACGCGTCGAAGATGGCGCGCGACACCGCCAAGTTCACGTCGAGTCCGACCAGGTCGAGCAACTCAAAGGGACCCATGCGGAATCCCCCCGCGTCGCGCATGATCCGGTCAATCACCCCGGCGGGCGCCACGCGCTCGGTGAGTACGCGCAGCGCCTCGCCGGAGAACGGCCGCGCGACGCGGTTGACCAGGAACCCAGGCGCCTCGGTCACGCGCACCGGCGTCTTCCCCAGCGCTCGGGCCAGCGCGACGGTAGCGTCTACGGTGGCCTGGCTCGTGTGTGCCCCGCGGATCACTTCGACCAGTGCCATCGCCGGAACCGGGTTGAAGAAGTGCATCCCCACCACGCGCTCGGGACGTCGCGTCGCCGCCGCGATTGCGCTGATCGACAGCGAGGAGGTGTTCGACGCCAGGATCGTCGCCGGGTCGGTGACTTCGTCGAGCCTGCGGAAGATATCCCGCTTGAGATCGAGAGACTCCGGGGCGGCCTCGACGACGAAGCCGGCGTCGCGCAGATCGTCGATGGCTCCGAACCAGGTCACGCGCGCCATCGCCGCCTCGGCGGCGGCCGGCGCCAGGCGGCCCCGGGCCACGCGCTGCTGCAGATTCTGCTCCAGGCGTCTGCGGCTGCGGTCCAGAATCTCCGGCGACACATCCTGGATCTTCACCGGATAGCCGGCGGCTGCGGCGACTTCGGCAATCCCGCCACCCATTGTGCCGGCGCCGACCACGCCGATGAGAGGCCGAGCCGCGTCCGGCGGTGTCCCCGTCACCCTCACCGCCCCTCGAACCGCGGCTTGCGCTTTTCTAGGAAGGCCGTCACACCCTCGCGGTGGTCGGCGGTCCGGCCGGCGATCGTTTGCAGGTGCGCCTCATATTCAAGGGCCGCGTCCAGTGACGATGCCAACGCAACGTTGAATCCGCGCTTGGTCAGGCCGTAAGCCCGCGTCGGTCCCTCCGCCAGGCGGCGTGCAAGTTCGAGCGACGCCGACATCAGTTCATCGTGAGGCACGACTCGATTAACCAGCCCCAGGCGCAGCGCCTCGGCAGCATCGACAGGATCGGCGGTCCACGCGAGTTCCAGCGCTTTCGTCAATCCGACGAGCCGTGGCAGGAAGAATGTCCCACCCGAATCGGGGATCAATCCGATGCGCGAGAAGATCTCGATGAACGATGCCTTGTCGGAGGCGATCCGCAGATCGGCTGCCAGCGCCAGGTTGCAGCCCGCGCCGGCGGCCACACCATTGACGGCCGCAATGACCGGCTTCTCGATCGTCCGGATCCTCATGATGATCGGGTTATAGCGGCGCCGCAGCGACTCGCCGAAGGGAGCGTCGGCTGCGGCGCGATCCCGCAGATCCTGGCCCGAGCAGAATCCCCGGCCCGCCCCGGTCACGATGATGCACCTGACCTCCTCCGACCGCTCGGCGATCCGCAGCACCTCGCCAAGATCGGCGGCCAGCTGGACGTTGACGGCGTTGAGCACGTCGGGCCGGTTCAGCGTGAGGGTCAATACGCCGCCGTTGAAGGCGGTCAGGATGGTCTCAAGCGTCGGCAGTTGCATGGCGGGCCTCCTTCACGGGCCAACACGATTCGATCATCGCGGATCAACGGCCTTTGAAGACCGGCGCACGCTTGTTCAGAAACGCCTGGATCCCTTCGGTCTTGTCTTCGGTCGCGAACAGCAGGTAGAATGCCTTGCGTTCGTAGTCGAGCCCGCCTTCGAGCGTCGTGTCGAAGGCTTTCAGGATGGACTCCTTGGCGAGCCGCACCGCTGCCGGGGCTTTCTGCGCGATCGTCTGCGCCAGCTTCTTGGCTTCCTCGAGGGTGACCTCATCGGGGACCATACGCGTGACCAGCCCCGTGGCGGCCGCCTCGGACGCCGTCATGTGCCGGCCGGTGAGGACCAGTTCCATCGCACGCGACTTGCCGACGGCGCGCGTGAGCCGCTGCGTGCCGCCGGCCCCGGGCATGATCCCCAGGTTGATCTCCGGCTGTCCGAAGCGCGCGCCTTCGCCGGCGATGAGCATGTCGCACAACAGCGCCAGTTCGCAGCCACCCCCCAGCGCGAAGCCCCGCACCGCCGCGACGATCGGCTTGCTGATCTTGCGGATCCGCTCCCACTGCTGAAACCGGTAGCCCGACAGCATATCGACCGGCGTGGCCGTCAGGAACTCGTTCACATCCGCGCCGGCGGCGAACGCCCGCTCGCCTCCGGTCAACACGACGCATCGCACGTCATCGTCGCGATCGAGGGTTTCGAGCGCGTCGACCAATTCGTCCATCGTCTCCCGGTTCAGCGCGTTGAGCACCTTGGGCCGGTTCAGCGTGATGACCGCCACGGCGCCTTCGCGCTCGAGCAGGATGTTAGTGTATGTCATGCGTTCTCCTCCAGTCTGTGCCCGCAGCGTCCGCAGAAGGCGAAAGCCTCGGGCAAGAGCGAGGCCCCGCACGCGGGACAGGTGCGCGTGTGCGGCCCCCATCGGTATTCGGTCGAGCCGCCGGCGGCGAGCCGCTCCCGGATGCCCGCGACATCCACCGGCCGCTTGTCAAGAAACGACGCGATGCCTTCTTGAGTCTCGGCCGCGCCGGCATGCAGGGTGAGCCAATCGCGTGCGTGCCCGACCGTCAGGTGCCACGAGAGGTCGCGCCAGAAGTTGAGCTGCTGCTTAGTATAGCGGGTGACCTCGGGTAGCGTGTGCAGGAGACGGTCGACCAGGTCATCGACCGTGGCGTCCAACCGGTCCCGGGGCACGACGCGGTTCACCCACCCCCACTCCCACGCCTGCGCCGCCGTGATCTCATCGCACAGGAAGAGCACTTCCCGCGCGCGCCGGTCCCCGATGACCAGCGGCAGCCACTGCGTCGCGCCCGCCGCGGGCACGCTCCCCCTGACGGGTCCAACGTGCTGGATGACGATATCGTCGGCTGCCACGGCCAGATCACACGCCAGATTGAACTCGTTGCCGCCGCCGACAGTAAGGCCGTTCAGCCGCGCGATGGTCGGCTTGCCGATGTTGCGAAGACGGTCGTGTGCCTCGATGAAGGCACCCATCCACTTCCAGTAGTCCCGCGGGCGGCGAACGAACTGCTCCTGCTCGCGGAGGTCGGCCCCGGTACAGAAAGCCCGATCGCCCGCGCCGGTGAGCACCAGCACGCCCACCGCGTCGTCCCACGCCGCGTCTTCGAAGGCCCGGCTCATCTCACGCAGCGTCTGAAAGTCCAGCGCGTTGAGGACCTGCGGCCGGTTGATCACCACGGTGGCGCGTTGCCGGCCTTTCGAATAGAGGATGCGCTCAAACCCGAAGGCCTCAGGGTCCTGTGGTGTTGGATAGCGCATGGCGTCCTCCAGCCGGGAACCTCGACGTGCGGGCGGACCAACAGGAACTCGACGGACCGGACCTAGTAGATGATCACGACCTGATAACCCTTTGCGCGCAGACGCTCGGCCAGGTCGTCGGCCCGGGTACGTTCGCGGAACGCGCCGACGCGGACCTTGAACAGGCCCCCCTCTTTGACGATGTATGGAGTGAAGCCGTCTGCCAGGAGCTTGGCCACGGTCTCGGACGCGTTGTCTCGCTTGGCGTACGCGCCGATCTGCACCCGGTAGAGCGGCCCGGCGGCCGTCGTCTCCCCCGTCCCGGGGGTCGGCGGTTTGGGTCCCGCCGTGGGTTGCGCGCCCGGAGGTGGTCCGCTGGATTCGGGCGCCGGTGTGGCCGGTGGCGTCGCAACCGCGGGGGGCGTGGCTGGTGCAGACGTGACCTCCGGTGTCGGCGGAGCCTGTACCGTGGCAGCCTGTGTGGGGGATGCAGCCGGAGCCGCAGGCGTCTGCACGGTACCGGACGTCTGCACAGCACTGGGCGCGACCGGCGTTCGAGCGCCCGGTCGGATTGGCGAAGGAGGGATGGTCGGCGGTATCGGCTCGGTCACGGCCGGAGGTTGGGCCGGCGTGCCCGTGGGCCCTGGCTTCTTGAAGTACCGCTCTCCGACCACGTACCCGACAATCAGGGAAATCACGAACAAACCAATCAGCGTCAGGCTGAGGAAGAAGGTGTTCTGCCGCACAATCGGGCTGTTCGGCGCCTGAAGATGATCTCCTCCGGTTAAGCTAGAGCCCGCAGATACGCGGCCAGCGCGTGCTCCCGAGCGCGAAGATGCCCAATCCGGCGCCGCTCCTCCTCCACGACCTCGGCCGGCGCCCGGGTCACGAAGGCCGGGTCTGCCAGCCGGCTGTCGGTTCGTCCGATGTCGATCCCGATCGAGGCCAGCTCACCGGCCAGCCGCTTCCGCGCGCGGGCCCGGTCGGCCTCGGCGATCTCCAGCGATATCTCCACCCCGGCGACCAGCGTGCCCACGGTTCCCGGCCGGCGGATACCGTCGATATCGGTGGTGAGTCCGGGCGCGCGCGCAAGGGTCACGACATACTCGCGGTGCGATTCCAGCAGGGCGCGCGACTGGGATTCGGCCCGCAGCACCGGGGCGATCGGCGCCGCCGACAGCAGGCCCAGGTCGGCCCGCAGTGACCGGATGGCGCGCACCACGGCCATGATCGTCGCCATCTGTCCCTCCGCCTCTTCATCGATGGCCATATCGCGCGCCTGCGGCCACGGCGCGACCACGATGCTCTCTCCCCGGTGCGGGAGCGCCTGCCAGATCTCCTCCGTGATGTGTGGCATGACCGGATGTAGCAGGCGCATCGTCCCTTCCAGCACCGTCCACAGCGTGTGCTGGATGACCCAGCGCCGTGTTGGATCCGGGGGTTGGCGGTAGAGATCCACCTTCGCCAGCTCCAGGTACCAGTCGCAGTACTCCGACCAGATGAAGTCGTACAACGCCCGGGCGGCCTTGTCGAAGTCATAGGCTTCCAGGTGCGCCGTCACCTCGCCAATCACGCGTCCGTACCGGCTGCGAATCCACCGATCGATGACGCCGAACGACTCCGCCGGCCCGAGCACGGTCGGATCGAAACCCTCCAGGTGCATCCGCACAAATCGCGCAGCGTTCCAGATCTTGTTGTTGAAGTTGCGGACGTCCTCAAGCATCTTCTCGCCGAAGCGCAGGTCCTGCTGGCCCTGCGAGCACCGCAACGCCAGCGCGTAGCGCAGCGCGTCGGCGCCGTAGCCCTGCTCCACATAGTCCAGGGGATCGAGCCCGGTGCCCAGCGACTTGCTCATACGCTGCCCTTCCAGATTTTGCACCATCGGATTGATGTACACATCGGTGAACGGCACGTCGCCCATGAACTCGAGGCCGAACATGATCATCCGGGCTACCCATAGGAAGATGATGTCGCGGCCGGTCACGAGCACATTTGTTGGGTAGAAATATGCCAGGTCAGGTGTCTGTGCCGGCCACCCCAGCGTGGCAAACGGCCACAGGGCGGACGAGAACCAGGTGTCGAGGATCTGCTCCTCCTGCCTCAAATCCGTCCCGCCGCACTCCGGGCAGGTCGCCGGGGCCTCGCGCGCGGCGATCAGGTGGCCGCCGGCACAGTGGTACACCGGGATCCGGTGGCCCCACCACAGGCGCCGGCTGATGTTCCAGTCATGGATGTTCTCCATCCAGTCGAGGTAGACTTTGGTCCATCGCTCAGGGTGGAAGCGCACCTTCCCCTGCCGCACGACGTCGATCGCAGGTTTGGTCAGTTCGTCCATCCGGCAGAACCACTGATCGGTGATGTAGGGCTCGAGCACGGTCTTGCACCGATCGCACAGGCCGACATTCGTCGTGTAGGGCTCCTGCCGCTCGATCAGCCCCGCGGTCTCCAGGTCGCGGGCCACGGCCTCACGCGCCGCGAAGCGATCCATCCCCGCGTAGAGGCCAGTATCCGCGGTCATCTTCCCGGCCGCATCGAGGATGACGAGCACCGGCAGTTTGTGATCGGCGCCGATCTCGTTGTCCAGGGGATCGTGCCCCGGTGTGATCTTCAGCGCGCCCGTCCCAAAGGCCGGATCGACGCGCCGGTCGGCGATCACCGGTACTCGGCGATTCACGATCGGCACCAGCACTTCGCGGCCGACCGCTGATCGGTAGCGCTCGTCTTCCGGATGCACCGCCACTGCCACATCCGCCAGGACCGTCTCGGGACGTTGCGTCGCGATGGTGATTCCCGCTCCCCCATCCGCTCCCGGATACCGGATATACCAGAGCGAGCTCTGCACCGACGTGTGGTTCACCTCGAGGTCGGACACACTGGTCTGGTCCTTGGGGCACCAGTTGATCATGCGCTTGCCGTAGTAGATGTAGCCCTTCTTGTACAGGCGCAGGAAGCACTCGATGACCGCGTCGTA
>JBGPLF010000073.1:0-15567 GCA_041486265.1 bacterium
CCAGCAAGAAGGCAAGTTCGTGGCCATGGTGGGAGACGGGGTCAATGACGCACCGGCCCTGGCGCAGGCCGACATTGGCATCGCGATCGGGGCGGGGACCGACGTCGCGATCGAGACCGCCGACGTCGTGTTGATGCGCTCCGATCCATCGGACGTATTGCGTGCGATTTTCCTGTCGCGAGCCACGGTGACGAAGATGCGCCAGAACCTCTTCTGGGCGTCGATCTACAATGTCCTGGCCATCCCGATTGCCGCCGGTGTGCTGTACCCGTCGTTCGGCATCATGCTCCGTCCGGAGTGGTCCGCCCTGTTGATGTCCGCCTCGTCGATCATTGTCGCCACCAATGCCGTGCTGTTGAAACGAGCAGAACATCGCCTCAGCGAGATCTAAGGCAAGCGCCACTTCGTGTAGCTGCTGGTGGGATCCAGGTTGCGCCGTGTCGAGATGACGCTGAACGCCTCTGGACTCGAAGCGGTGCAGGTCGTTCGCCGCCTCCGACCGGGAGGTTTCGTCGTGGTCTCCGGGACCGAGGGGCTCCGGGATGGGATGCGGGTTCGCTGGAAAACGCGGGTTTCGAACTGAGTCTGAGGTGTTAATCATTCCTTAAACATCCCGGCAGTGTCCCAGTCACGATGAGCCCGAGGGGGATAGACATGGCCACCCAGAACCCGGAGGTTTTGCGGGTCACTCGAAGATCGCTGGTTGACCGCCTGCTCGGAACCAGTCTCGCGGCCCTGGCGGGCACCGTGCTGTATCCATTCGTCCGCTTCCTGATCCCGCCGAAAGTCAAAGAGGTCACCGCCAACAGCATCTTAGCGGCAAAGGTTGGGGAGATTCCACCGAACTCGGGCAAGATCTTTCTCTTCGGCAACAAGCCGGCGATCCTTGTACACACATCTCAGGAGACGTACAAGTCCTTCACCGCGGTCTGTACGCACCTGGCCTGCACAGTGCAGTATCGCGGTGACCTTGGACACATCTGGTGTGCCTGCCACGACGGTCATTATGACCCGCAAACCGGGCAGGTCCTCGCCGGTCCACCACCCCGGCCGCTGGCCGAGTTCAGCGTGGCCGTCAAGGGGAACGACATCGTGGTGACTCGGTCAGCCTGACTCTGCAAGGAGGCGATGGAAATGCCCAAGCACATCTCAAGAATCGTGCAGGAGCGGCGTGACGAGGTGCGCCGGGACGCTTTGTACCGCCGGCTCAAGATAGGCGCGTTCACTTTGGTGACGCTCGCCGTTCTTGGAGTCTCGGTGTTTCTTGCGGTGAGCCCGTTGCGCGCGCTTCGGGCTCCGGACCAGGGTACGGCCGGGCAGACGGGCGAGATTCGCCAGATCGTCGTCAGTATGGCCGGATTTGACCCGCCGAGCGTGCGAGTGCCGGCCGGCCGGCCGTTCTCCATTCGTCTGATCAATCCCGATAGCCAGTTTCACACCGATGGCGGCGGGTGGCATCAGTTTCACATCGACGCCCTCAACCTGGATGTCCGGATCCCGCCCAAGTCTGAACGGAGCCAGACGTTTGCGAGGCTGGCGCCCGGCAAGTACGAGTTCTACTGCGACGTCTGCTGTGGGGGGAAAGAGAATCCGTCTATGCGAGGGGTGATTGAGGTGACAGGATGAGTTCCGTCACCTTGCCTGCGGTTCTCACTGGCGGCCTCCTCGACGGCCTTAATCCGTGTGCATTTGGCGTGCTCCTGTCGTTCGTCGCGGTGATCCTCGCCAGTGTCGCGCTTACGCAAGATGCCCGCCCGCGCATCTGGCGGGCCGGTGGCGTCTACGTTGCAGGCATGTTCCTAACGTACCTGCTCCTTGGCCTCGGTATCATCGCCACGGTGTCCCTGTTCACAGCAACCCACCTCCCGATCCGGCTCATGGGACTTGCGGTCGTGGTGATGGGTCTGTGGGCGCTCAAAGATGTGATAGTGCCGGGTGTGGGCATTCCCCTGGCGATGCCGGCACGCTGGCATGGACTGGTCAGGGCCGCGATCTCGCGGACGACCCCGGTCGGGCTCTTCACGGCCGGCGCGCTGGTGGGATTGTGCACGCTGCCGTGCAGCGGCGCAATCTACATGGGGGTCCTGGCCTTGGTCGCCCGAGAGCCTCTCCCGGTGCGGATGTCCTATCTGATACTTTACAACCTGATGTTTATCGCTCCGCTGCTGCTCATGCTGGCGTTTGTCGCGAACAGGCGGGTGCTCAATCGCATTGCGCATGTCTTTCTGCGGCACAAAGCCCGCGTGAAGGCCGTCATTGGCGTGGTGACAATCGTCCTTGGGCTGATCATCCTGGTGACGGCATAGCCACTTGGGGAGGGAGCACGATGAAAGATCCTGTATGCGGTATGGACGTTGAACCAGCGAAGGCAGCCGGCATCTCAGTTCATCGCGGCCAAACATATTACTTCTGCTCGAAGGGCTGCAAAGCGACGTTTGATGCAGCCCCCGAACGATTCGCAGAGCAGAAGGGGCGGGCCGCGCACGGCGGCCACAGCAGCCATGGACACGCGTCTCACTGAGGACGCTCAACCACGTGTCTCACGACAGATACGTCCCTGCGCTGCGATTCCGCTGGCTGACCGGGTTCTATGACCCGCTCATGGAGCGGTGGACGGCCGCAAGCCGAGTGCGGCAGGCTGTCATCGAGGCCTTGGGCCTCCGGCCGGGCCTCCGCCTGCTCGAGTTGGGCTGCGGTCCGGGCCGCCTGGCCATCGAGATCAAGCGCCGTTGGCCCACCGTCGCAATCGATGCCCTGGATGGGGATCCTGAGATCCTCCAGGTCGCCCGGCGAAATGCGGCCGAGGCCGGAGTCGAGATCGCGTTCCGCGAGGCCGACATTGCCCGTCTTGCAGCCACGGGGCCGTACGACCGTGTCTATTCCACGCTGGTCTTCCATCATCTCAGCCCCGTTGGCAAGCACGAAGCTTCAGCCGCCGTCCAACGCGCGTTGGCCCGAGACGGCAGCTTTGTGATCGCGGACTTCGGCCGCCCGCGGGGCGCTCTCCAGTGGGTGCTCTATTCTGTCGCAGGGTGGGTGGACGGCGCTGAGAACACAATACCCCATCGCGATGGCCGGTTCGAGCAGGCGTTGCGCGCCTCCTTCGGAAGTGTACGCTCGACGGCGATGTGGCGCACGATCTTCGGCACGATCGAGGTGTTCGTCTGCCAGCCCTGAAACCGCGAGAGATGTCTCTGAACTCGCCGGATCCCGAAACCAAAGCGACACAGGCTCGCTACGATCGGATCGCTCCGCTGTGCGACTTTATCGAGGCGGCCACCGAACGGCGATACGCCGGGTGGCGCGAGCGGCTTTGGGCGCAAGTCGTCCGGCGGAGTGGTCCTGCTGGAGCACGTCCGCGCGGCGGGCCTGCCGGGCGGGCCCTGATCGTCGCCAGACCCCCGCGACGATTCACATCGTCGTGATTCAGGCTTCTTATCCCCTTAACTGTGCGTTAAGCATTTCTTCGCGCGTTCTTGAGACACTTTCCCTTTCCTGCCCCCCTTCACCGAAATCTGCTCCGATGCACAACTCGCCTCCCCGGCTGGCGATGGTAGCGCCGCGATCCTTCGCAGAATGCTTCCAAGGAGCCGCCGCGTCAGGTGGCTCTCCGCCAGGAGCAGCCAGTAGTACCCGGCGTGCTTGAGCGGTACCTCGTTCTAACGAAATCGGTGGCAGCTCAGCCGCGTCATCTTCACCGCCTGCTTGCTTTCTTTGATCCATCCGCGCCCCTCTGGTCGTGCCTGTCGGGCCCTCTGTTCCTCCTGTCGGCGCTGGCCGCAATGATCTTTGGCGACTGGCTCCTGTGGCCGATGATGCATGGACGGTGAGGGTGTCTGCGCAGAGGTTAATATGCGCTTAAACACCGTGGCCAACTCGCGCCTACGATGGACCTGAATGCCGACGATCTTTCTCAGTCCTTGAGGAGCAGACGTGATGAAGCGCCGGGGGATTGCGACTAAGACAGCCGGTACGGGCAGGGACCTTCGAGGGTTCGAGGTCCTGCTCCGCAGGCAGCGCGCAGAACTACTCGACCTCCTGGCCCACCACCGGATCACTGCGTTGGAGCCGGGCGGGATTCGGTCCGACGATCCGGCCGAGGTCGCAGGGGAACTCTACGACCATGAAGAGGCCCTGACCGTGAAGACATTGCTACTGCAGCGGCTGGGCGAAGTAGAGGAGGCGCTGCGGCGCCTTCACGATGGCACGTACGGCCGGTGCGAGGTATGCGGCAATCCTATCGGGCGTGCGCGGCTGGAAGTGATCCCGACGGCCCTCAGGCGGGTGAAGTGCCAGGAGCGGTTGGAGCGGGGTCTGCGGCGGCAGCCAGTCCGAGAAGAACGTCCGAGGTCAAAGCACTCGTGAGGGGTCGCCATGCACGCTGCGAATGAATATGCGTACGGCCTCTGGCCTGTAGTGCTCCTGAACGTACTGCTCGTGGTGGGCTTCGTTGTCGGCTTTCTGAGGCCTCGGAGGCGGGCTGACTGGCGAGCGATGGGCGTGTTCTCCGCCTGGCTCGTGGCACTGTTCACAGAGATGTACGGGGTCCCGCTGACGATCTATGCGCTAACGGCATTGCTGGGTCGGCGATATCCTGTCCTGGATCCGTTCACCCACAAGAACGGCCACCTGCTGGTCGCCCTGGCCGGCGGCTCCCAGGTCGTCTACTTCGTGGTGATGACCCTCACGACCGTCGCATTCTGGGTGGCGATCGTCATGATGGAGCGCGCGTGGCGCCGGATTCACGGAGCGGATGGAATGCTCGTGACCGATGGCCTCTACGCCCGGATGCGACACCCTCAATACACTGCGATGTTTCTTCTGATCGGAGCGCTCCTGGTCCAGTGGCCGACGTTGCTGACCCTTCTCATGGCGCCAGTCCTCGTGGGTGCCTACGTACGGCTCGCCCGCCGAGAGGAAGCGGCTCTGCTTGCCCAATTCGGCGACGCCTATCTTTCGTACATGAGGGACGTCCCGGCGTTTCTTCCTCGCCTGTGGAGGGGTGCCAGGAGACCCGGGTTCTTAATCCCAGGTTAACCATCGCGGACGGCTCCCATGGTACGGTCCGGTCGGAACGTGAATGTTCTCACGCGTCAGGTCGCATCTATGCGTTTGGAGGCGGTGACAATGGCAGAACTCTGGCAATCCTACGGTTCGTGGATCGTGTACGGGTTTTTCTTTATCGTCATGATCCTGCTCCACGGACGCATGCACGGGCACGCCGGGCATGGGGGGCACAGTCACCAGGCGGCCGGTGATCCAGCCCAGCAGGCCGCGGCGGGGCACCCCCAAGATGGGCACGCGCACGGCGAAGGCGCCAAACCCTCGACCGGGACGCGGCACGGGTGCTGCTAGGACTAGCGTGTGGACCACGTCCTGCACATCGCTCTGCTGGCGGTCGGGCTGGCGACGTTCTTCGTCGCGCCGCTAGCGGTGGCGATTCCCGCCCTCCTTGTGATCGGCGGGGTCGCCATCGCGATGTTCGTTGCGGTGAACCGCGCTCTGCATCTCCCTCCCAAGACGGGAAATGAGAGTGTCGCAGGCGGCGTGGGGACCGTGGTCGCGTGGGAACGCGGCACGGGACTCGTTCGCCACAAAGGCGAGCTGTGGCAGGCGAGCAGCACCAGCACGTTTCGGCCCAAGGATTCCGTTCGCATTGTGCGGGCAGAGGGGACTGTTCTCCACGTCCGGCCGGACAATGACGAGCAGGCAGGTCGCCAGCGGCCCACAGAACCTCGATGAACCGGATTTCGCGGACTCATCTGGTCATCGCGGCCGTCGCACTGGTCGCGGCCTTCCTGGTCGCATCCCAGGCACGGACGGAACGGCAGGTACGGCGTCTCCTCAACGTCCCCTCGCCGCAGCTTTCCGAGCTGGCCTATCGGATGCAGGGCGAGGAGCGTCGGCGGGTGGAACTGGAGGTTGATGTAGTCCAGATCCGCCGACAAATTGAGGCCATGACGGAAGCGGCGGGAAGGAATCAGCGCGGTCTCCGTGCCCTGAGCATGGAGCTTCGTGAGGCACGGCTCCTCGCGGGGTTTGCCCCTATGGAAGGTCCAGGAGTGCTGATCGAACTGGCCGACAACCCGCGTGCCCTCCGTTCTACCGAGGATCCCAACGATGTGTTGCTCCACTACACCGATCTCATCCGCGTCGTCGCCGACCTGTGGGCCGCGGGTGCGGAGGCCATAGCCATCAATGACGAGCGGCTGATTGGGACCTCCGCGGTCGAGTGCGTGGGCACAACGGTTCTCGTCAATCAACGTCGGCTCACCCCGCCGTTTCGAATTACCGCCATCGGCGACCCCGGCCGTCTCGTGGACGCCGCCGGGAGGGGCGGCGGAGGACTCGACATGCTGAGGATGTTCGGGTTCCCGGTACGGGTCGTACGCCTGCAGAATGCGCAGATTCCAGCGTTCCGCGGAGCGATCGGGCCGGTCATGAAGCGGCGGGGAGTTCTTCCCAGGGGCGAGTGAGTGGCCTGAGCGTGAGAGGATCTTGGGGTGGGGGTTCGTGTACTTCTTCGTTCACAGGAGTTCCATGCACAATTCACGGCGTCTTCACATCGATGCACTACTGTGGGAGCCAAGGAAGTGCGTCACTTAATCGCTGAGGAAGAGGAGGTCTCTAGGCGATGAAGGGCACGAAGCTCGTTGCTGCAAGTGTCATCATTCTGATTGCGGTAATAGCCGTTCCAATCGTAGCATCGGCCCAGGGCATGATGGGACCGGGGGGCCGAATGGGTCCTCAGGGGCAAATCCAGACCACTGGCCCCGTGACCATTGACCAGGCCGTAAGCCTGGTGCAGCAGGCGCTAGTCCGCCTCGGCAACTCCGACCTCGTCCCTATGGAGATTATGGAGTTTAGCAACAACTTCTACGTGGTGGTCGCGGAGAAGAGCGCTGGCATCGGTGCCTTCGAGTTGATCGTCGAGCGGTACGGGTTCGTGTATCCGGAGCCTGGGCCCAACATGATGTGGAACACGAAGTACGGGCACATGGCTGGCTGGGGCGCGTACGGCATGATGGGCGGTGGGATGATGGGTGGTGGCGGTGGGATGATGGGCGGCCCGGCCGGCCCGGGGTACGCCCCTCGGAGTGCCGCGCCTACCGGGCCGACGCTGACCCGCGATCAAGCACGGCAGGTCATCCAGACGTGGCTCAACCAGACCTTCCCGGGTGCGAAGGCTCAGGAGGGGATGCCTTTCTACGGCTACTTCACCTTCGACTTCAAGCGCAACGACAAGGTCATAGGGATGGCGAGCGTCAACGCCGTCACCCGTCAGGTCTGGTACCACACGTGGCATGGGACATTCATCCGGGAAAAGGAGCTGAGGTAGGCAGGGAGCACCTGTCTTGGCTCGGCTCCGCCAGACGGGGCTTAGCGGGCGATGCCGGATAGTATGAACGTCTGGCTGGCCGTAGGTGCGGCCGGCCAGACGTTTTTCTGCCCGCTTAAGCAATCCTTAACCAGCACTCCGCACACTCAGGTTACGCTGGGAACAGCGACGAGAGATGAAGCACACACCGGCAGGACCGGATATCGACCGGCATCGCCGAGACGCGCAGATGAGCGAACCTGAGATGCGGACATCGAGAGCACGAACGCAGATGCACACTGATCACAGCTCCTGGATGCTGACCAGCCTGTTGCTCTGGCTGTGCACCCTGCCGATCGTCGGCCTGCTTGTCCTTCCCTGGTTGGGGACGCGGGTGGCGATCATCGTGGCGGCCGGCCTGCTCGTCGCATCGCTGTCGGCCTGTTACGGGATCTGCACCTGGCAAGTCGTGAAAACTGAGAGGGGACGCAGTGATGAATAGCCTCTCCCGGGCGATCGCAACGGGTCTGGTTGCGGCCTTCGTCCTCGTTGGGCTGTATCTGGGCATCGTGAGAATCGGATCCGCTTCGTGGCCGCACGCGGTCGAGTTGCTGCTCACCGACTGGTACTTCGTCGCCGCGGTCGCCACGGGCTTCGGCATTCAGATTGGTCTGTTCACCCACCTCCGGCGCCTGATCAAACAGAATGGGGGCGTGCGTTCTGCCGCGGCCATGGCTGCGGGTGGAACGGCGACCTCCACGACCTCGATGGTGGCGTGCTGCCTCCATCATCTTGCCGATGTTCTTCCGGTCATTGGCCTCTCCGGCGCGGCGGTCTTCTTCACCACATACAAGGTGCCGGTCATCCTCTTCGGGCTCGCCACCAACGCCCTGGGGATCGGCATGATGATTCGAACGATCCGGCGTCATCTCAACGCAGCGTGCGACACGACGCGATCGACAGAGAGAGGATCTAGCATGGAACCGCAAGTCCAGATCCAGGGGGCATCCGAACGATCCTCTGGCACACTCACCGAAACGTCCCTGCCCGTCCTTGGGATGTCGTGCGCGTCGTGTGTGGCGACCGTGGAGGGCGCCGTGAAGAACCTGAACGGGGTCCAGGAGGTGGCGGTTAACCTGGCCGTCGGGAAGGCCTTTATCACGTATGATCCCGCAAAGACCGGCGTCACGGAGTTCGAGCGCGCGATTCGAGAGGTCGGCTACGAAGTCGGCAGGGAGACCCTGCAGTTGCAGGTCACCGGCATGAGTTGCGCGTCATGCGGCGCGGGCATCGAGGGTGCGGTGAAAGTCCTGCCGGGCATCGCAGCCGTCGCGGTGAACCTGAGTGCCGGAACGGCAAAGGTCGAGTACTATCCGGGGACTATCACCCCCGCGCAGATCAAGAAGACAATCCGTGACCTGGGCTACGAGGCGTCCGAGCGGCTGGAAGGTACCGCCGCCCTCGACCATGAGCGGGAGGCCCGCCAGCGGGAGATCGTCCGGCAGGGCCGCTGGATGCTCGTGGCGTGGCCGCTGGCCATGGTGGTCATGCTCGGGACGTTCCAGGATGTCTGGATCCTGCCTCGCTTCGTGCCGAAGTTTCTGGGGAATCCGTTCCTGCTCTTCGCGCTGACAACTCCGATCGTCGTCGGCCCAGGCTGGCAGTTCTTTTTGAACGCCTATCGCGGACTCCGGCATGGTGTGGCGGACATGAATTTGCTCTACGCTACTGGGATCGGCGCGGCGTATCTCATCGCGGTGATCAACACGTTTTGGCCCAAGGCCGGATTCGGCGGGCCCGAGGCGACCTTCTACGAGGCGGCAGCGCTGTTGACGGCGTTTATCATTCTGGGCCGCTATCTGGAGGCGCTCACCCGCGGTCGCGCGTCGGAGGCGATCCGCAAGCTCATGAGCCTCCAGCCGAAGATCGCGCGGATAATTCGGGGCGATGCGGAGGTCGAGATCCCGGCAGACGAGGTGGAAGTGGGGGACCTTGTAATCGTTCGGCCCGGCGAGCAGATCCCGGTGGATGGGTTGGTGCTCGATGGGTATTCGGCGGTGGACCAGTCCATGCTGACGGGTGAGTCGATGCCGGTCGAGAAGCGGGCCGGCGACGAGGTTATTGGCGGAACGATGAATAAGACTGGCGCCTTTCGCTTTCGCGCCACGCGTGTCGGGCGCGAAACCGCCCTGGCCCAGATCATCAAGCTGGTGGAAGATGCTCAGGCCAGCAAGGCGCCGATCCAGAAGCTCGCCGACCTCGTCGCCGGCAAGTTCATCTTTTGGGTGCACGTCCTGTCGTTGACGGTGTTCTTGTTCTGGTTCTTCGTGGGCTACGGCCTTTTCTTTAGCCCGGAGACCCGGCTGATGCTGACGCCTTACACGCTGGCCGGCGTCGGGGTGTTCGGTTTCGCGCTGCTGGTATCGGTGGCGGTGCTTGTGATCTCATGTCCCTGCGCCGTCGGCATGGCCACGCCCAGCGCGATGATGGCCGGCACCGGCAAGGCCGCCGAGCACGGCATACTGTTCAAGGGAGCTGACGCGGTCGAGGCGGCGAGCAAACTCACGGCGATCATCTTCGACAAAACTGGCACCCTGACGCGCGGGGAACCGTCGGTCACCGACATCGTCCCGGTCCCCGGTGCCGGCGAGGCCGATGTACTCCGGCTGGCCTCTGCGGCTGAAGTGAATTCCGAACACCCCCTTGGCGAGGCCATCGTGCGCGGCGCCCGGGACCGCGGCATTCAGGTCGAATCCCCTGAATTCTTCGAGGCGCTCCCTGGACACGGGGTCACGGCCCGCGTCTCCAACAGACAGGTCTTGCTGGGCAACCGCAAACTGATGGCCGACCGCAGCGTGGCGATCGATGGCCTGGTGGCCGAGGCGGAGCGGCTGGAAAGCGAAGGCAAGACGGTGATGTTCCTGGCGATGAACGGCAATCCGTCGGGTCTGATCGCCGTCGCCGATACCCTCAAGCCGCACTCGGATGAGGCCGTCCGCCTGCTCCACGACCTCGGTCTCGAGGTGGCCATGCTCACCGGCGACAACCGCCGGACGGCCCAGGCGATCGCCCGGCAGCTCGGCATCGACCGAGTGCTGGCCGAGGTGCTGCCTCAGGACAAGGCCGTAGAGGTGAGGGCACTGCAGGCGCGGGGGTACCGGGTTGCCATGGTTGGGGACGGCATCAACGATGCCCCGGCGCTGGCGCAGGCCGACGTCGGCATGGCGATTGGGTCGGGGACGGACATTGCCAAGGAGACGGGGCATGTCGTCCTGGTCAAGGACGACCTCCGCGACGTCGTCACCACGATCGAGGTCGCCCGCGCCACCATGGGCAAGGTGAAGCAGAACCTCTTCTGGGCGTTCGTCTACAATGCCGTGACGATTCCGGTGGCGGCCGGTCTGCTGTATCCGTGGACCCGACAGGTGGTCAGCCCGGAGCTGGCGGCGTTTCTCATGGCGATCAGTTCCCTGACGGTGACGCTCAATACGACGCTGCTCAAGCGGTTCGTCCCGACGCTGCGCCGCGAGCCCGAACGTGCTGCCCGCGGCGGTGCGCTGGCGCCCGTCGCAGGGGGACAGTCATGATACCGGCGCCCGCGGATCCTGAGAAGGAGGCAAGGCGGATGGAATCGCATGCCAGTGGAACAGTGCGTAACGCCGGGACCCTGGGCGCGCTGATCGCGCTCACTACCGCGGCCATGTTCGCCCTTGCGGCTGCCGGTGCCGGGCCGGTCGCGCGCTATGGCGGCGCGGTCTGGGTATTCATCCTGGCGTGGATTATTCTGATGCCGGTGCTTGCCCCGTGGCTGAAGGCACGCCAGCACGTATAAGTAGAAAGGCCCAGAGGGGCAGCGACTGATATGTCCAGACGACTCGACCACGGTTCTGCAGCAACGCGCGGCGACCGCCTGCTGGCGGCGCTGATTATTGTGGCGAGCGGAACGTTCATCGCCGCCGTCCTCTGGCTGCTCCTGGGATTGAGGTAAAGCCGCTGAGAAAGTTACCGAGATGGAGGGAGAACTGATGCAGCGGAAGACCTACTACGCATTAGCCGTTGTCGTGTTCCTCGGAGTTCTAGTTGTGCTTTGGACGAGTGCGGTAAGAAGTCAGGCTTCGGCATCTGCCACGCAAACCGACGGCCAGGGCGGTATTACCATCAAAGCCACCTACGCGACCGCCGCCTATTTCAAGGCGGCTCCCAACGACCCGCTCGCGGGGAAAGTCGATCTCGATCACAACATCGCCTTTGCCATCGCCCTTGACACCCACTCAGGTGACCTGAGCAACTATGACTTCGTCAAGAACACGGTTCTGCGGAACGACCGCGGGCAGCAGGTGGCGCCAATCCGTTGGATGGCGACGACCGACGGTTCACACCATCGGGCGGGCGGTTTGATCTTCCCCAAGGCCGACCAGGCCGGACGCGCCGTTGCGCCGCAGGCGAAGACCCTTGAGCTGGTCGTCCGGAACCTGGGCGCCGCCGAACGTGTGCTCCGATGGGCGCTTCCTGTTGAAGGAGGTCGGTCCATTCGCGCGACTACCGGGCCATCGTGAAGCGGGGATGGCAGGAAAGGTCGTAGTCACGCCCTAACCCAGGAATCTGTCGGCATTAGGAGGACTACCAATGGCGAAGAGCGCCGCGGAATATGCATTTTCAGTCCGGCTTGACGCGCCGTATGCTGAAGCGGTCTCACAGACTGTGGCCGCGCTGAAGGACGAAGGGTTCGGCGTGCTCACCAAGATCGATGTCAAGGCAACGCTCCAGCAGAAACTCGGCGCCGAGTTTCGCAAGTACGTGATCCTCGGCGCCTGCAATCCGCCGCTCGCATACCGCGCGCTCCAGGCCGATCTGGATGTAGGGCTGCTCCTTCCGTGCAATGTCGTGGTGTACGAGCAGGACGTCGGCTCCGTTGTTGCCATTATCGATCCGATCTCGATGCTCGGCGTGCTCGACCAGCCCGCTTTGGAGCCGATCGCCTCTGAGGCGAGAGCGAAACTCGCCAGCGTGATCCAGCGCCTGGGCGGGGCGCCATAATTGGTGGCAGAGTCCTTCACAAGCAATTCGGACTATGGGGAGGGACGTATCATGATGGGAGGATTTGGCGGGGCCGGGATGCTCTTGTGGATCGTGCTGATTGTCGCCGTCATCTGGCGGTTCACGCAGGCGGCGTCGCGGAAGGCTGAACCGACGCGACCGGCCGGACTGGAGCACACGCCGAAGGCCATACTGGATGAGCGTCTGGCCCGCGGCGAAATCACCGCCGAGCAGTACCGCAGTCTCCGCAAGGAAATTGAGTAGGGGGAGGGCCGCAGCCGACCAGCGCATGCGCATTCTGATTGTGGAAGATGAGGAAACGATGGTCACCTCGCTGCACGCCCTGCTTGTGCGCGAAGGATACGAGGTTGTCGCCGCGAGGGACGGTCCGGATGGGGTGGACGCTGCCAAAACCTCGCGCCCTGATCTCATTCTCCTCGATCTGGCGCTCCCAGGCCTCGACGGTGTGGAGGTCTGCCGCCGCGTGCGAGTCTTCAGCATCGCCCCGGTCATCATGCTCACGGCGCGGGCCGGCGAAGGTGACAAGGTGACGGGGCTGGAGGTCGGCGCCGACGATTATGTCACCAAGCCGTTCTCACCACGGGAGCTCATCGCCCGTATCAAGGCCCACCTGCGGCGTGTCCAGGCCTACACGCAGGCAAGCCAGCAGGATGTCCTCCAGATCGGCGAGATTGCCATGAACGTCCCCAGCCGCGCCGCCAGGCTCCGCGGCCACGATGTCCAGTTGCCCCCGAAGGAGTTCGACTTGCTACACGTCTTCATGGCGAATCCCGACCGGGTGCTGGGCCGTGACTACCTGCTCGATCGCGTTTGGGGAGAGGACTACGTCGGTGATGTTCGCACCCTGGACGTGCACATCCGCTGGCTGCGGGAGAAGATCGAGCGCGATCCGAGTGCCCCCACGCACATCCTGACGGTCCACGGCGTCGGGTACCGCTTCCGGTAGGCATGTTCCGGAGCATCCGCTGGAGGCTCCTGGCGACGTACCTGGTCGTCATCCTCCTTGCGCTTTCTTTCCTTGGAGTGCATCTGGCGCGTGACTCCGAGTCCAGGTATCTGGAGCAGGTGCAGACAGGCCTGCTTGCTCAAGGTAGGCTGATCGCTGTGCACGTGAGAGCCGCAGTGGCGTCTCGCAACCCACAACGCACGCAGGCCGAGTTCCTGGGGACGCAGTATCCTGGGAATCCGTCCGTCCTGATCGTCGACCGCGCCCAGGAAGTCATGGTGGCTTACGTAAGGGATCCGGCTGCGAGTATTGAAAAGCCCTTGCGTCGCGAAGGCCTGTCGCTCGCCCTCCAAGGTCAAGAGTCGTCGGGCTCGACGGCAGTCGCCGGTCTGCCGGTGGTCTATGCAGCAGTACCGATCCGGTCGGGAGATCAGATTGTTGGGGCTGCCTATCTAGCGCTGCCGCTCGTTGAGTTGGCAGACCAGCTCCGACATATCCGCCTATTCATCGGCTGGACGATCCTGGGGACGCTCCTCTGGGCTGCCCTGGTAAGCGTGCTGCTTGCGCAGCGAATTGCCGGGCCCATTCAGGAGATGCGGACGGCCACGATGCGCATGGCGGCAGGGCAACTCACCGAGCGCGTACCGGCCCGGACCGCCGACGAACTGGGAGATCTCGCACGATCGCTGAACTATATGGCCGCAGAGCTGGAGCGGCTCGACGCGACGCGTCGAGAGTTCGTGGCTGATGCCTCGCACGAGTTACGCACCCCCGTGGCGAATCTCGCTGTCGCGGTGGAGGCTCTAAGGGCGAGCGTGCCCGCGTCCAGCGCCGAGACTACGGCGCTGCTCGATGCAGTTGAGCGAGAAGTCGAACGGCTCAGAACCCTCGTGGGAAACCTGCTGGATCTCTCTTCAGTCGAATCGGGCCGACTGCAACTGCACCTGGTGCCGACCGACATCGCGCAGGTGACTGGACAGGTAGTCGAGTCGTTTCGCGCCCGGGCGGCACGGCAGCGAGTCAGCCTCGAGCAACGGGGCCCAGCCTCGGGTCTCTCCGCGCACGCCGACCCCGACCGGACGGCGCAAGTCCTGAGCAACCTGCTGGACAACGCCCTCAAGTTCACTCCGGAGGGCGGCAGGGTGATCATCGGTGTTTCACAACAGCGGAGCGCAATCGCGCTTCGGGTTGAGGACACCGGCCCGGGGATTCCGGCCGACGACCTGCCGCACATCTTCGATCGCTTTTTCAAGACGGACCGATCGCGAAGCGGCCAGAAGGGTGCCGGGCTTGGTCTGGCAATCGCCAGGGGGCTGGTCGTGGCGCAGGGAGGAGAAATTACCGTCGAGAACCGCCCCGAAGGTGGCGCGCGGTTCGTGGTAACGATTCCCGCGTGAACGCGCCTGCGGTTGAGGACGCAAGCCAGCGCCGGTTGCTGAACCTGCACGGTCGCTTGCTGTCGCCCGCCCGCATGTTATAATAGGCGTCGTTCGGGCCCCGGCCACCGGGGCCTGTCGCGTGTCGGAGGGATCTGCAGATGGAACGGGTTGCGTTGACAGTCCAGGTGCGGGAGGGTGTCGGCAAAGGGGTGGCGCGCAGACTGCGACGGCGGGGTCTGGTCCCCGCCGTCGTCTACGGTCGCGGCCTCCAGCCCAAGCCCGTCGCAGTGGAAGCGCGGGCGCTGTCTGAGGCGCTGCACACCCACGCAGGCAGGAACGTGCTGATCGATCTTGCGGTGCCGGGCGACGGCGGCGGGCCGACCGTCGTGATCGTCAAGGATACGCAGCGGGATATCTTCCGCAAAGACCTGATCCACGTGGACTTCCATGCGATCTCCCTGACCGAGGCGCTCGAGATGCACGTGCCCGTCGTGCTCAAGGGCCTGGCCAAGGGAGTCGCCGAGGGTGGCGTCGTTGAACAGCACCTGCGCGCGGTACTGGTGGAGTGTCTGCCGACCCAGATCCCCGAGCAGTTTGAACTCGACGTGACCGAACTCGTGGTTGGACGATCATTGCACGCCAGCGACCTGGTCATTCCCGAAGGCGCGAAGCTGGTCACCCGTCCCGACGAGGTCGTCGTCACGGTCGTCGAGCCCCGCGTGCATGAAGAGGCGGCGCCGGCGGCAGCGGCTGTGCCGGCTGAGGGCGTCCCGGCTGAAGGCGCGCCGGCGGCTCCTGAGGCGGCAGGTGCGACGACGGCAACTGGCAAACCCACCAGGGCCGAAGCGACCGCGACAGGGAAGCCA
>JBGPLF010000074.1:0-15519 GCA_041486265.1 bacterium
GGGGCGGTCCCGGCGCTGGTCGCGGTGAGGGCGGGGCTGGTCAAAGTGGGCGTGGATCCGCGGGACCTCGACTTTCTGCTGACGCCAGGCGTGCTGAAACTGGCGGCGCGCGACCTGGCCGTCGCGGTAGCCCGCCGGCAATCCGGAGGCACGACGGTGGCCGGCACTCTCGCCGTGGCGCACGCGGTAGGGATCGGGGTGATGGCGACGGGCGGTATCGGCGGCGTCCACATCGGTGCTGAGATCACGGGTGATGTCTCGGCCGATCTCGCCGCGCTGGGCCGGTACCCGCTGGTCGTCGTGTGCGCCGGCGCCAAGGCCATCTGCGATCCGCGCCGGACCGCTGAGGCGCTCGACTCCCTCGGCGTGTCCGTCGTGGGATATCAGACCGAGACTCTGCCGGCGTTCCTGGCGCGCTCTACTGGAATCCCACTCGCCCACCGGGCGGACAGCGCCCGAGAGATCGCGGCGATCGTGCGCGCCAGGACGGCGATGGACGCTCACCAGGCGCTGCTGGTCGTGCAGCCCCCGCCGCCTCACGCAGCCCTCGACACGGATGAACTCGGTGATGCCGTGACCGCGGCTTTGGCGAAGGCCGAGACCGACGACGTCAGCGGCGCCGACCTCACGCCCTACCTGCTCGACGCGATCGCCCGGGCTACAGATGGACGGTCCCTGGCTGCCAACCTGGCGGTACTGGAAGCCAACGCCAGCCTGGCGGCGGCGGTGGCCGTCGCGTGCTCTGAGATGTCGGCTTGGTGAGCCACCGCCGATCGACTGCGGAGGGAAACCCGGGCGGCGCGCGGAACTTCGACGCCGTGACCACGCCGTCCACTGGAAGAGAACGATCTGAGACGTCGACCGCATCCACCGGGGGTGCAGGTATCGGACGGGTGCTCAGAGCCGCGCGCGTTGAGCGTGGGGCGTCGCTGGCTGATCTGCAAGCCCGTACGAAGATCCGGGCCAAGTTTCTTGCGGCGCTAGAAGAAGAGAGGTTTGAAGACCTGCCGCCATATCCCTTCATGCGCGGATTCCTGCAGACCTACGCGCGCGAACTGGGGGTCGATCCGGAGCCGCTCGTGGCGCGCCTGGCTTCGGCGATGTCGGGATCCGCGGAGCCGGTGCCGGGCGATTGGCAGCGCCTGGAGTCTGCGGTGTTGCCTGCAGTTCCGGCATCCCGCCTCCGGCGCCTGCTGGTGTCTCTCGGTGTGGTGGCCTTCGTGGTCACCGGCGCGCTGGGGGTCTTCTTCGCCAGGCAGTTCAGCGAGTTCAGCCGCCCTGTGCCTGCGGTGGCGCCTTCACCGGCAGCCACCGCCGAAGCCCCGGAACAACCCGCCTTGGGTTCCGGTCCCTCCGTGGGAGCGGCGGTGCCCACCGCGCCGTCATCTCTGGCGGCCCCTCCCCGGGGTTCCGCGACTCCCTCGCCGTCGCCCGGCGGCGAGGTCCAAGGGGAGGCGGGCATCACCGTTGAAGTTCGGGCATCGGGGCGGTCGTGGGTTCGGGTCACAGCAGGCGGCCAGACATTGTTTGTGGGATTTGTGACCGCCGGCGAGACCCAACGGTGGCAGAGCCGCGGTCCGATGACGATCCGCCTTGGCAATGCGGGGGTCGTTGAGGCGACCGTGAACGGCAAGACGGTGGGTGTGCTCGGACAATTGGGTGAGGTCATCGAGCGTACTTTTGCCAGGGATGGCACCCACTGAGCGCCCCCAACATCCTTCCTGACAGGAGTTCCCATGCGGGCTGAGATCATCTCGGTCGGCACTGAGTTGCTGTTGGGCCAGATCACCGACACTAATGCCACCTATCTGGCGCGCTTGCTGGCGGTGCACGGGGTGGACGTCCTGTTCAAACAGACCGTGGGCGACAACGCCGAACGCGTCTGCGCTGCGGTGCAGCTGGCGTTGAGCCGGTCCGATCTGGTGGTGATGACCGGCGGGCTCGGGCCGACGGAAGACGACCTGACCGCTGAAGCAGTGGCCGACGCCGTCGGCCTGCCCATGGTCTTCGATCAGACGGTGGCGGACAGGATCGCCACCCTCTTTGCCCGCCGGCGACGAGGGGCGCCCGAGTCTGTGTTCAGGCAGGCGCGGATTCCGCAAGGATCGCAGGTGATTCCCAATCGGCGCGGTACGGCGCCGGGCCTGATCGTGCCCGCGGGGGAACGGACGATCTTCCTGTTTCCCGGTGTCCCACGCGAAATGGAGGGCCTGGTTGAAGATGGACTTATCCCGTGGCTGTGCGCCCGTCAGGGCGATGAAGTGATCCAGTCGCGCGTGCTGCGGATCGCGGGTCTGGGAGAATCGATGGTCGAGGAGCGCGTCCGCGATCTCATCCATGAGAACAATCCCACAGTGGCCCCTCTTGCGAAGATGGGCGAGGTACACCTGCGTATTACAAGCAAGGGAGCGCCGGCGGCCGTGGCAACCCTGATCGACCGTACCGAGGCGGGTCTGCGCGCCAGACTAGGCGATGCCGTGTTCGGCCTGGACGACGAAACGCTGCCGGAGGTCACGGCCCGCTTGCTGATCGATCGGGGCGCGACCCTGGCCGTGGCGGAGTCGTGCACCGGCGGACTCGTGGCCTCGCGCCTGACCGAGATTCCCGGTAGTTCCGTGTTCCTGCTGGCCGGGTTTGTCGCCTACAGTAATGAGGCCAAGATGCGTGATCTGGACGTGGCCGCCGCGCTGATCGCGGAGCGGGGCGCGGTGAGCTCCGAGGTGGCTGCGGCCATGGCCGAGGGCGCGCGAAAACGGACCGGCGCGTCTATGGGCCTGGGTATCACCGGAATCGCTGGACCCACCGGGGCGACACCTACCAAACCGGTCGGGCTCGTTTTCTTGAGCCTGGCAACAGCGAGCGGTACCCGCACCGAGGAGCTGAATTTTGGCGAGGAGCCGGGGCGCGGCGGGATTCGCCATCTGGCCGCGCAGACAGCGCTCAATCTAGTTCGACTGGCGCTGCTCCGCCGGTGACCCTTCACCGCACGTTCGTTTCGATCGAACTGAGCCCTGAGAACCGGCGGCTGGCGGCCGATCTTCAGGAGCGCCTGCGGGCCTCAGGCGCGCGCCTGCGGTGGGTCAGGCCCGCCAATCTGCACTTCACGCTCCGGTTCCTGGGTGAACTCCCTACGGCCCAGGTGGGCCGTGTCGCGGTCGCTACGCGGGAGGCCGTGAAAACCGTTGCGCCGTTCATGGTAACGATCGGCGATCTGGGGGCGTTCCCAAGTTTCGAGCGACCGCAGGTGGTGTGGGTGGCTTCGAAGCAGGGGGCCGAGGCCCTCGAGCGGCTCGCCGCCAGCCTGAATGCCGCCCTGGCGCGGGAGCGATTCCCGGCCGACCCCCGGCACTTCCGGCCCCACCTGACGCTTGGGCGGTCCAAGGATGACCGGCAGTGGGGGGATTTGGTGCGCGCCCTTGAGCAGCACAGGCACACCGTTCTGGGGAGCCAGCTGGTGGAGGTCGTGACGATCATGGAGAGCCGCCTGACCCCCGACGCGCCGATCTACACGCCATGGGAGCAGGTTCACCTAGGCCACGGGTTGAATTCTTCCGGTGCCTGAGGCCCCAAATGTTGTAGATCGGCGGGTTTTCTAGAGATTTGCAGGCTTGACAAGCGAACATTTGTTTGGTATTTTCGAATTGTCACACAGTCGGCCCCGGGAGGTCAGAACAATGACGGCGAGCACAACTGAGCGTCAGCGTGCGCTGGATCTGGCCCTCTCCCAGATCGAAAAGCAGTTCGGCAAAGGTTCGATCATGAAGCTCGGAGAGGCATCGGCCAGGCTCCAGGTTGACGTGATCCCGACCGGGGCGCTGGGGCTCGACATTGCCCTTGGCGTCGGCGGGGTCCCGCGGGGGCGTGTGGTAGAGATTTATGGTCCGGAAGCCTCCGGAAAGACCACGCTGGGATACCATATTATCGCCGAGGCGCAGCGCGAGGGTGGTGTGGCCGCGTTCATCGATGCCGAGCATGCGCTTGATCCCGCCTATGCGCATGCCGTTGGCGTCGACGTCGACGAACTGCTCCTGTCCCAACCTGACAGTGGCGAACAGGCCCTGGAGATCGCCGAGACCCTCGTGCGCAGTGGGGCGATCGACGTCGTCGTGGTCGACTCGGTAGCGGCGCTGGTCCCGCGCGCCGAACTTGAAGGCGAGATGGGTGATGCCCATGTCGGGCTGCAGGCGCGCCTGATGTCGCAGGCCCTGCGGAAACTGGTGGGCGCCATCAGCAAATCGCGGACGACAGTGGTGTTCATCAACCAGATCCGGGAAAAGATTGGTGTGATGTTTGGCAATCCCGAGACGACGACCGGGGGCCGTGCGTTGAAGTTCTATGCTTCAGTCCGCATGGAGATCCGCAAGACCGAGAACCTCAAGAGCGGCGATGAGATCAAGGGCATGCGGGCCCGAGTCAAGGTTGTGAAGAACAAGATGGCGCCGCCCTTCCGGGACGCCGAGGTGGACATCATCTACGGGCAGGGGATCTCGAAGACCGCTAGCATTCTCGATGTGGCGACGGCTGCCGGATTGATCTCGCGGTCTGGGACCTGGTTCACCTACGGTGACCTCCGCCTGGGGCAGGGTCGCGATAACGCGCGAGAATTCCTCGACAACAATCCCGAGGTGGTGCGTGAGATCGACCGCCGTGTGCGTGAGGCTCGCGGTCTCCGGCCTCGGGAGGTGACGGCCGACGCTGTTGCGCCGCCGCCAGCCCAGGTGGCCGAACCCGCCGCTGTGCGGCAGCCGGCCCGAGCTCGGGGGTAGTTCACGAGAGATCACGTGGCCGCAGTCGGACCTGAGGCGCCCCTGGCGCGCGTCCTTCGCGTGCGCGCCTCTGCACGCAACCGTGGCCTGCAGTACGTTGATATTGAGGATGCCGGCACCTATCGACTCGCCGCTGACACCGTCTCCGCGCTCGGGCTGACAGAAGGTCTCGAGGTCGATGCCGCGCTCGTGTCGCGGATTGCCGGCGCGGCAGAGAGGCAGCGGGGAAGGACCATCGCGCTACGCCTCTTGCAGCGGAGGCTGCGGAGCCGCCTGGAGTTGGAGACGGCCCTGCGCCGCCGGGGTGTGCCGTTGGAAGCCGTCCTGGCCGTCATCGGCGAGTTGACGGGCACCGGGTGGATTGACGATGCGCGCTTTGCCCGCACGTGGATTCGGGACCGGCTGGCACTCCGGCCCTGCGGCCGGCGTCGCCTGCGAGCGGAGCTTTTGGCGCACGGTGTTGCGACGCCGGTGGCCGATGAGGCAATTCGGTCGCTCCTCTCGGGTGAGACCGAGGCGGAACTGGCGCTCCAGCAGGCCCAGGCGCGGCTGAGCCGTTTCCGCGGTCTGCCGGAGGTTGTGGCGCGCCGCCGCCTGGCGGGTTGGCTGCAGCGCCGCGGCTTTGCCCCCGATGTGATTGCGCGCACCCTTCGTGCGATGCACTCTGCTCCGCCGAACCATCCCGATGTCGATCCCGCCGGCTGATCCGGCCGCCCCGATGGCGGGGCAGTTGAGGCTGGACCTCCGTCTGCAGGTGGAAGGTGCTCCGCCCAGCGTGGGTCCTGAGGCAGCGGACCGCGCGCTCGAGGCTCTGACGCCCGCCCAGCGCGACGCGGTCACCCACGCCGACGGCCCTCTGCTGATCGTCGCCGGCGCCGGTACGGGCAAGACCACCGTGATCACCAGGCGAATCGCCTGGCTGATTGCGACCCGTTCCGCCAAGCCCTCCGAGGTCCTGGCGCTCACCTTTACAGACAAGGCTGCGGCCGAGATGGAGGGGCGCGTCGACCAGCTCGTGCCCTACGGATATGTTGACACGTGGATCAGCACTTTTCACGCCTTCGGCGATCGGGTGCTGCGCGAGCAGGCCCTGGAGGTGGGGGTTGGGCCGGACTATCGCGTGCTGTCGCGGCCTGAGCAGTTCATCTTCTTCCGCGACAGGCTGTTTGAGATGCCTCTGAGGCGCTACCGGCCGCTCGGTGATCCGACCCGCTACATCAACGCGCTGCTGTCGTTGATCAGCCGGGCCAAGGACGAAGATATCTCGCCGGAGGCGTATCTGGCCTTCGCTGAAGGCCTGGCGCGCCAGGCCGAGACCGATCCCTTTGCTCCGACAGACCTGACAGAAACCGCGGCTTCACACCTCGAGCTGGCCGGGGTCCATGCCGCGTATCAGCGGCTGCTGCGTGAAGCCGGCCGCGTGGATTTCGGCGACCTGATCGCGCTCCCACTGCACCTCTTTCGCGAGCGCCCTGAGATCCTGCGCCGCTACCAGGAGCGATTCCGCTACATCCTGGTCGATGAATTTCAGGATACGAATCATGCGCAGTTTGAACTGGTTAAGTTGCTGGCGGCTTCTCACCGGAACGTGACCGTGGTGGGCGACGACGACCAGTCGATCTACAAGTTCCGCGGCGCGGCCATCAGCAACATCTTGGGGTTTACCACGGTCTATCCCGATGCCCGGCAGGTTGTCCTCACCGAGAACTTTCGCTCGCCGCAAACGGTACTGGACACCGCGTACCGCCTGATCCAGCACAACAATCCCGACCGGCTCGAGGTACGCTCGCACCTTGATAAGCGGCTCGTCGCGCAGCAGCCAGGTGGGTGGCCTGTGCGGCATCTGCACTTCGAGACGCTGACCGATGAGGCGGAGGCGGTCGTTCGCCTGATCGCCGAGCACGCCGCAGGCGGAGGTCGCTACGCGGACTGTGCGATCCTTGTGCGCGCCAACCAGGACGCCGACCCGTTCATGCGCGCGCTGAACGTCCGGGGGATCCCATGGTGGTTCTCCGGCACCCGCGGGCTGTACGACCGCGAAGAGGTCCGTGTGGCGCTGGCGTTCCTCCGCGTGCTCGCCGATCCGGCCGACAATCTGAGCGTGTACTACCTGGGCACGTCGCCGCTCTACCTGATTGACGCAACGGACATGGCACGCGCGCTGAGTTTCGCTGGCCGGCGCAACCGGTCGCTCGAGCACACGTTTCGCCACCTCGGCGGGGTTCCGGAACTCGCCGCCGAGCTCTCGCCGGAGAGCAAGGCCTCGATCGCGCGCTTGGTCGAGGACCTCGACGAGATGCGCAATCTCATGCGACACCACGCCACCGGTCGCGTGCTCTACGAGTACCTGGTCAACCGCACGGGGTACATCCGGCGGTTGGCCACCTCCGAGGTGCCGGGGGACGAGGTGAAGGTGGCGAATTTGGCGCGCTTCTTCGACATCATCGCGCGCCACGGCGACGTCGCCGTCTACGATCGCGTGCCGGAGTTCGTGCGCCGGATGGAGGATCTCATCGCGGCGGGTGACGACCCGCCGACCCCGGACCCGGATCCCGAGTTCGAGGGCGTGCAGATCCTGACGGTGCACAAGGCCAAAGGGCTGGAGTTCCCGGTGGTCTTCGTGGTCAACTGCGTCGCCGACAAGTTCCCCTCGCGCAGCCGCAACGAGCCGCTCGAGCTGCCGGACGAGTTAGTCCGCGACAAGGAAGTCCTGCCGAGCGGCGATCGCCACCTTCAAGAGGAACGCCGGCTCTTCTACGTGGGCATGACGCGCGCCAAGCAGCAACTGGCGCTCACCAGCGGGCGGGATTACGGACGGGTGCGCGCGCGCAAAGTCAGCCGGTTTGTGCTGGAGGCGCTGGATGAGCCCACGGTGGACCCGGTAGTCTTTCACGCGTCGCCGCGGGAGGCGATTGAGCGACACGCCCCACCGGCGGCTCCTGAAGAGGGCCGGATCATGCTTGCGGGCCTGCTGCCGGCGGACGCGCCGATCCGCCTCTCCTTCCGCCAGGTGGATGACTATCAGGTCTGCCCGCTGAAGTACAAGTACACGCACGTGCTGCGCGTCCCGCTGCTGCGGGATCACCGGGTCGTCTATGGCGCGGCGGTGCATGCCGGCGCCATGGAGTACAACCGGCGCCGCGCGCGCGGGCAGCCGGTGTCGGTCGAAGATGTTCTCCGTGCCTTTGAGGCGGCCTGGGTGACGGAAGGATTCATCAGCCGCGAGCATGAAGACCAGCGCCTCGCCGAGGGCCGCGCGGTGCTGCAGGCATTCTTCGAGTTCCAGCGGGGGAGCGGTACGACGCCAACGATGGTGGAGAGCAGGTTCACGTTCCAGGCGGGCAACACGTCGGTGCGCGGCCGCTGGGACCGCGTGGACATCCGGCGGAATCCTGACGGCGGCCGCGATGAGGCCGTCATTATCGACTTCAAGACCAGCGACGTTCGGACGCAGAAGGACGCCGACCGGCGCGCCAGGGAAAGCTTGCAGCTGGACATTTACGCGCTGGCCTACACGCGACACTACGGCCGCCCGCCCGACCAGCTCGAGCTGCACTTTCTCGGGCCGCATCAGGTGCTGGTGGGGACCGCGACACCGGCGCCGTCGAAGCTGGACAAGGCGGCCGAAGCCATCGAAGAGGCAGCGGCCGGCATTCGAATGCAGCGGTTCACGGCGACACCGGACTTCTACCGAGCGTGCCGCTACTGTGCGTTCTCGTCCATCTGTCCGTATACGGCCAAGGAGGATTGAGCCGGGAGGCCGCCGCACCTGGCCGCCCGGCGAGCACCGACCCAGATGCCGATACCTGAAGCGTGGATCCTGATCGTCGTGGCGATGGGGGCTGCGGTGGTAGCGGCCGCAGTGGTGGCTCTCATCGCAGGCCGCCGGCGCCAGGAGCCCAGCGCGGCCCTGGGGCTGGTGCAGCAACAGCTCGACGCTCTCCGCGGGCAGGTCAGTCAGAGTCTGGATGCCACTACGCGGGCGATGGCCGAGCGGACGGACGTCTTCCAATCGCAGGTCAGCGCCCGGTTGGACGAGGCGACGCGGGTCGTCGGCGATCGCCTCGCCGAGAATGTCCGGACGCTGAACCAGGTCAACGCGACCCTTGGGCAGCGGCTCGACGCGAACCTCCAGATGGTGGGCCAACGGTTCACCGAGACGTCGGGCCTCGTCACGACCGTGCACGAGAAACTCAAAGCGCTGGAGGACGCGGCCACCCGGATTTTCGAGGTAGGGAGGGATCTTGCATCGCTCCAGGAGCTCCTGCAGCCGCCGAAACTGCGGGGCGGCGTGGGGGAGGTCCTGCTCGAGAACCTGCTGCGCGACCGCCTGCCGGAGGCGCGGTACGAGATGCAGCACCGCTTCCGCAACGGGACGATCGTCGACGCGGTAATCCGGCTCGATGATCGCCTGGTACCGATCGATTCGAAGTTCCCGGTGGAGGGCTTTCAGGCCGTCATGCGCGCCGAGTCGGATGATGAGCGCGGGAAGGCGCGACGCGAGTTCATCCGCCAGGTACAGGGACACATCAAGACCATCGGGGACAAGTACATCCTGCCCGATGAAGGCACGTTCGATTTTGCGCTGATGTACGTGCCGGCAGAGAGCGTCTACTACGAGGCCGTCGTGAGGGGCGATGAGGTGGGGAGCGTCTACGCGTATGCCATGGAGCGCCGGGTCATCCCGGTCTCGCCGACGACGTTCTACGCCTATCTCGTCGCGCTGGTCTACGGGCTCAAAGGGCTCCAGGTGGAGAAGCAGGCCGCGCAGATTCGGGCGGACCTGGCGCAACTGGCTACCAGTTTTGATCGCGTGCGTGATCCACTCGAGAAACTTGGCGAGCAGATCCGGCGCGCTGAGAAGAACTACCAGGAAGCCAGCAAGGCCCTGGAACGATTTGGCATGCGTCTCCAGGAGTCGAGCGGGGTCTCGTTACCCGAGCACGAACCCCAGGTCCTGCCGTTGGGTGAACGTTCGGATTCTTGAACTATTCTCCGTCCGTCGGTACAATCTTCAGGTAAGGAGCGCCACTCATCCTTGACGTTGGGAGGGTGATACCAGCACGTCCGGAGACTACCGAGGGGGGTGACCACCATCAACACCCTGGCCCCGTATCTTGTGACGATCGTCGTGGGCCTGATCGCACTCCTCCTGGGATACCTCCTCCGCAGGACCATCGCCGAGGCGAAGATCAAGTCAGCCGAAGAAGCCGCGAAACAGATTGTCGAAAATGCCCGAAAGGAGAGTGAGGCCGCCAAGCGGGAGGCTATCGTCGAAGCCAGGGACGAGGCGTTCCGCACCAAGCGGGAAGCGGAGAAGGAGATTCGCGAACAGCGCGCGGAACTTCAGCGGCTTGAACGGCGCCTGGTACAGCGTGAGGAGCATCAGGAGCGCAAGGCAGAGAATCTCGAGAAGCGGGAACGGCAGCAACTGGAAGAGGAACAGCGACAGGCCGCCATACGCGAAGAGATCGGGCGGCTGAAAGAGGCACAGCAGGTTGAACTGCAGCGGGTTGCCGGTCTGACGACCGAGGGGGCGCGGGCGCAGGTGCTCGCGGCGGTCGAGGCCGGGACGCGGAACGACGCTGCCCAGATCATCAAACGGATCGAACTCGAGGCCCGCGACGAAGGGGATCGGCGGGCCCGGGAGATTCTTGCCCTTGCGATCCAGCGGTGCGCCGCCGAGCATACCGCAGAGGTCACCGTCTCAGTCGTCCCGCTTCCCAACGAAGACATGAAGGGCCGGATCATCGGTCGGGAGGGACGCAACATCCGGGCGCTGGAGGCCCTGACCGGCGTGGACCTCATCATTGACGACACGCCCGAGGCTGTGACGATCTCGTCGTTTGACCCCATCCGGCGTGAAGTTGCCAAACTCTCACTCGAGAAGCTCATGGCCGACGGTCGGATCCATCCCGGGCGCATCGAAGAGGTCGTCGAGAAGGCCCGGCGGGATCTCGATGATCGCATCCGCGAGGAGGGTGAGCAGGCGGCCTTCGAGACAAACGTCCACGGCCTCCACCCCGAGGAGATCATGGTCCTGGGGCGCCTCCGGTTCCGGCATTCGTACGGGCAGAACCTGCTGCGCCATTCGGTTGAGGTGGCCCTGCTCTCGGGGCTGCTCGCCACGCACCTGGGCGCGGATCCGAAGCTCGCGCGGCGTGCCGGCCTGCTGCACGACATCGGCAAGGCGCTGACCCATGAGGTTGAGGGGACCCACGTGGCCATCGGCGCCGATCTGGCGCGGCGCTATCACGAACCGCCCGAAGTACTCAACGCCATCGGTTACCACCATGGGGAAGAAGAGGCGACGTGTCTTGAGGCCGTCCTCGTGGCGGCCGCGGACGCCATCTCGGCCAGCCGTCCGGGCGCCAGGAAGGAGACGGTGGAGATGTACATCAAGCGTCTGCAGAGTCTCGAGCTACTGGCGACCACCTTCACCGGTGTCGAGAAGGCGTACGCCATCCAGGCCGGGCGGGAGATCCGGGTGATCGTCAGTCCCATGGAGATCGATGATCTGGGGGCGGCGACGCTGGCACGCGACCTGGCGAAGAAGATCGAGGAAGAACTGAAGTATCCTGGGCAGATTAAAGTCACGGTGCTGCGCGAGACCCGCGTGGTGGAATACGCGCGGTGACCGTGTGAAGGTTCTTTTCATCGGGGATGTGACGGGAAAGCCGGGGCGTCGGATTGTGGCCGACCGGCTGCCGGCGCTGCGGCGGGCCCACAGTCTTGACGTGGTTATTGCCAACGGCGAGAACAGCGCCGGCGGGATGGGCCTGACGGCGGGCACGGCCGCCGAGTTGTTCGCCGCCGGCGTGGACGTCATCACCAATGGCAACCACGTCTGGCACAACCGCGAGGCGTATGAACTCCTCGACGGCGATCCGCGGGTCCTTCGCCCGGCCAACTATCCGCCGGGCGTGCCCGGCCGCGGCGCAGCCGTGGTGACGACCCCGGGCGGGGCGCGGATCGGCGTGCTCAACCTGCAGGGCCGCGTCTTCATGCAGGAACTGGATGATCCGTTTCGGGCGGCGCGCGAACAGGCGGCGACGCTGCGGGCCCAGGTGCCGGTAGTGTTCGTGGATTTTCACGCGGAGGCAACCTCCGAGAAGGTGGCGATGGGCTGGTATCTCGATGGCCGCGTCAGCGCGGTGATCGGGACCCACACCCACGTGCAGACCGCCGACGAGCGTGTCCTGCCTGGGGGCACCGCGTTTATCACGGACGCTGGGATGACCGGCCCGCGCGACGGCATCATCGGGATGGGGCGCGAGGCGATTCTCGAGCGATTCCTGACACAATTGCCCATGCGGTTCGAGGTAGCGGTGGGACCGGTACAACTCAACGCCGTGGTGGTGACTGTCGGCGACGACGGCCGCGCAGACGCCATCGAGCGGGTGCTGATTGTCATGGACGGCTGAGCCATGCGCATCGACCTCCACACGCACACCACCGCCTCGGATGGCATGCTCGGACCGGCGGCGTTGATCGCCGAGGCTGCCGCGCGTTCGGTGGGACTGCTGGCCGTGGCCGATCACGACACGACCGCCAGTGTGGACGCGGCCCTCGCCGCGGGGCGAGACGTCGGGATCGAGGTCTGGCCGGCCGTCGAGTTGTCGTGCGACATCGAGGCCGGTGAGGTGCACATACTAGGCTACTTCATCAATCACCGCCTGAACTGGTTCCAGGCGCTTCTCGGGCGCTTGCGTGAGGGGCGCGCCGACCGGGCCGAGCGGATGGTCCAGCGGCTGGCGGCGTTGGGCGCGCCGGTGGACTTCAATCGGGTCCGGGAGTTGTCCGACGGCGGCGCCATTGGGCGGCCGCACGTGGCGCGCGCGCTGGTCGAGGCCGGCCACGTGCGGGACGTGTCCGAGGCGTTCGAGCGGTTCATCGGACGCCACGGGCCGGCGTACGTGGAGCGCCTCAAGGTCACGCCGGCGCAGGCCGTTGAAGTCATCCGCGCCGCCGCAGGACTGGCCGTGCTCGCCCATCCCGGATGGGGCCGGCAGGATGAGATGATTCCTGAACTGGTCGTCGCCGGGCTCGATGGCATCGAAATCTACTATCCCGATCACACCCCGGCGCAGGTCGAGCACTACCGGACCGTGGCGGCGCAGCATGGACTGCTCGCGACCGGAGGGACGGACTTCCACGGCGGCAACTTGGCCACACGTGTCCCGCTGGGCAGCCAGTACGTCCCGGAGGCGATCGTCGCGCCGCTGCGAGCGACGGCCGCGTCGCGGCGGCCGTCGCCTGAGGCGCCCGTCTTGGAGTTGACTGCTGACTAGAACCGTTCGTTCGCGCGAGAGGAGTACACCAATGCGATGTCCGAACTGCGGCTCCGAAAACCAGGCGGGCCGGATTCTCTGCGTGCGCTGCGGTACGCGCCTGCGCGCGTCGGCGGGGAGCGCGGCCGCGGCGCGGCCGGATCCGGCGACCGGTCTGATGGACCGCGTGCGACACGATCTGCGCCGGCTGGCCGTGGTGATGGCCATTGTGATCGCCATCGCCCTGTTTGTCGGCAACTTTCTGCGCTGATACGCGTCTCACACCCCCATGGCGGAACCGTCGCGCTTCCGCGGGCTGCCGTCTGTCGATCGTGTGATCGGCGCGCTGGAGGAGCGCGGGCTGCTCGCCACGTTCCCGCGGCGGGCGGCCACGGCGTGCGCGCGTGAGGTCCTCGACCAGGCGCGCCGGCGTCTGAAGGAAGACGCGTACGAGGCCGCGGCGCAGGCCACTCCGGCGGCCATCGTGGATCAGGCCGAGACCTTGCTGCGGCGGCGGTTTGGCACGACACTGCGCCGCGCCATCAACGCCAGCGGGATCATCCTCCATACGAATTTGGGACGGGCACCGCTGTCGGCCGCAGCGCAGGCTGCGGCGACCGAAGCGGCCGCGGGTTACACCACGCTCGAGATCGATCTGACACGGGGCGAGCGGGGCAGCCGTCACGTTCACCTGGAGAGTCTCTTGACCACGGTGACGGGCGCGGAGGCGGGCTTTGCCGTGAACAATGCCGCTGCGGCGGTCTTGCTGGCCCTGCGCGCCCTGGCCGGCGATCGGGCCGTCGTGCTCGCCCGTGGCGAACTCGTGGAGATCGGCGGCAGCTTTCGCATGCCTGAGGTGATGCAGCAGAGCGGCGCCAGGCTCGTGGAGATCGGGACGACCAACCGGACCTATCTATCCGACTACGAGGCGGCGCTTGGGGCGGACGCGGCGATGTTGTTGAAAGTGCACAAGAGTAACTTCACGGTCAGCGGGTTCGTGCACGACGTGCCGCTGTCTGAACTGGTGGCCCTGGGGCGGCGAAGAGACGTGCCTGTGGTCTACGACCTCGGCAGTGGCTGCCTCGTGGACCTCAGCACCGTCGGGCTTCCTCGGGAGCCGACGGTGCAGATGTCGGCGGCGGCCGGCGCCGACCTGGTGATCTTCAGCGGCGATAAACTGCTCGGTGGCCCGCAGGCCGGCGTCATCGTGGGACGAAAGGCCGCTGTCGACCTCTGCCGCCGTCATCCGCTGGCCCGGGCCGTGCGTCTCGACAAGCTTGATCTGGCGGCTCTGGCCGCGACCCTGCGCGCCTATCTCGATCCTGCCCAGGCGTGGCATGAGATCCCCATTCTGGCGATGCTGGCGCGCTCACCGGCCGACCGCAGGCGTCGCGCGCAGCGGCTGGCCAGGACGCTTGGCGGCGTGTTCGGCAACACCGCGTCAGTTGCGGTCACCACCACGACCGGAGAGGTGGGAGGAGGCTCGTTGCCCGGCGCGCCGATCCCATCATCTGCAGTGGAGATTCGCCCGGCCGGTGGTCGCCCCGACCAATGGGCCGCGCGGCTGCGGTCCGGCCCGACGCCAGTGATCGCGGTGGTGCGCGACGACGCCCTGCTCCTGGATGTGCTGGCGCTCCTTCCCGGTGACGACCGAGTGCTGCCGGCGATGTTCCGTCCGCTGGCCGGCGTGGAGCCGCGCGGTTCACCCATCAACGGCGTGTGATGCGACCGGTCACCGTCGGCACCGCAGGACACATCGATCATGGCAAGAGCGCACTGGTCCGCACGCTGACGGGCATCGATCCCGACCGACTGGCTGAAGAGCAGCGGCGGGGGATGACCCTCGATTTGGGCTTCGCCCACCTCGTTTTGCCGAGCGGCCGGCGCATCGGCATCGTCGACGTTCCCGGCCACGAGGCGCTGATCCACAACATGCTGGCCGGCGCCGGTGGCATCGATCTCGTCATGCTCGTTGTGGCTGCTGACGAGGGCGCAATGCCCCAGACGCGTGAACACCTGGATATTCTGCGGTTCCTGCGGCTGAGCGGTGGAGTCGTCGTGCTCACCAAGATCGACCTGGTATCGGATCCTGAGTGGATCACGGCGGTGCGGGACGATCTCGGGCGTCTAGTGGCCGGCACCGTGCTCGAAGGGGCGCCGGTGGTCCAGGTGTCCGCCAAGACCGGCGCGGGGATCCCTGAGCTCATTGCGATCCTGGACCACCTCGCCGCGGCGGTGCCGTCCAGACCTGCCGATGGGCCGGCGCGCCTGCCCATTGATCGGGCCTTCACGATGCGGGGATTCGGGACGGTCGTGACCGGGACGCTGTGGAGCGGTGCGATCCGAGCCGGAGACTCGTTGACGCTCATGCCCGGAGGCCGTGACGTCAGGGTACGCGGCGTGCAGGTGCACGGCGAGGCTGCGCCCGAGGCATACGCGGGCAGCCGCGTGGCGGTGAACCTCGCCGGCGTCGAGAAGGATGA
>JBGPLF010000075.1:0-15475 GCA_041486265.1 bacterium
GGCGTCGTTCAGGTCGAGCATCTCGACCGGAGAGTGGGAGTATCGCCGGGGCAAGGCAATGACCCCGGTGGGGATACCGTTACCGGCCAGGTGAACGGCCGCCGCATCGGTATTGCTGGTGTGAAGGGCGGTGATCTGATACGGAATACCCTCCGCCTCCGCGATGCGGACCAGGAAGTTTTTCACACCGGGCGGCATCAGGTAATCTCGGCTCATGATCTGAAACGCAGGCCCGCCGCTCATGACCGCGTTCAGCTCGGTATCGCGACGCATGTCGGGCGTCCCGGCTGCGGGCATGGTGTCCACGACGATGGCCAGATCGGGCTGCAGCCGCTGGGCGGCGACCCGGGCTCCCCGAAGGCCTACTTCTTCCTGGACGGCGATCACTCCAACGAGGGTGCCGGCTGGAACGGCGGTGCGGTCGAGAAACAGACGAACGAGGAGCGCGCAGGCGATGCGGTTGTCGACGGCCTTGCCTGACACGAGGTCCGGGTTGTGGGTGAGGCGTGTGAGGGGTGCGACCAAGACGATCGGATCGCCCACGCGGATGCCCATCGTCTCAACCTCCGCGGCGCTTCGCGCGCCAACGTCAATGTAACTCTCCGACGCGGGCTTGACGCGGCTGGCGTCGTCGGCCGTCTGGTAGTGGCCGGATTTGATGCCGATGACGCCCAGATGACGACCACCGATGCGTACCACCCGCGCAGGCAGCACGGGAGCCGGTGTGCCGCCGATGGTGTGAAACCGGATGAACCCGTCGGCCTCGATGGCCTTGACCATCATACCGATCTCATCGCTGTGGGCAAACACGGCCAGCGTGGGTCCGCGCGCCCCTCCACGCCGAACGGCACAGAGGTTGCCCATCGGGTCGACCGTCACCTCATCGGCCGCCGGGCGAAGGAACTCGGCGAGCCGACGAACGACGGCAGTTTCCTGCCCCGACACACCGTCCAGACCCGTCAGTTCATCAAGCAGGGCGTAGATCGCTTCCTTCATGACGCGGCCTCCTGATGTCAGCCCAGACGCATTGGCCCACGGCTCGCTTCAAGATGGATTCACCTCTACCTACCACCGCCTGAGGGCAAACTCCTATCGCGTGATAAAGGGACGACGGTCCACAAAGCGGAAACAAATTCGTGAGATCCCCAGACCATACACGGAGTCGTCCCATGGACTTCACCATCGTCAACGAAAAACTCCGCCAGGCCGACGCCCTGCTGAAGGAACAGCAGATCGATGCGTGGTTGGTCTTCGTACGCGAAACCTCGCTTACGCCCGACCCGTGCCTCGATCTGGTCGTGGGACTGGATATGACGTGGCAATCGGCGTTCATCGTCAGCCGCACTGGCCAGCGCGTGGCGATCGTCGGTCGGTTCGACGCAGAGAACGTACGCGCCATCGGCGGATACACCGAAGTGATCTCTTATGACCAGAGCATTCGCCCGGGGCTCCGCGACGTGATCACGCGCCTCCAACCGCAGACGATTGCGGTGAACTACTCTCCCAGCGATCCCTCCGCCGACGGGCTGACACACGGCTTGTGGCTCACGTTACAGGAGACCTTTGCCGATACCCCGTACGCGGGCCGCTTCGTCTCGGCGGAGAGGTTCGTTGCGGCCCTGCGCGGGCGCAAGTCGGCCGTGGAAGTGGAGCGCATCCGTGCTGCCATCCGTGTCACGGAGCGATTGTTCGCACGCGTGAGCAACGGCCTCAAGCCCGGCCAGACCGAGCATCAGATCGCCAACCGCGTGCACACCGCGCGCGCAGCACTCAAGCTGGACACGGCGTGGGACATGCCGTACTGCCCTATCGTGAACGCCGGGCCAGACTCGCCCGCGGGACATGGCGCACCCGGCCGGTTCAAGACCGCGCGCGGGCAACTGCTTCACATTGACTTCGGGGTGAAGCAACATGGCTTCTGCTCGGATCTGCAGCGGATGTGGTACTTCCCACAGCGGGGCGCGGCGCACGCACCGGATGAAGTGCTCCGTGCGTGGGACGCGTGCTGGGCGGCGATGGATGCGGGCGCGGCGGCACTCAAGCCGGGCGCGCCCGGGTGGGAGGTGGACGCCGCCGCACGCGCAACGTTGGTCCAGGCGGGCTACCCTGAATATCAGCACGCGTTCGGCCATGGATTGGGCCGCGTGGCGCACGACGGCTCCACGCTCCTCGGGCCGCGTTGGGATCGTTATGGTCAATCACCCTACAGCGTCGTCGAGGCGGGCAACGTCTTCACGCTGGAGCTGGGCGTCGCCGTCCCTGGACGCGGCTACATCGGGCTCGAAGAAGATGTGCTCGTCACAAAGAAGGGCGTCGAGTGGCTGAGCCGGCCGCAACGGAAGTTGTGGGTGGTGTAATTCCTCAGACCGCGCCCAGCACCCTGGCTGCCCGCCTCACGTCACGAGGTTTGACCCACAGCACGGCTCCGAACATGCCCGCGCCCGCAATCACGGCGTCCGTGGCCGTCACGTTGATCTTGGCCTCGGCCAGCTTTGCGAAGTGGTCCACGAGCGCTCCCACCCGGTCATCGCCTTCGATGACAATGGCCTTCTTTGGCCCGACCAGTTTCCATCTCGCCGTCTTCGCGGCAGCTTTAAGGGCAGCGGGATCCGATGGGAGAAAGACGAGCTGTGCCCGTCTCCCTTTCGGGAATCCATGGAAGGCAACCAGGTTGACCCCGGCGGCTTTGAGGTGGCTCAGGACCCGGGCCGCCTCTCCAGGTTTGTCGCTAATCTCGATGTAGAAGTAGGCGACCAGATGCACCGCGTCCGGCATTTGCATCGACCTCCCTTAACCCTCGAGTGTCTTCACCTATAGCTACCACTGCCTGGGGGCAAACTCCTGGGGATCCCGGGACCTCATCATGGCGGTCGACAATGAGCAGGTGATCGCGGGCCGGCGCGCCTTGATCGTTGAAGACGGGCCGACGTTGACCCATGGAGAAATGACAGGGCGCTCCGCTACACGCGAGGATCAAGCAAGTCCCGGATCCCGTCACCGAGCAGGTTGAAGCCCATCACCGTGAGGAAGATGGCCATCCCTGGGTAGAGAGACAGCCACGGCGCCTGGAGCAGGTAATCCCTCCCGGTACTCAGCATCGAACCCCACGAAGGCGTCGGCGGCTGCGCGCCCAGACCGAGAAACGACAGGCTGGCCTCGGCCAGAATCGCGCCGCCAATGCCGAGCGTGACCAGCACGATCACCGGCGCCATGGTGTTGGGCAGGATGTGCCGGAGGATGATGCGCGCGTTGGAGGCACCGCCGGCGCGGGCCGCCTCCACGTATTCCTGCTCCTTCAGGGAGAGTACCTCACCCCGTACGACCCGAGCCAGCGAGGTCCAACTAACAAGCCCGAGCGCCAGGAAGACATTGTACAGGCTCGGGCCGATGACGGCCATGATGGCGATGGCGAACAACAGGCCCGGGAAGGCGAAGATCACCTCGGCGAATCGCATGATCAGGTTGTCGACGCGGCCGCCATAGAAGCCCGCCAGCAGGCCCAGCGTGACGCCGACGGCCAGGGCGGAGGCCTGCACCACGATGCCCACCCCGAGCGAGATGCGGGCGCCGTAGACGATGCGGCTGAGCACGTCGCGGCCAAAGGTATCGGTCCCAAGCAGAAAGGTCCCACCGGGCGGACGGAGGTAGTGGTTCAGATCGGCATCGCGCACCGGATCAAACGGAGCGATCACCGGGGCCAGCATCGCAACCAGCACCAGCAGGCCCACCAGCACGCCCCCGATGGCCAGGTTGCGCAGCCGGCGGGCGCGGCGCCAGAGGGAACGGCCCGGCCGCGTCAGGCCGCCGTCCTCGCTCGCCACGGAGCCGGCATTCACTCGTACTTGATCCTGGGGTCGAGCCACGCGTAGGAGAAATCTACCAGGAGATTGAGCAGGATGAAGATCGTCGCGATAAACAGCACACAGCCCTGAGCCATCGGCAGATCCCGCACGCCGATAGAGTCCACCAGCAGCCGGCCGACGCCCGGCCAGGAAAACACGCGCTCGGTGATGACCGACCCGCTGAGCAGGCCACTCACCTGAACGCCGATCACTGTAACAATGGGAATGGCCGCGTTGCGCAGGGCGTGGACGACGATCACACGGCGCTCGGTGAGCCCCTTCGCCCGGCCGGTGCGGATGTAATCCTGGCGGATCACCTCCAGCATGGACGACCGGGTCAGGCGCGCGACGACCGCCGCCAACCCGGCGCCGAGCGTGAGGGCCGGCATGAGCAGATACGGGATGGCCGGCCCGTACCCTGACGGCGGCAGCCAACGCAGCCGCACCGCCAGCAGGGAGATCAGCAAGATTCCCAGCCAGAAGTTGGGCATGGAGACCCCCACGGTGGCAGCCATGATGCTGGCCGAGTCGAACACGGAGTTCTGGCGGAGCGCGGCCAGGACTCCCAGGGGGATGCCGATCGCGACCGCGATCGCCAGCGCGGCGCCCGCCAGTTCCGCGGTGGCCGGAAACCGCTCCAGGATCGAGGTCATCACGTCTTGATCGGTGCGATACGAGACGCCCAGATCGCCGTGCGCCGCGTTGAGGAGGAATTTCAGGTACTGGACGGGGACCGGATCGTCCAACCCCCACTTGGCGCGGAGGCGCTGGGCGGCCGCCGGGTCCACCGTGGCCACCTTTTCTTCCATCAAAAGCGTGACGGGATCGCCGGGGACGATCTGCATCAGCACGAACGTCACCAGCGTCACGCCGACGAAGACCGGTACCGCCAGCAGGAGCCGGTGGACGATGAACCGCGCGAAGCCCGCCGCCACCATCGTTCGCTGTCAGCGCTTTGGCTGCACCCAGACCTTCTGCATCGGTTGATAGTCCATCTCGACCGGGTTGCCCACGAGGCCGCGGACGTTGGGCTGGTGCACCAGGACGGCTTTGTTATAGTTGAAGAAGAACCAGGGTGCGTCACCGACGATCAGTTTCTCGGCCTCCTGGCACAGCCGCACCTGCCGGCGGAGGTCGAAGGTCCGCTCGGCCTCGTCGATCAGCACATCGACCCTATCGTTCTTGTAACGCATGCGGTTACCGGCCGGACCGACGTTGCGCGAGCGGAACGGGCCCAGGTAGTCTACGCAGTTTGGGCCGCCGCCGTGCGAGAGGACCCAGGTCGGAATCTCTCCCTTTCCGGCCCGGTCGAGCATCACCCCGAAGTCCTCCTGCACAATGCGGGCACGGATCCCGACCGCCGCGAGATAGTGTTGGAACCCTTCGAGCCACCGTCCCGTGATCGGACTCGTGGCGCCGTGCAGTTCGAGGTCGAAGCCCCCGTCGAGCCCGGCCTGCGTGAGCAGATCTCGCGCGCGGTTCGGATCGTAGTCGTAGCCCTTGAGGCTGCGGTTGTACGCGACATGACTGGGCGGGAAGACCCCGGTGGCGACGAACGCCTTCCCCTGCAGGATCGTACGCACCATCGCGGCCTTGTCGATCGCATAGTTGATCGCCTGCCGCACGCGCACGTCGTTGAGCGGCGGCTTCGTCACGTTCAGGCCGATGTGCCGGGTGAACAGCTCCGGCACCTCGATCACGTTCTGCTTCCAGTTGGGATCGTCGGCGTAGCGGCGATATGTGACGTCGGTCAGGATCATGTAGTCCAGGCGGCCGGTGTCGAACTCCGCCTGCGCGGTGGCCGGGTCGGGGATGATCCGGAACTCCAGCGCGCTGATGTGCGGCCGGCCTTCCCAGTAGTCCGGGTTCTCCTTGAGGAAAACATTGTCGTCCCGGTGCCAGGCCTCGAACACGAACGGGCCCGAGCCAACCGGACGCTGACCGAACTCGCGGCCGAGCCGCTCCACCTCTTCTCGCGGCACAATGAACAGGCTCGTGAAACCGAGAGGAAACGTGCTGTTGACGATGGAGTTGGTGACCGACAGGCGATAGCGGTCGAGGATCTTGACCCCCGCGACATCTTTCGCCTCCTTCGCGATGAACTCCCGAGCGCCCACGATGCGGTCGAATGCGCGCGCGAAGGACGAGGCGGTCTCTGGCGCGAGGAGGCGCTCGAGCGTGTACTTAACGTCCTGGGCGACCATCTCGCGCCCGTTGTGAAATCGCACGCCTCGCCTCAGGCGGAAGGTGATGGTCCGTTTGTCGTCGCTGATGGTCCAGGCGTCGGCGACCCCCGGCTCCAGCTCCAGCGTCTTTGGATTCAGGCGGAGCAGCGAGTCAAAAATGTTCATCTTGACGGAGATGGCCCGAACGGTCGGCGCTTGTGCCGGGTCCAGGCTCGCCGGGTCGCCGTCGAGCTGCCGGCGGAAGTGGCCACCGGAGGAGGGATTCTGCGCGGCGATCGGCCCCGGCGACGTCCCCATCAGCAGGAGGACCAGGCCAACGACCGCCGCGGGCATTACCGGACGCATCATGTGCGTCATCGCAATTCAGGTCGCTGAACCACGTAGCGTCATCTAAAGGGCTGCCCGAATCGCCCGCGATGGGCTACCTGGGAGAGCGACTTGCGCTGCTTCTTACCCCGGCCGTGGGCCTGCGCCGGATAGCCGAAGGGGAGAATAGCCAGCAGGTCCAGGTCATCCGGGATGCCCAAGAGTGATTTGACCTCTGTCAACCCCAGGAAGCCCACCCAGTTCGAGCCGACCCCTTCTGCCCATGCCGTCAAGATCATCGATTGGATCGCGCGGCTCGCATCGGATACCGCGAATCTCGTCTTCTCAATCGCCACGACAACCGCCAAGGGCGCCTGCGCAGTGTACGGACCAGTTCGCGCCAATGCGCCCAGCCGGCGCAGCGTATCGCGGTCCTCGACGACAATGAAGTGCCAGGGTTGACCATTCATGCTGCTCCCCGCGAGTCGCCCGGCCTCGACTATGCGCCGGATGAGGTCTGGCGGCACCGGTTTGTCCTGGTACTTGCGCACGGCCAGCACTGTGCGCACGGCCTCGAAGACTTCCATCGCTTGCCTCCTTTCTGAATCTTGCCTCCCTCGCCCCTCAGTATGATCGGCACACTATGGGCACACAAGCCGAAGCGTGCGTCCCTTCTACATTTCAGCTGGTGGGCCCTGAGGGACTCCGACTGTGCCTGGACGCCCAGACCTGCTTGAGAGGAAAATCGACGCGGCCTTAGAACCTGGCAAGAAGAGCGGTTCCACCCCGTGTCGAATGAATCAAGGCACGAATTGCGCCGGTTCCAAGATCGCCTCCTCTCGCACGGCTTGGTGCGCGCATCGCTCATCAGCGATGAAATGAAAGGACCAGACGATGATGCTGCAAAAAAACAGCGTTGCCCTCGTAACCGGCGGGGCGCGTGGCTTGGGATGGGGAATCGCCCGGGCGTTTGGCATCGCGGGCGCGAAGGTGTGCGTGACAGACATTAGCGACGACGAACTTGCGCGCTGCGGTCGAGACCTTGCCGCCGACGGCACGGACTTTCAGATTTGCCGCTCCGATGTTGCCGACCTCGCCGAGTGCAAGAGCGTGGTGACGAGGACCGTAGATCGCTGGGGGCGGCTGGATGTGCTGGTGCATAATGCGATCTACATGCCGCTGATTACGTTTGAAGCGACCACGCCGGAAGAATGGTCACGTCAGATCAATGTCGGCATCGGCGGACTGTTCAATTGCACGTACGCCGTCTGGAATCAGCTGAAGGCGCAAGGTGGAGGCCACATCATCGGCATCGCAAGTGGCTCCAGTTTTCGCGGCTATAAAGAGGAGATCGCCTACTGCACGATCAAACACGGAATCGAAGGATTTGTCAAAGCGCTTTCGCTCGAAGCCAAGTCCCACAACATCGCGCTCAATACGATCGGTCCGGGTGCCCGCATCAAACCGACACGAATGACCTGGGCAGAGTACGATCAAGCGCCAGCGGAACTCAGGGCGAGCTGGACGGATCCGGTCGAACTTGGCAAAGCGTGGGTATGGCTCGCCGCACAGCCATTCAGCCGGTTCAGCGGCTATCGCTTCGACGCCGCGACACTTGTCCAGACCATCGCGCGGGAGGGCGACGACTTTGAGTTCGCGGTCGAAAAGGTCACGCGATATCCGGACGACTTTCGCACGCGCCAGGAGTGGTACAGTAGTTATGCAGATTAGGAAGGAGAATCCAATCTTGAAAACAATCTACGAATCATTGACATGGAACGTAGTCCAGGTGACCGGCCACGCGGCCGCGCAGTACATCCCGCTCAAATATGGCGAAGCCGGTACAAGCGGCACTCGCGCGACGCTCATCGCCGGGACGCACGGCGACGAAGGGCCCTGGTCTGCCCTGGCGATCAAGTTACTCTGCCAGCACCCCGCGGCGAAGCTCACGGGACGCCTGCGCGTCATCTTTACCGCCAACGCTCTGGCCGCCGAAGTCGAACGCCGCAACTCCTGGATCGATTCTCCAAACCCTATCGACCTGGACAGCGTATTCCCCGGCAGGAAAGACGGCTCGCACACCGACCGCCTCGCGGCATCCATTGCCCCGTTGATCGCCGACAGCGATGTGGTCATCGACCTTCATGGTGGCGGCACGTGGTGTATCAACGCCTTCGTCAAGCGCTTCGAAGGATCCGAACAGCTTGCCGCCGATCTCGGCGCGCCCTTCATCAGCAACGCTCCCAACAAACCCGGCGGTCTGACCACCTACGCCCGCTCGCTGGGAATCAAAGTCGTGAATGTTGAAGTTGGCGGGCGTTCGAGCAAGGAGATGTATTGGACCGAGCGTAATGCCAAAGGTCTCGAGCGCGCCCTCTGTAACCTTGGCGTCCTCGCACTCGACGCTCCCCCCGCTCCGGCTGAGAAAGCCATCAACGTGAGCGCTACGGAAGCCATGCGCGCCAAAGTGGGCGGGATTTTCGTGCCCACCCTGCGCGAAGACGCTGTGGGCACCATCGTCCCAACTGGAACCGAGATGGGCAAAATACTCGACTTGCACACCCTTGCCGAGTTACAGGTCTTCACCGCTCCTTACGAACGGACCGCCATGATGCTGATGCGTCCCCAAATCTGCACCATTGAGGGCTCAGCTCTGGTTTATGTCATTGCAAAACCAGTATAGGTATACCACGCCATCGCCGCCTTCACCCTGAGCACCTATGCTCACGTCCTGGTTTGGATGCAGGAGCAGGCGGCGCAGGCGGCATCAGATATGCTCACGAAGCGGGTTTGGTGGGCCCTGAGGGACTCGAACCCCCGACGCGCGGGTTAAAAGCCCGCCGCTCTGCCTGCTGAGCTAAGGGCCCATCGATGGGGCGGACGGTCTACCGCCCAGAAGTATACCACGCCGCCTGCGTGGATCGCCCGACAGATGATCCTAGCGTGACGCCGGCTCAGATGCTGGCGGAGATGCGGCCTGCGCCGTGGTGCCCGAGGCGACCGGCGGCCGCCACCACGCGAGGACCTCGCGCACGACCACCACAGCCGGCACCGCGAAGAACATCCCGAGCAATCCGAAGAGTTGTCCCAGGACCAGCAACGAGACGATGATCGCCAGCGGGTGGATGTGCGTTATCCGCCCGAGCACCAGCGGCACCAGCACATTCGAGAGCAGCTTTACGACGGTCACCACGACCAGCGCCCAGACCCACACCGTCCCTCCCTGTGGCGCGGCCGCGAGTAGCGCCACCCCATACGTGGCGAAGCCGCCGACGTAGGGAATCGCCTCGGCTACCGCGGCGAAGAGGCCGATGGCGAGCGGCCCCGGGACGCCGATCAGCGCCAGCCCGACGGCGATCAGCGCGCCGACAATCGAACTTACGATCACCTGCGCCCACAGCCCCCAGCGCAGCGTCACGGTGAGTGTGTCCAGGAGATGCTGGATGCGCGTGCGCGCCGGCTCGGAGATTAGCGACAGCACGGACGCGCGCGTGTGGCGGTAGTCCAGCAGGACGAAGTAGACGATGAACGGCAGGAGCAGCACCAGGTAGAGCTGGCCGAAGCTCTTCACCACCAGATTGACGATCCGGCTCACTGCGGCATTTGCGGCGCTCACGGCCCCCTCGCCGGCGCGCTCCCAGGCGGTGCGCAGGAACCGCGACATTGTGGGGTCGGCCAGCCGGGTCTGCCAGCGGGAGATAAAGTCCGCGACGGCGTTGATCCCCTGGGGAGCGATCTTCAGCAGCACCTGCCCTTGAGCGACGACCCAGGGGACGAGGATCATAAATCCAGCCGCGACCACCAGCAGCAGGCCCAGCAGCGTCACCGCCGCCGCGGCGCTCCGCGAGAGCCGGCCGCGCTCTTCAAGCCAGTCCACCAGGGGATAGATCGGGAAGGTCATGATGAGCACGACGACGGCGATGACGACCAGCGTGCTGAAGCGCCCCAGGATCCAGCCGGCGACCACGACGCCGGCCGCCCACATCGCCAGACGTGCGTAGCGGTCCATGCCCCGTAGTTCAGCGGGCGAGGGTTCGTTTCCCCCAGGCCTCGTCTGGCACAGAGCCGAGGAGCGCAGGGCATTGAGCACGCCTGTCTTCTGTGGTATCATCCGTGGCACAATGTTGACCTGGAACTCAAGAATCTCACTCCATCAGTGTGCTCCACGCCCACGGAAATGCATCTGTCCCCGGGCGAAGGCCGCCGTGCCTTCGCCGTCCTGCCCGGTCTAGCCGGACCCGCATCAGCCAGTCAATAGCACGAGACCGCCACCGCCGGGCCAACCGCCCCGTGGGGCGGATCGAGCATGCTGCGGCGACCGCAGGCGCAGCGACTCTTCGATGAACGGCGCACCAGCGTCGAGTTGGGGGGTGAAGGACGATGGCGACGGCCGACGAGATCAAGCAGTTCGTGGGGAAACGCGTGACCCTGCAACTCACGCCCGATGCCCCCAGAGGGCCGACGGTGACGGGGCGCATCCTGGGCGTGCTCAGCGCAGCGGATGGGCTCGTGGTGACACTCGAGCCCGACGGCTCTCCGCCGGGTACGCGGCAGACGTACCACTATCACTACATCGCGGCGATAAGAGCCGCTCAAGACAAGTCGTAAATGGAACCATCCGAGGGGGGAGCAACATGGGATACGCGCATCCAGAGGTGCTCGTCGAGACGGCATGGGTGGCCGAGAACCTGAAAGATCCGAAGATCCGCGTGGCCGAAGTGTCCGTCGACATCACGGCCTACGATCAGGGACATGTCCCAGGCGCGATTGGGTTCAACTGGAAGAGCGAGCTCGCCGACCAGCTCCGGCGCGACATTCCGTCCAAAACGCAGTTCGAGGAACTTCTGAGCCGCAGCGGCATCGGCAACGAGCACACCGTCATCTTCTACGGCGACAACAACAACTGGTTCGCGGCGTGGGCGTACTGGATCTTCCAGTACTACGGACACGCGGCGGCCAAGCTGATGAACGGCGGACGCAAGAAGTGGGCGGATGAGGGACGGCCGCTGATCCAGGACGTGCCGTCACACCCGCGCACCCGCTATGTCGCGAAAGATCCCAACGCGAGCGTCCGGGCATTCCGAGAAGACGTGCTGGCCACCCTGGGAAAGCCGGGACGCGGGCTGGTGGACGTACGATCGCCGAAAGAGTATTCGGGTGAGCTCCTGGCCCCTGAAACCCTGCCGCAAGAAGGCGCGCAGCGCGGCGGCCACGTTCCCGGCGCGGCGAACATCCCGTGGGGAATGGCGGTGCGCGAGGACGGCACCTTCAAGTCCGCCGAGGAACTGAAGGCCCTCTATGAAGGAAAAGGGATCACGCCCGATAGGGAGGTCATCGCCTACTGCCGGATCGGCGAGCGCTCGTCGCACACCTGGTTCGTGCTGGACAAATTGCTGGGATACCCGAAGGTCCGCAACTATGACGGCTCGTGGACGGAGTGGGGAAGCCTGGTGAACGTGCCGATAGAGAAATAGCGTAATATATCGCAGGCAACCACCCATCCTTGCGCGAGGTGCGCGATGCGGATTCTCATCACCTGTGCCCTGGTCATCCTGGTAGCGTCTCCGCTGACCGCGGCACCGACGCCACGACCCTCCCCCTCCCCAGCCCCACAACCCACCCCCACTCCCAACCCGCTCGTGGCCACCCTCGCCCGTCTGAACGGGCAGGAGTTCGACATCGCCTTCATGCGGGAGCTCATCCCCATCAACGAGGAGGCCGTCGAGATCGCCAACTCGGCAACGCTCTACGGCGACCATCCGGACCTCCTCCAATGGAACCAGCGACTGATCGACCGCAAGAGCGCTCAGGTTGATCTGATGCTGTCCATCCTGAAGCAATTGAACGTCTCACCTGGGCGGCGGATGGTCACCGTCGTCTCGGAGCCGGTCAAGCTGATGCGCAGCCTGCGCGGCGCGGCGCTGGAACGCGCCTACATTCCTCTCATGATCGGGCACCTCGATCGGAGCCTGACGCTGGGGCGGCTGGCGGTGACGAGGGCCAGCCGGCCAGAGCTCCGGACGCTGGCCGACACCCTGGTCAAGGCTGAGAGTCAGGAGGTAGTCATGCTCCGAGGCTGGATGGCCAAGTGGTACCCCCGGTAGAAAAATCAGGTACAGGCTGGATGGCGGGGGAACGGGGCCCGCGGTATGGTCAGAGTACCCTTAATTCCCACCGGAGGGGATGTGCCGATGATGCTTTCTGCGGCCAACCCAGTCCTGGGCTCGCTGCCCAAGCAGGTCACGCTGAAGGACGGGAGCCAGGTCACGCTCCGGCTGTTAGTGCCGGAGGACGAAGACCGGCTGGTGGCGCTGTTCAAAGACATCTCCTACGCCGACCTGCGGGAATTGCGCGATAACGTCCTCGACGAGCGGGTCCCGCGGCGCTGGTGCCGACACATCAACTACGATCGAGGGCTGCCGGTGGTCGCCGAGGTAGAGGGCCGGCTGGTGGCCGACTCGACGCTGCACCGCAAGGCGACCGCGCCCGTAGAAACGGTCGCCAGGTTCCGCACCTATGTCCACCCCAGCTACCGCCACCGCGGGTTGGGCACGATCATGCTGAATGAAATGATGACGATCGCCCGCGACCTGGGCGTCAAGACGCTGGTCGTCGAGCTGTTCGTGGATCAGATCCGCCTGATCACCATGCTCGAGGGGTATGGCTTTAAGCGGCAGGCCGTGATCCCCGCCTACCAGACGGTCGTCCTCGCGTACGACGTTCAGTGAGCCGCAACGAAAACGTCACGGCCCGAGGTATCGCGGTCGGAGACCGCGCCGCCTGAGACTTCGCGCAGCGCCTCCTCAATCCGATCCAGTGCGTAGTCAAGCTGCGCCTCGGCGATCACCAGCGGCGTAAGAATCCGGATCACGTTGTCGTAGACGCCGGCGCGGGCCAGCAGCACTCCCCGCGTCATCGCCCCTTCGATGATCCGCCGGGTGTCCTCCGGCGCCGGCGCCTTCGAGGTGCGGTCCTTGACGAGCTCGATGGCCATCATCGCGCCGAGTCCACGGACATCGCCGACCAGCGGGTACCGGGCCTGCCAGGACAGGAAGCGCTCGCGCAGCCGCTGCCCGATGATCAGGGCCCGCTCGACCAGCCGCTGGCGCTCGATGACATCCAGCACCGCCAGCGCCGCCGCGCAGCACACAGGATTGCCGACCGAGGTGCCGCCCAGGCTGTTCTCGGGCAACAGATCGAAGAGGCTGGCCTTGCCGATCAGCGCCGAGAGCGGCATGCCCGCGGCAATGGACTTCCCGAGGGTGAGCAGGTCGGGCTCGATCCCCGCGTGCTCCGCCGCAAAGAAACGGCCCGTCCGGCCGACGCCGGTCTGGACCTCGTCGACGACCAACGCGATCCCATGGCGGTCGCAGAGGTCGCGCAGGCCGGGGAGAAATTCCGGGGGCGGCACGACGAAACCACCCTCGCCCAGCACCGGCTCAACAACGATGGCGGCAACCCGGTCCGCCTGGACCGTGGTCACAAACGCCTGCTCGATGGCGTCGAGGGCCTCCTGCGCGCACCGCGCAGGACCGGTCTCCCAGCGATAGGGATTGGGATAAGAGACTCGATAGACCTCAGGCACAAACGGTCCGAAGTCCTTCTTGTACGGAAGCACCTTGCTCGTCAGCGTCATCGCCATGTACGTGCGCCCGTGGAACGCGCCTTCGAAAGCGAGGATCGCCGGCCGGCCAGTGGCCGCGCGCGCGACCTTGACCGCGTTCTCAATAGCCTCGGCGCCCGAACTGAAAAACGCCACCTTCTTGGGCGACGGCCCGGGCGCCAGATGGGTCAGGCGCTCGGCCAGCCGGACATAGACGCTATACGGCGAGACCGCGAAGTCGGTGTGGGTGAAGCGGGCGGCCTGTTCTTGAATCGCGCGGACGACGTCGGGGTGGCTGTACCCGACGTTCAGGCAGCCGAGCCCGCCGGTCAGATCGATGAACTCGTGGCCGTCCTCGTCGGTCAGGACCGCGCCCTCCGCGCGCACGATCGCGGCGGGCAGGTGCGATCCAATCGCGCGTGGAACCGACGACGCCCGACGCGCCAGCCAATCCCGAGACCGCGCGCCCGGCAGGACATACCGATCAGATGTTCGCTGCATGACAGTTCCTCCTCGTGCCTGCGCCCGACGGCCGGGCGCTCCCTACCCCTGCCCCACCTTCAGCGTAGGGCGCTCGAGAACAAATCCGCAACAGGTCCTGAACGGAGGGAGACCTGAGGGCGGTCCCGAAGCCGATACCTGACTTTCTCCCGGAACGCGAGGTGTGACGTGCTGCTTGAGGGCAAGCGGGCCCTGATTATGGGAGTCGCCAACAGGCGCAGCATCGCGTGGGGCATCGCCCAGGCGTTTCACCGCGAGGGCGCGACGCTGGCGTTCACCTATCAAAGCGACCGGCTCAAGGACAACCTGACCGAGCTGCTGGGGGAGATCGGTGGCGCCGGCGCGTTTCCCCTCCTCCTGTGCGACGTGACATCCGACGAGGACGTGGCCGCCGTCTTTGCCGGGCTGACCGACCGCTGGGGTACGCTGGACATCCTCGTCCACTGCCTGGCCTTTGCGGACCGCGACGACCTGAGCCGGTCGTTCACGGAGATCTCACGGAAAGGATACGCGCTGGCCCTAGACGTGAGCGCCTACTCGCTCATCCGGTGTGCCGGCGCCGCGCGGGCGCTGCTCCACGCGGCTGGGGGCGGCAGCATCATGACGCTCACCTACAACGCCGTCGATCGGGTGGTCCCATCGTACAGCGTGATGGCGGTGGCCAAAGCCGCGCTCGAGACAGAGGTCCGCTATCTGGCGGCCGAACTCGGGCCCCTGGGCGTCCGGGTCAACGCGATCTCGGCCGGACCCCTCCGCACCCTGGCGTCCAGCGCGGTCAAGGGCATCTCAGGGTTCCGCGACGCGGTGGAAGAGGTCGCGCCGCTGCGACGCAACGTCACGCAAGAGGAAGTGGCCGACGTGGCGGTCTTCCTGGCCAGCGATCTCTCACGCTCGGTGACGGGCAACACGATCTTCGCCGACAGCGGGTTCCATGTGATGGGCGTCGCCGGACAGCTCGAGGTGCGGAAGAAGGCCGACTAGACCCCCCCGCCTCGCCAGATCGAGATGACGGCCAGCACGTTGTTGAGCGCGTGAAC
>JBGPLF010000076.1:0-15446 GCA_041486265.1 bacterium
GCCCCGCTGGATCGGCTGCGCCTTCGCGATCAGTTCCTGCGCCACGGTCTACACCTGACGCTGCGGCACTGCTGATCCTGCGCCGCCGCGGGCTCGCGCCTGATGCGCCGGGAGCCGGCCCCTACGGGAGCCAGCTCCCCATTCATGCGACGGCGCGCGAACACCCGCCCGGCGACCTATTCTCCCAGCATTCCTTCTCTTCGCAGGATGTCGTTGGTCTCCTTGGCCATGTCGTCGATGACCTTTGCGATGCCGGCCGGATTGTCCACCAGGGACTTGTCCGCGTAGGCCCGCTCCAGGCGCGCGGCGAGCTTGGTCAGGATCTCGTCAAAGGGGCCGATCGAGAGATACCAGTAGAAGTTGTATCCTTCAGGGGCGTCAAAGAATGCCTTGAACTGCGGCGCCTTCCGAATCTGCTCCTTGTATTCCACGTCCTGCCGCGCCGGCATCCAGCCCGTCATCTCCAGCAGCAGCTGCTGGTTCTCGGGTTTCAGCATGAAGTTTACGAAGTCCCACGCGGCGTCGGGATTCTTGGATGACCGGGTGACATAGAAGTTGACCGGGTTGATGATCGTCCCGGCCCGGCGAAAGCGAGGAAGCGTCGCCGTGGTGTAGAGCAGCCCAGGATTGTTGTCGCGCAGGAAGCCGATCACCCACGACTCGCGTGTGAACATCGCTGACTGCTCAAGCGCAAATCCCTCGGCGTCGCGCTTCAGCGTGGGGTCGTCGCACTTATACTTGTTGACGAGATCCACGTAGAGCTTGAGGGCGTCGCGGCCCGCCTGGTTGTTGTAGCCGGCGCGGTACTTGCCGCCCGGCCGCTCCTCGATGATGGTGCCGCCGGCCGGATACAGCCAGAACCAGAACTTCTCGCCGACGCCGCTTCCTCCGCCGAAGAGCCGCAGCCCGATACCGGCCCGGGTGATCCGGCCCGAGGCGTCGCGCTTCGTGAGCTTCTGACAATAGTCGATCACCTCGTCCCACGTCTGGGGCGCGTGGCTGAGACCCGCTTCCTGGAACATCTTGATATTCCAGTACAGCACCTGCCGGCCCTGGAAGAACGGCACCCCATACGTCAGCCGCTTGTAGGTGTTCATGACGCGCATGGCATCGGGGAAACCCTTGCCCCGGAGCATGGCGTCCTGAGCAGGGGGATTGGCCGGGATGAACCCCGCCTCGATGAACCGCTGCAGCGCGTAGGTCGAGATCTCGAGAATGTCGGCCGCGCTGTCAGCGGGAACGGTGGCGGCGAGCTTGCGCTCGAAGTCCCGCAGCGGGTGCGTCAGGATCGTGACCTGGACCCCTGGATGGGCCCTCTGGTAGTCGGCCGCGACCCGCTCGTAGAAGGGACCGATCTCCGGGAACCCGCCCCAGAGGCTGAGCCGAACGGTGGGAGCGCCGTAGGCCGGCGCCACGGCGAGAAGGCCGGCGGCCAACAGGGCGCAAAGCCCCAGCGCGCCGAGGTGACGAGGTCGTCGCGTGCGCATGGGAATCCTTCCTCCTCTCGAGAGTGCCTGCATAGTAGTGGGGCGAATTCTGTGCACTTACCCTCTTCCCGGCTTGACGAACGCTACGACGTACAGGTATTCCAGCGGATCGGTCGGGCTGTCGTTGGACACGCCGTGCTGCGTGTCCAGGGGAATGTGGACCGCATGGCCAGGTCCGACCGTCTGGCGCTTTTCCCCAATTGCCACCACGCCTCGTCCTGCTAGGACGTAGTACACTTGCTCCTCATCGTGGTGGACATGCATGGGGACAGAGGCGCCGGGACGGACGGTGACGAGGCTCATTGCCATTCGGTCGGTGTCGAAGACCCGCCGGTAGACGGCGTAAGGATATTCTTCGGTACCCAGCGTCGCCGTGTCGACAACGGCCTCCATGCGATTCCCCTTTCGTGCCAACCCGCAGTAGAAGTGAATCTGACGCCAGCTACATGATATTTCCGCGTCGAGACGTCTGCAGTCAGGTGTTCTCCCGACAGCGCCGATCCACCTCTCTGGTGGAGCACCGGGCGGTCAAGCGATACATCTTGCTCTACACACGATCGTGCCGACCCACAGCCAAAATCAGGTCTTATCCTGATGGCCTCAACCCTGCCGAGCGTGATAGATTGGGCATGTCACCGGTGTCATTCACGGGGGCCGCAGCGTTGGCCACACCCGATCGAAGACGCGGCTTCGGGGGACCCACCGTCCGGGACGTTGCGGTGGCAGCGGGAGTATCGGCGAAAACGGTCTCCCGAGTCGTCAACACTGATCCGCACGTCAGTCCTGCCACCCGCGCCCGGGTTCAAGAGGTCGTTGCCCGGCTCGGCTATCGGCCCAACCCGCTTGCCCGCGGCCTGGCGACAAGGAAGACCCGGTCCATCGGATTAGTGATCGCCGACATTAGCAACCCCTTCTTTCCTGAGGTGGTTCGAGGCGTCGAGGACGAGGCGACACCCCGTGGATACCATGTGATTCTCCTGGATACGGACGAAGACCGGTCAAAAGAGGTCCGGTCGATCGAGTTCCTGCTAACTGAGCATGTGGACGGCCTGATTGTCTGCGGCTCTCGGGCTCCGCGGTCCATCCTGTTGGATGTGGCCCGCCGCCTGCCCCTGGTCCTGATCAACCGAACCCTGCCGGGGCAGATCGCCTGGACGGTCATGACGGACAACTACGTCGGGGGACGCCAGGCCACGTCGCACTTGTTGTCCCTCGGTCACCGTCGCATCGGATATCTTGGCGGCCCTGGCTTTTCGCAGGCCAGCCGGGATAGATTGCATGGATATCGCGCGGCCCTGAAACACTACGGGCTCCCATATGACCCACAGTTGATCGCCATCGGCCGTCCCGATATCAGCGGGGGCGGGGACGTCGCGGCGCGCCTGATCGGCCTGCACGAACCGCCTACCGCGCTGTTTTCCTACGACGACCTCATGGCCATCGGTGCCGTCGAGGAGATCACCCGGAGAGGGCTTCGGGTCCCTGAGGATGCTGCCGTTGTCGGCTTTGACGACATTGAGCTGGCAAAGTTCGCGACCCCACCGCTCACCACTATTAGCCAGCCCAAGTACCGGCTAGGCAGGGAGGCTACCAGACTCCTCCTGGCGCTCCTGAGTGAGGAGCATGCCCCATGGCGCAGAACCCTGGTGCTCGCCCCGACCCTCATCGTCAGGACCTCGTGCGGTGCATGGCTGCGAACACGGACTGAACCTGCTGCGGCTACACGTTGACCATCGGGGGAGGTGGGCTCGTGACGACTCGCATTCCGAAAGGTCGTCACGCGGCATAAGGAGTTGACGAAGGTTTGGCGGGCGTCGGGGAGGGACGTTGCATGATCAGCAGTTGCTCCTGGCTCTACGCCATTACCCGGTTTGGCTACCCCCTTCCATTGAAGACACCTTTGCAGCGATCCGTGAGGAGGCCGAGATCGGCTTCCGCTACATTGAGCTGGAAGGCGTGGAAGCGGAGAACCTCCGCGCCATCCTCAACCGCCGCCGGGAGATCAAGAAGCTGTGCGACGACCTGGGCGTTCAAGTCGTCAACTTCACGCCAGTGCTGCACGACCTGGTGAGCCAGGATCTGGATCGCCGACGAACGGCCCTGGATTTGTTCCGGGAGGCCCTGGACGCGGCGGTCGAATTTGGCTGCCGCACCGTTCAGGTGGACAGCTATCTGCCACCCCTTCAATTCCTGGGGGAGGTGCCCTATCAAGGGACAGTCCGGTATGACGTCCAATACCGCGTCGCCGTCGATCCTGCCTTCGACTGGAACCGGTTCTGGGCCGGCCTCGTGGAGAGTTTCACACAATGCACGCGCCTTGCCCGAGATGCGGGGCTGAGGTTCTGCCTGGAGCCCCGTGTGGGAGAGACGGTGTGTACCACCGATGGGATGCTCCGACTTCTCGATGCCGTAGGTGACGATCACTTCGGCGTCGTCCTGGACACTGCCCACCTCCATGCGCAGAAGGAGATCTTGCCCCTGAGCGTGGAGAAGCTTGGCCGCAGGATCTTCATGGTCCACGCCGCCGACAATGACGGTCGGACTCCGGAGCACAACGTGCCAGGACGCGGTACCATCGATTGGGATGGTGTGTGGGCCGCGCTCCGCAAGCATGGATTTGCAGGGTGTGTCTCGGTGGATGTGGCGGCGACCGGCGACCTGCAGCCGGAGTACCGGGAGGCTCTCCGGTTCCTGGAGCAACTGAACCGGCGCACAGGCCCGCCGGCAAGGAGGTGAGAGGAGCAAGAGGATGTCAGGGCACGAGAAAGGCAATCTGAAACAGTCCGTAAGGAGGAGGCGATCATGAGAAACACGGGACGCTCGGTGCTGCTGATTCTGGTGGCGGTCCTGGCGGCGACAGGCATGTTCCTGATGCCTCCCTCGCAGGCCGGCCCAGAAGTAACCCTTTCCATATGGACCGGCTACCCTGAATTGGAGCCATATTACAAGGCCGTGGCGGCCGACTACACCAAGGCGCATGCGAACGTGAAGTTCACGATTCTCAGCACGTCGCTGCGGGAGCATGAGCAGAAGCTGTCCGCGGCTGTTCCCACAGGCACGGGCCCGGACGTCTACGACGTCGGTGCCAACATCGCCGTCAAGTTCATCGACGGAGGGTTTCTGTCGCCCAATCCGCCCGGCGTGGATAGCTACCTCAAGAGCGGGGCGTGGAACTCGTTCGTCGTGAACTACCTGACCATCAAGGGCAAGACCTATGGGCTGCCCCTGCAGGATGGCAGCCGGGCCTCCCTCTTCTATAACAAAGCCGTGTTCAAGGAAGCCGGTCTCGATCCCAACAAGCCCCCGACCACGTTCACCGAGCTGATGGACTATGCACGGAAGCTGGCCAAGATCGACGCTACGGGTAAGATGACCCGCAGCGGGATCAGCCTTCGGCTCTCGGGTCAGGGCAGCGGGGTCACCGAGAAGTTCCGGTTCATCTTGGAGCCCGCAGGGGGTTCCCTGGTTGTCCAGACACCGTCGGGTAAGTGGCACAACGGCTTTGACAACGAGGCGGGTCGCGCCGCTCTCCAGTTCTACATCGACGCTGTGTGGAAGTACAAGGTCGATGATCCCAAAGTGCAGCACGATGCGGACGCGTTCGTTGCAGGGAACACCGCCATGCTGTTCCGTGAGGCCTGGGTCATCGGTGAAGTCAAGGACAAGAGCCCCAAGCTCGAGTACGGTGTGACCCCCATCCCCAAGTGGAAGCGATGGCGTATGCTTCTCCAGCCCTGGGGGATCTACGTATCCGGGACGAGCAAGAACAAGGATGTGGCATGGGACTTCGTGAAGTTCCTGACCAACCGTGACAACGCGCTGCGGTTGACGACCATGACGGGGTGGGTCAGCGAGCGGCAAGATGTGAACTGGAAGCCCCTGTTGAGCACCACGCCGCAGTTTGAGCCCTTCGTCTCCCCGCCCAAGGGCCTTGAGTTCTATGTGGATCCGGTCCTGGGCGTCTTTGACGAGATTCAGACCAAGATGGCTGACCGCCTGACCAGCGCGTATGTCGATGCCTCCTTGAAGGACAACCCCACTAAGATTGCCGAGGTCGTCCACCGGATGGCAGCGGAAGTAGACGAGTTGTTGAAGGGCGCAAATATCTACGGCACCCAGTGAGTTCCTCAAGGGTGCACGTGTCTTCGAGATCCGCTGGGCTTTCGGGGAGGCGCCTGGGCGCCTCCCCGTCCCCCCTGCAACGAAGGCTGTTTGTCTTCTGCTACGTAGCGTTGGTCCCGGTGCTGATCCTGTTCGCGTACATCCGGTTGATCCCCATTGCCCGGACCATGGTCTTGAGCCTGTACAACTGGAATCTGGCCAGTGTCCAAAAGCCATTCATCGGGTTCGCTAACTATCTGCGCCTGACGACCGATGAGAATTTCGTCGTGGCGCTGGTCAACACCACGGTCTACTCCGTCAGCACGGTCATCTTCAGCACCCTCCTGGCGCTGCCCCTGGCGGTCTCTCTCGCAGGGAGAAGCCGCCTGGCCCCGTTCTATCAGACGATTTACTTTCTCCCGGTCGTCACCCCGATGGTCCCGATGGCGGTGGCCTGGAAGTGGATCTATGATCCCAACTACGGCATCCTGAACTACGCGCTCTCGCTCCTTCACATCCCATCCGTGGGCTGGCTGGTGAATCCCCGGATCGCGCTCTGGGCCCTCGTCATCATGAGTGTCTGGAAGGTCCTGGGGTACAATCTCATTTTGTTCCTCGTCGGCATCCGCAACATCCCCGCCATGTACTACGAGTCGTCGAGCCTTGACGGCGCCTCGGGGTGGCAGCAATTCCGGTCCATCACCCTGCCACTCCTGAGGCCCATCGTCCTCTACGTTCTCGTCACGGCGACGATCAACGCGTACAACGTATTCACCCAGGTCTACGTGATGACCCTGGGATCCCAGGCGGCTCCCGGCAGAGCGGTGCGAGTGCTGATCTACGACATCTACGAAAACGGGTTTCGCTACTTCCGCATGGGCTACGCGTCGGCGGAGGCCGTCATCCTGACGTTGATCGTGCTGGGATTCACCCTGATCCAGTTCACGCTCATCCGGGGGGAGGAGGGCTAGGATGTCGCGCGTCGGGATGCCGGGTGTGGCGCGGATCGGCGGACGGGCGCTGAGCGTCTTCGTCCACGCCGTCCTTGCGCTCGGCGCGATTGTGATGGTGCTGCCGATGCTGTGGATGTTGTCGACATCGTTCAAGCCGCCCACCGAGGTCCTGCTCTGGCCCCCTCATCTCCTGCCGCAGGGTCCGACGCTGGCTAACTATGTGGGAGTCTTCGAAACCGCGCCGTTTGCCCGGTTCTTCCTCAACAGCCTGGGCCTTTCGCTGACCGCCACGCTCTCCGTGCTGATCACGTCTCTCGTGGCCGGCGCTGTCTTTGCGAAATACCGGTTCCCCGGCCGGAACGGGCTGTTTCTGCTCATCCTCGGGACCGCCATCGTGCCGTTCGAGAGCTACATGATCCCTCTCTACATCCAGATCATTCCTATCGGGTGGATCAATACCTATCAGGGGATCGTCCTGCCTTACTTGATCATGAGCTTCGGCATCTTCCTCATGCGGCAGCACATCGCCTCAGCAGTTCCGGATGAACTCATCGAAGCCGCAAGGGTCGACGGCGGCTCCGAGTGGTGGATCCTCTTTCGCGTGATTGCACCGCTATCCACCTCTGCCCTCAGCGCTCTAGGTATCTTCGCGTTCATCCAGGCGTGGGCGTCTTTCATCTGGCCCCTCCTCATCGCGAACGATCAGCGCCTCTTCAACATGGAGCTTGGCTTGACGGCGTTCCAGTTCCGATACAGCACTGACTACGGCAAGCTCATGGCGGGATCGGTGCTCAGTGTCGCTCCGATGCTGGTGGTCTTTATTCTATTGCGGAGGCGCATCATCGAGAGCGTGGCCCTTACCGGCATCAGGGGGTAGATGAGGAGGTGGACGGCATGCTGAAGGCGGGCGTCTATCGGGTGACGATCACGCCGCCCATCGGCACATATATGGCCGGGTACGGCGCGCGCACGGGGCCGGCGCTGGGAGTGCATGATGACCTGTGCGCCCGGTGCCTGGTGGTCGAAGACGAGGCGGGGACCGTTGCGATCCTGGCGGTGGATGTTCTTCAATTTCCCTGGGCATTCGTGGACCGGCTACGGACGCAGGTCGAGTCTCTGACGGGCATCCCGGCCGGCCATGTTCTGGTCTCGGCAACTCACACACACTCCGGTCCGGACATCGAAGGCCGCTATAGCCCGTCAGGGCCGGACCACGCGCTGATCGACATCTGGCAACGTACCCTGGCAGGATGCGTGCACGCCGCCTGGCGGCACCGTCACGAAGCCGACGTGGGGGTGAGTCTCGGCTCGGTCCTGGGGATCGGCGTGAATCGACGCACCGCAGACGGCCGGCCCGTGGATCCGATGGTCGGCGTCATTTCGGCGCGGGGCAGGAAGGGCCCGGCCCGCGGCGTCCTGGTCAACTATACCTGTCACGCGGTCGTCCTCGGCTCTGACAACCGCGACTTCTCCGCGGACTACCCCGGGTATGCTGTCCGGACCGTCGAGCAGGTTGAGGGTCCTGAGACCATCGCGCTGTTCACCAACGGCGCAGAAGGAGACGTCAACACGGGGCATTCGGCGGACTTGAGCGGCATCGGAGCGCCCATTCCCGGGCGCACATTCGAGCGCGCCCAACGGCTGGGACGCCGGCTTGCAGGTGAGGTCATCGAAGTCCTGTCGGGGACCCCCACGATGCTTACCGGCCCTGTCGCCGCCACCATCCAGTCCATCACGCTGCCGCTCCGCCAAGTGCCGTCGGTCTCGGAGGCGCAGGCGGCGCTGGCAGCGGCACAAGCTGACGTCCAGAGGGTGGAGTCGACCGGGGCTGCCCCCGAAGCCGTCACTGCTGCGAAGATCCGGCAATTTCACTCCGAGGTCAACCTCGGCGTGGCGAAGCAGCGAGAGGCCGAAACCGCCGAGGCGCTGATGAAGGCCGAACTGCAGGCCCTGCGGATTGGCGATGCCGCCTTCGTCACCATTCCGGGCGAGCTGTTCGTGGAGCTCGGCCTCGAGATCAAGAACCGTTCTCCCTTCCCCTACACCTTTGCGGTTGGTCTCGCGAATGGTTCGATCGGCTATCTTCCGACGCATGCGGCCTTTGAGGCGGGAGGGTATGAAGCGGTGGCGACGCGGTTCGCCGCCGGAGCCGGTGAGATGGTGCGGGATGCCTGTCTGGCCATGCTGGGACGCCTGCATGGAGTCTGAGATAATCCATTCTCCGCGCAAGCCGGCCGCCGCCGGACCGGACGCAGGGCGGCGGTTCGCCCTCATCGGCGCGGGGGCGATTGCTCCCATCCACGCGGATGCGATTCGCGCCGTCTCCGGCGCGACGCTGGTTGCGGTGTTCGGCCGGTCCCGAGATCATGCAGAAGCCTGTGGTCGTCGATATGTTCATGCCCGCGTACAGACATCTACACGAGGTCGTTGAGGAGGGACGTCTCGGCAGGTTGATCCTGGGAGATGCCTGCGTCAAGTGGTATCGGCCTCCCACCTACTATGCCAGCGCCGCCTGGCGGGGCACATGGGAGCTTGACGGCGGGGGTGCCCTGATCAACCAGAGCATCCACATGGTGGATCTCCTTCAGTGGATCATGGGTCCCGTCGAGGCCGTGAGTGCCTTCACGGACACGCTGGCGCATGAAGGATTGGAAGTGGAGGATACGGCGGTTGCGGTGCTCAGGTTTCGAAGCGGAGCCCTTGGCACTATCGAGGCGGGAACCTCCGTCTATCCCGGGTTCCCCCGTCGGCTCGAGATCCATGGGGAGAGGGGAAGCGTGTTGATCGAAGGAGACCGCATTCGCGCCTGGGAAGCTCCCAGTACAAGTGAGGAAGAGCGGCAACGGATCGCAACGCTCGTCGGGCCCCCTGCGGAGTCTGGGGTCGCTGACCCTCGTCTCGCGACGTTTGTGGACCATCAGGCACAACTTGAAGATTTCCTCTTGGCCATCGAACATGGTCGCGAGCCCCTGGTGGACGGAGAGGAAGGGCGGAAGTCGCTCGAAATCGTTCTGGCGGTATACCAATCTGCCCGGGCCCAACGCATCATCCCGTTGCCTCTTGGCGGCGAGAGCGGGAGCGCACGTGTGGTGTGATCAGGGCGCGGGACTGAAAACGTCAGGAGGCTGCATCATGAAGATCAGTTGTTGCTGGCTGTACGCCATCTCCAAGTACGGCTATCCTCCGTCGATTGCGGACACTTACAAGGTGCTCCACGAGATGGCGGCGCTGGGTTTCGACGCGGTCGAGCTGGAGGGGGTGCGCGAGGAGAACCTACGCGCCGTCGTCGCCGCCAGAGCCGACCTGCAGCGGACCTGTGATGGCCTCGGCCTGCGCATCATCAACTTCTGTCCCGTCCTGCCCGACCTGTTCCAGCCTGACGAGAAGCGCCGGCGCCACGCCCTGGACCTCTTCAAGCTTGCCGCGGAGGTGACCGTGGCCTTCGGCGCGCCGACCGTCCAGGTGGACAGCTATGCCGCGCCGGTCGAGTTCGTGAAGCACAAGCCCTATGCCGACAAGGTGGAGTTCAAGCGTCAGTTCGACGTGCGCATCCCGGCGGGGTTTTCCTGGGACCGTACGTGGAACATCCTGGTCGAGACCGTGCGCGAATGCGTTGCCATCGCGAAGGATGCGAAGCTGCGCCTTATTCTCGAGCCACGTGTCGGCGAGCTGGTCAGCAACACCGATGCGCTGCTGCGGTTGTTTGATCATGTCGGCGATCCGATCTTTGGCGCGGTGCTCGACACCGGGCACCTGCATGCGCAGAAAGAGATCCTGCCGCTGTCTGTGGAGAAGCTTGGGCGGCGGATCTTCTACCTGCATGTGTCCGACAACGACGGCCGCGACAATGAGCACCTGGCCCCCGGGCGAGGGACCGTGGACTGGGAGGCGCTCTTCCGCGGGCTGCGCCGCCACGGGTTTGACGGCTACGTCGCGATCGACATCGGCCACGTGCCCGATCTGGATGCACAGTATCGCGAAGGGGCGGCATTCATCCGCGATGTCATTACGCGCGTCGAGGCGGCCTGAGGCGCGCCAGGCCAACGGTTCGGATTAGGGGGTTCGTAGAGTGTCCACCTTCAGCCTGAACGGCCGCGACCCAATGCGCGGGACGCCGGTCGAGATCACGATTCGGGGCGGCGTCATCAGCCGCATCCAAGAACTGCCGGGGGCGGCGGTGCCCGCCGACCAGTGGGTGCTGCCCGGTCTCGTCGACATCCAAGTGAATGGCTACGGCGGCACCGATCTGAATGGGCCCAATCTCGATCCGGGTGGTGTCGGCCGCGTGGTCCGCAGCCTGCAGGCGCTGGGCGTCACGCGATTCTGCCCGACGATCTGCACGAACAGCCGCGAGCGCATGACACGATCCCTGTCGACGATCGCCGATGCCTGCAAGAACGAACCGTGGATTGAGCGTGCCGTCGCGGGCATGCATGTCGAGGGGCCCTACATCTCGCCAGAGGACGGCCCTCGCGGCGCGCATCCGCGCGAGCACGTCCGCGCGCCGGACTGGGAGGAGTTCGAGGCGTTTCAGCGTGCGGCGGGCGGCCGGATCCGCATTCTGACGCTCTCGCCGGAGTGGCCGGGCGCGGCCACGTTCATCGAGCGCGTGGCGGCTTCGGGCGTCGTGGTCGCCATCGGGCACACGGGGGCGCCGTCCGACGCGATCCGCGCGGCGATCGCCGCAGGGGCACGCCTCTCCACGCACCTGGGCAACGGCGCGCACGCGATGCTCCCGCGCCATCCCAACTACATCTGGGAGCAACTCGCGGCGGATGAACTGTCGGCCAGCATCATCGTGGATGGCCAGCATCTGCCGCCGTCGGTCGTGAAGACGTTCGTGCGCACCAAGGGCGTCAACCGGACGATCCTCGTCAGTGATGCGGTGGCGCTGGCCGGAATGCCGCCGGGCGACTACGAATGGCTGGGGCTGCGCGTGACGGTGAGCCCTGAGGGCCGCATCAGCCTGCCCGGGACGCCGTACCTTGCCGGCGCGGCCCTGGATTTGACGTCCGCGGTGAGCAAAGTCATGGCGTTTGCCGACGTCTCGGTGGCGGATGCTGTGACGATGACCTCGACGAATCCTGCCCGCCTACTGGGCGTCGCGGTCGGGACGTTGGCTGAAGGGGCGCGCGCCGATCTCGTGGTGATGCGGATTGATGCGAGCGGCGGTCGGTCCGAGATCCTTCGCACAATGGTCGGCGGAGAAACCGTGGGGGAGGCGAACGCCACCCCGCGCGGGGCCGAATTCTTGCCACCTTGAGACCCCTCTCGTATAATGAACCGGCCGGTTGGTCCCCCGGCGCAAGACTGCACGCGTGGCCCCATCGTCTAGGGGACCAGGACGCGGCCCTCTCAAGGCCGAAACGGGGGTTCGAATCCCCCTGGGGCCACCACCTCTTGGCGCGTTCCGTCCAGGCCTTCCCCTGTCAGCAGCCCGCCGAGCCGTAGCCGACCGCTGAAGCGGTAACCACGCCGACCGTCCTCGACCACGGGGATCATGACCGCAGGTTCGGCCAGCATGGTCGAGAGCAGCCGCCTCGTCTGGGGGATGTGCTGCCCGAGCAGAGAGCGTAGCTCCGTAACGTGGGCAGTGAGCCGGGCGACGACCTCCGCCTCGCCCTGGTCCTTCCCGTTGCCCTTGTGGGACCGCAGCTCATCCAAGAGGGCGAACTTGCGGGCGCGCTCCGTCCTGAGCCGTTCGAGCAATTCCTCGACCGGGCCGGCCGCGGCTATGGCGTCTACCAGGCGGTCGATCCGCTGGTCAACCTCCTGGAACTCCCGCTCGAGGCCCCGCCTCCGCTCCACAGCCTTACTCCGCCGTTCCCGACGCAGGGCGCCTGCCCGGGCGACCGCCTCCTCGATGATGCCGTCGTCCAGGCTCGCCCGGATCGCGTCCAGGAAGGCAGCATCGAGGATGTTGTGCCGGACGCGCGTCCGATTGCCGCAGATCGTCGGCCCCCGGTTGACGGCCGTGGTGCAACCGTAGAAGCGCACGAGGAACCGATTCGGGGGCGCACCGTGGCTGCGCGTGATTGTGCCGAGAGCACCGCCGCACTCGGCGCACCGGCCGAAGCCGGTCAGCAGGTACTCCGAGTAGGTAATCGCCAGGACGTTGCCGCCCGTCTTGCACGTGCGCGCGAGGGGGAACCTGAGCGCCCGCGCCCGGAGGCGCTCGTCCACGGCCTGCCAGAGGGCCTCGTCAATGATCGCCAGGTCAAGGGCCGGCCGGCGCAGCCATTCTGACTCGTCCCTCCGCCGGGAGCCCTTCGTCCCACGCCTCACGGTCTTCTGTGTCCGGTTCCACACAATCTCGCCGCGGTAGAGCGGGTTGTGGAGCATGGCGCGGATCGCGGACGGTGCCCACCCGCGCGCCCTGGGTGGCTTTACGCCCTCGGCGTTCAGGATCAGCGCGATTCTCTTGCCCCCGTAGCCCTGCGCCGCAAGCTCGAAGATGCGTCGCACGACTCGCGCCTCGTCCTGCTGAATGACGCGGTAGACGTAGCCGCCGTTGCGTTCGTTCCGGTAACCAAAGACCTTCCCCCCGTGGACCGCCCCAGCCTCGACGCGGCGGCGGAGGGCATCATAGACGCGCTGGCGGGCGCGGCGCCGTTCCCAGGAAGAGGCCAGGGAGGACAGTAGCGTCATAGCCTCCCCCATCTCGTCGGCCAGGGAGATCTTGGCGTCACTGAGGTAGGACCAAATCGCCACGCCGGCCTCTTCAATCTGGAGGACCGCCGCCGGCGTCCTCACGGTATCGCGCCCGATGCGCGAGAGCGCACTCACCACAAGTACGTCGAAGGGCGGCCGGGGTTCGAGGGCGGCTAGGAGCACATTGAATGCCTATTGGAACGCTTGCCCGTGGATTCTGATGACAAGCGGCGAGAGGTGCGAGTTGCTGCCGAGGATCTCCTTCGCTACGCTTCAGGGCAAATGTCGGTTGCCGAACGCGAACGGCTGGGCGATCTGGTTCGAAAATTGGAGGGGTCGACGTTCGGCGAACGGCTACACCGGTGGGTCGGCGTCTGGTCACTGCGGGATTACGACGAAGGCCCGGAGGGGCGACCGGTAGGCGGCGAACATGCGATGCGTCTCGCAGAAGAGGGGTTCTTGAGACCGGATTTGCTGCGGTCTGAGTTGGATTGGCTGACGTCGCCCAATGCCGAGAGTATCGTCTGGTTCGCCCGCCGACTGGGAGAACTGGATGTCAGCGGCGAGTGGCTAGTGTAGCGTCTCCAAAGTTGCCTTACATCTGGACACCTTCGCGAGGATCTGGTCGACCGTCGCGGTCCAGATGAAGGGCTTTGGGTTTTTGTTGTGATGCTGCAGGTACTCTTCAATGGCGTCCACCAAGGCGTCGACACTCGGGAAGGACCCACGGCGGATACGCTTGGTGGTGATCTCACGAAACCAACGCTCCACCAGGTTCAGCCACGAAGAGGAAGTCGGGGTGAAGTGCATGTGGAAGCGTGGGTTTCTCTTCAGCCATCGCTGGACCGCAGGGTGTTTGTGTGTGGAGTAGTTGTCGACGATGAAGTGCACGTCCAGTTCAGCCGGTGTGTCCCGGTCCACTCTGCGCAGGAACCGGAGGAATTCCTGATGGCGGTGCCGCCTCGTGCACTCGCCGATGACCTTCCCATCAAGCACGTTGAGCGCCGCGAACAGCGTGGTGGTCCCGTTACGCTTGTAGTCGTGCGTCATGGTGCCCGCACGGCCCTTCTTCAACGGCAGGCCCGGCTGGGTGCGGTCCAGCGCCTGGATCTGGCTCTTCTCGTCGATGCTCAACACCAGCGCGTGCTCCGGGGGGTTCAGGTACAATCCCACCACATCGCGCAGCTTCTCCACGAACCGCTTGTCCCGACTCAGCTTGAACGTCTTCACGCGGTGGGGCTGTAGCCCGTGGGCGTGCCAGATGCGCTGCACGGTCGCCGCGCTGATGCCTTGTGCGGCGGCCATGGTTCGTACACTCCAGTGCGTCGCGGCCTTCGGCTTGCTGTGCAGCGTCGCCTGCACGACGGCTTCCACCTTCCTCGCATCGATGCTCCGCGGACGCCCCGGACGCGGGGCATCGTGGGTCAACGCCTCGACTCCGCCCGCTGTGAACCGTGCACGCCACTGCAGGACTGTAGGTCGCGACACGTTGAGTTCGCGCGCGATCGCTTGGTTGGGCCTCCCGGCCGCCGCCCCCAGCATGATCTGAGCCCGCATCACGACACGATGCTGAGCCGTCCGCGAGCGGAGGAGGCTTTCCAAAGCCTGCCGTTGCTCAGCAGTGATCTCAAGCGCTTCAGCTGGTTCCCGCATAGTGACAGGCTACAGGAGCCCCGCCAAATGTCAAGTTATTTACGAGACACTAGACTAGAGACCTTGCTTCAACAAGTTCGTGCGGAGAGAGGTTCCGCTCTCCTCGCAGGTTATTTGATGGGACATGCGCAGGCGGGTCGAAGAGAAAGGACAGACGAGGTTCTCGATCGACTGGCTGCAACGGAACCCTTCTTATCCTCCGCCATTCTTGAGGCGACTTGGCGAGTTGACGCTAGCCTGCGAGGTGCGCGCCGTCTGACGTCACTGGTCCGGACGGGAACACTGAGACCAGCTGATCTAGGCGTGCTTGTTTGGGGCGCTTGGGTCAAGAAACTCGATGTGGACTCGTTCCAACCTCTTCTTGAGGCAGCCGCAGTTGATGAGGGGCCAAAGGCCACCGGCGTGGCCCTAACGCTACTCGACACCTTCCTAGATGAACATCCACAGTGCGCCACTGCACTTGAATCGCTGGCCTGGCGGCTCCTAGTGCACTGTAACAACTGAACCAATAGTAGTATACTCAGGCGCATGGAGACCACTGCGCCCATCACATTGACGGATGAGCAACGCAGCGAGTTGCTGCATCGCACCCGGTCGCGCC